>JAHJQZ010000090.1 GCA_018818925.1 Alphaproteobacteria bacterium
TGGGCTACGACATGGTGCGGCAGATGGAAGTCTTGCCCGATGCCAATCCCGACGACATGGGCCAGCCCGACGCGCTCTTGATGCGGCCGGGCCTGCTCGCCGTTTTCGACATCCTCAAGGACGAGCTCTATCTCACCGCCCCGGCCTATCCGCGCCCCGGCGTGACGGCGCGGCAGGCACATGAGGCCGCCCTCGCCCGCATCGACGACGCCATGGCGCGGCTCGAACGCCCCATCGCCCGCCTGCCCGATCTGCACGACACCAAGACCATCGCCATCACCTCGAACACCACGCCCGAAACCTACAAGGGCATGGTCGAGGCGGCCAAGGACTACATAGGAGCCGGCGACATCTTCCAGGTGGTGCTGTCGCAGCGCTTTTCGGCCGATTTCGACCTGCCGCCGATGGCGCTCTACCGCGCCCTTCGTCGCACCAATCCCTCGCCCTACATGTATTTCCTCGACTTTGGCGGCTTCGCCGTCGTCGGATCGAGCCCGGAAATCCTCGTGCGCGTCGACAGGGACCGCACCGTCACCATCCGCCCGATCGCCGGTACCCGCCGTCGCGGCGCGACGCCCGAGACCGACAGGGCCATGGCCGAGGAGCTGATCAACGATCCCAAGGAGCTTGCCGAGCACCTGATGCTGCTCGATCTCGGGCGCAACGATGTCGGCCGCGTCGCCGAGATCGGCTCGGTCAAGGTCACCGACAAGTTCTTCCTCGAATATTATTCGCACGTCATGCACATCGTCTCCAACGTCGTCGGCAGGCTCGATCCGAAAAAGGACGTCATCGACGCCCTTTCGGCGGGTTTCCCGGCCGGCACCGTCTCCGGCGCCCCCAAGGTCAGGGCCATGGAGATCATCGACGAGCTGGAAAAATCGCGGCGCGGCATCTATGGCGGCTGCGTCGGCTATTTCGGCGCCGACGGGGCGATGGACACCTGCATCGTCCTGAGGACCGCCATCCTTGCCAATGGCAAACTCCATGTGCAGGCCGGGGCCGGCATCGTCGCCGACAGCCAGCCGCGCCTCGAACTGCTCGAATGCGAAAACAAGGCCCGCGCCCTTTTCAGCGCCGCCGAGGAGGCGCTACGCTATGCCGGCGAAGCACGCATCGGCCAATAGTGCCCAAATCCGCGCCAGGACCTTTTGAGATGAACGTTCTCGTCATCGATAATTACGACAGCTTCACCTACAATCTCGTCCACTATCTCGGCGAACTCGGGGCGAACCTCGACGTTGTTCGGAACGACAAGATCGCTACCGAAGAGGTCGCGGCCCGCCGCCCCGATGCCGTGGTCCTGTCGCCCGGCCCATGCACGCCCAACGAGGCCGGCATCTGCCTGCCGCTGATCGCCGCGCTCGGTGCCACCACGCCCATTTTCGGCGTCTGCCTCGGCATGCAGGCGATGGGCCAGGCCTATGGCGGCGACGTGGTGCGCGCCCCGACCCTGATGCATGGCAAGACCTCGATTATCAATCACAGCGGCAAAGGCGTGTTCCGCGGCCTCAATTCCGGTTTCACGGCGACGCGCTACCATTCGCTCGCCGTCGCGCCCGAGACCATGCCGCAAGTGCTCGAGATCACCGCGACGACCGAGGACGGCATCGTCATGGGTTTGCAGCACAGATCGTTTCCGGTACATGGCGTGCAGTTCCACCCCGAGAGCATTGCCTCGGAGAACGGGCACGCCATTTTGCAGAATTTTCTCAACATCGCGCGCGACTTCAATCTCGGCCGCGCCGCCTGACCGACAGATTGCCGCAAGGGGACCGACATGGACATCAAGGGGGCATTGGGCCGTATCGCCGATGGCCACGACCTCGCCGGCGAGGAAATGCGCGCCGTCATGCGCCAGATCATGGGCGGCGAGGCGACGCCGGCCCAGATCGGCGCCTTCCTGATGGGCATGCGCATCAAGGGTGAGACGGTCGGCGAGATCGCCGCCGCCGTCTCGATCATGCGTGAGAAGATGGTGCCGGTCGAGGCGCCCGAAGGGGCGATGGACATTGTCGGCACCGGCGGCGACGGCGCCGGCACGCTCAACATCTCGACCGCCACCGCGCTCGTCGTCGCCGCGTCCGGCATTCCGGTCGCCAAGCACGGCAACCGCGCCCTTTCGTCGAAATCCGGCGCCAGCCAGGTGCTCGAGGCCCTCGGCGTCCGGCTCGACCTCACCCCTTCCGCCATTGCCGCCTGCATTCGCGCGGCCGGCATCGGCTTCATGTTCGCCCCGGCCCACCATCCGGCCATGAAGCATGTCGGCCCGGTCCGCGCCGAAATGGGCGTCAGGACGCTGTTCAACCTGCTCGGGCCGCAGTCGAACCCGGCCAATGTCCGCAGCTACCTGCTCGGCGTCTATGACCGCGACTGGGTCGAGCCGGTGGCGGCGGCGCTTCTGGCCAATCAGGCCCGGGCGGCCTGGGTGGTCAACGGCAGCGACGGGCTCGACGAGATCACCACGACCGGCCCGACTTTCGTCGCCTCGATCATCAATGGCGACCTGCGCTCCTTCGAGATCGCGCCCGAGGATGCCGGCCTCACCCGTGCCGCGCCCGACGATCTCAAGGGCGGCGATCCCGACCACAATGCCGAGGCCCTTCGTGCGGTTCTCGATGGCGCCCGAGGCCCCTATCGCGATATCGTCCTTCTCAATGCCGCCGCCGCCTTCATCGTCGCCGGCAAGGACAAGGACCTCCGCTCCGGCGCCGGCCGCGCCGCCGACCTCATCGATACTGGTGCCGCAAGCGAAACGCTCACGCGCCTCATCGCCATTTCCAACGGACAGACCTGATGAACGACATCCTCAAACGGATCGCCGACTACAAGCGCGAGGAAATCGCCGCGGCCAAGCACAAGAAGCCGTGGAACGAAGTGGTTGCCGAAGCGCATGAAGCCACCCCGACCCGCGGCTTTCGCGACGCACTCAAGACGAAGCGGGAAGAAGGCGGCTACGCGCTCATCGCCGAAGTCAAGAAGGCCAGCCCCTCCAAGGGCCTGATCCGCCCCGACTTCAATCCGGCCCAGATCGCCCGCGATTACCAGGCCGGCGGCGCCACCTGTCTTTCCGTTTTGACCGATACCCCGTCCTTCCAGGGCTCGGGGCGCTTTCTCGTCGAGGCGCGCGCCGCAACCTCGCTGCCGGTCCTTCGCAAGGACTTCATGCTCGAGACCTACCAGGTCGTCGAGGCCCGCGCCTGGGGCGCCGACTGCATCCTCATCATCCTCGCCCTGGTCAACGACGAGGCAGCCCGCTACCTGATGGACGCTGCTACCGAGTGGGGCATGGATGCGCTGGTCGAGATCCACGACCTCATCGAGCTCGACCGCGCCCTGGCGCTCGACGCCAGGTTCATTGGCATCAACAACCGCAATTTGCGGACCTTCGAGACGCGCCTCGAAACCTCGATCAACCTCGCCGCCGGCGTGCCGGACGACGTGCTGCTGCTTTCGGAAAGCGGCATTGTCAGCCACGAGGATTTGAAGCGCCTCGAAAGGGAGGCCGGCATCGGCACTTTCCTTGTCGGCGAAAGCCTGATGCGCAACGACAACGTCCTTGCCGCCACCCGGCATCTGCTGACCGGCAAGGTGTGATGGCGGAACCGGCAAAAAGCGGGCTGACCCATCTCAACGACAAGGGCGAAGCCCATATGGTCGATGTCGGCGACAAGCCGGCGACCCGGCGCCGCGCCGTGGCCGGCGCGAGCCTCACCGCCACGCCGGAAGCGGTGGCTGCCCTGATGGGCGGCACGCTCAACAAGGGCGACGCCCTCGCCACCGCCCGCATCGCCGGCATCATGGCGGCCAAAAAAACCGCCGACCTTATCCCGCTCTGCCACCCGCTGGCCCTGAGCACAGTCGAGATCGGCATTGTGCGCGAGACCGATACGCGCATCGCCCTGACCGCCAGTGTCGAGACCACCGGCCCGACCGGCGTCGAGATGGAGGCCCTGACCGCCGTCAGCATCGCCGCCCTGACGCTTTACGACATGATGAAGGCCCTCGATAAGGGCATGGTGATCGGCGACATTCGCCTCGTCGAAAAGACCGGCGGCAGGTCGGGCAGCTACAGGCGTGGCTGACCTCCTCGATTTCGACACCGCCCTTACGCGCATTCTCGCCGCCGCAACGCCCCTCGGCACGGTCGAGCATCAACTCGCCGACGCCGCCGGCCACTGCCTCGCCGAACCGATCTTCGCCCGCCTGACCCAGCCACCCTTCGACGCCAGCGCCATGGACGGCTATGCGGTCGTCGCCGACGCCGTCGTCCCGAACCTGCCCATGCCCGTCGCCGGCCGTTCGGAAGCCGGCAACGGCTTTGCCGGCACCTGCCCGCGCGGCGCCGCCATCCGCATCTTCACCGGGGCGCCGCTGCCCGCCGGCACCGACACCGTCGTCATGCAGGAAGACGTCGTCGCGGACGGCGACAGAGTCACGCTTTCCGTCCGGCCCAATCCCGGCCAGCATATCCGCAGGCGCGGCAGTGATTTCGCCGAAGGCGCCCCGCTGCTTGCCAAGGGCACCCGCCTGACGCCCGGCGCCCTCAGCCTCGCCGCCGCGTCGGGTCACGGCACCCTCGCCGTCACCCGCCGCCCACGCCTCGCCCTGTTGATGACCGGCGATGAACTGGTGCCGCCCGGCACAAAGCCCGGGCCGGACCGGATCGTCGCCTCGAACGGCGCCGGTCTTTTCGGCCTATTGGCGCCCTTGTGCCGGCGCATCGACGATCTCGGCATTGCCGGCGACGACGAAGCCGTTCTCGGCGCCCACCTCGCCGCCGCCCTCGCCGGCGATGCCGATGTCATCGTCACCACCGGTGGCGCCAGCGTCGGCGACAGGGATTTCGTCAAGAAGGTCCTCGGCGATCTCGGCGCGCCGCCCGATCTCTGGCGCATCGCCATGCGACCCGGCAAGCCGCTGATGTTCGCCCGCCACGGCGACAAGCTCGTCTTCGGCCTGCCCGGCAATCCGGTCTCGGCCCTGACCACCGCCGTGACCCTGCTCGTGCCGGCCCTGCGCGCCCTTGCCGGCGATGCGGATCCCGGCCCGCACCTGGTCACCCTGCCGCTCGCCGAAGCTCTCGGCCCCAACGGGCCGCGCCGCCACTTCCACCGCGCCCGTCTCGTCGACACCGAGAGCGGCCTCCTGGTCGCCCCGCTGCCCGAGACCGACAGCGCCCACCTGTCTTCCTTTGCCCGGGCCGACGCATTGATCGTCCATCATGAACTGAGCCCCGCCCTGGCCGCCGGCACCCCGGTCAAGGTACTATTTCTGGGGGCGGTAACCCCGCGTTAACGCCAGGGGTTGCAGAACAATACCGGAACATGTACACACGTTCTGTCTCTGTTCGATTCTGCCGGGGGGCAGCCATGCTGACGCGCAAGCAACACGAACTCCTGATGTTCATCCACGAACGCATGAAGGAAAGCGGCGTGCCTCCATCCTTCGACGAAATGAAGGACGCACTCGACCTCAAGTCGAAATCGGGCATCCACCGCCTCGTCACCGCGCTCGAGGAACGCGGCTTCATCCGCCGCCTGCCCAATCGCGCCCGTGCCCTCGAGGTCATCAAATTGCCCGATGCGCACAATCCTTCGCTCGGCGGGCGCCGCGCCCGTTTCGAGCCGGAGGTTATCGAGGGCCATCTCGGCAAGGTTTCAACGCCGCCGCCACGCGGCGATGGCGGCGACGACTATCAGCGTCCGGTCTCGGTACCCGTCATGGGCCGCATCGCCGCCGGCACGCCCATCGAGGCCATCCAGACCCATTCGCATACCGTCATGGTGCCGCCCGAAATGCTCGGCGGCGGCGAGCATTTCGCCCTCGAGGTCAGGGGCGACTCGATGATCGAAGCCGGCATTTTCGATGGCGATACGGTCGTCATCCACAAGCAGGACACCGCCAGCAATGGCGAGATCGTCGTTGCCCTGGTCGACGACGAGGAAGCAACCCTCAAACGTTTGAGGCGCAAGGGCAATTCCGTCGCGCTCGAAGCCGCCAACCCGGCTTACGAGACGCGCATCTTCGGGCCCGACCGCGTCAAGGTGCAGGGTCGGCTGGTGGGGCTTTTGAGGAAGTACTGAAGCGTCGGGCGATGGATCGGCCTCGGTCGGACCATGCCGGAGCCGCCGTCCGTCAGGTTATAACTCGACCTGCCGGCCGTCATTGCGAGTGCCGCAGGCGCGCGGCAATCCAGACGGCAACAAGCGCGGGCGCTTGCCGCTTTCTGGATTGCTTCGTCGCTTTCGCTCCTCGCAATGACGAGCGTTGGATTAGCCGGAAAATGACAGCCGTCAATGGCTGTCGCGCGGCAGACCCTTGGTCTGGGCGACGCGCTGATACTTCACCGCCGGCTTGAGCACGCCGCCATCGGCGAGCTGGTCGACCATGCCGCGCTGGATTTCCTGCCAGGGCGTCTGGCTGGCCGGATAGGCATAGCCGCCCGCCGCCGCCAGCGCCTTGCGCCGTTCGGCGAGCTCGGCCTCGGGCACCAGCATGTCGGCCGTGCCTTTTCTCAAATCGATCCTGACCCGGTCGCCGGTCCTGAGGATGGCGAGCCCGCCGCCCGCCGCCGCTTCCGGCGAGGCGTTGAGGATCGAGGGTGAACCCGAAGTGCCCGACTGGCGGCCATCGCCGACACAGGGCAGAGCGTTGATGCCCTCGCGGATCAGATAGGCCGGCGGCCGCATGTTGACCACTTCCGCCGCGCCCGGATAGCCGATCGGCCCGGTGCCGCGGATGAACAGGACCGTTTGCTCGGTGATGCCGACCGACGGATCGTCGATGCGGCTGTGGTAGTCCTCCGGCCCGTCGAACACGACCGCCGGCCCTTCGAAGGCTTCCGGGTCGTTCGGATTGGACAAATAGCGCTGGCGGAAATCCGCGGAGATGACCGAGGTCTTCATCACGGCGCTGTCGAACAGGTTGCCGGAAAGGACGATGAAGCCCGCCTTGTCCATCAGCGGCGTCTCGATCGGACGAATGACGTCGGCCTGCTTGGTCCGCCTGCCGCCGCAATTCTCGCCGATGGTCCTGCCATTGACCGTCGGGGCGTTTTCGCGGATCAGGCCCTTTTTCATCATCTCGCCAATGACCGCCGGGACGCCGCCGGCCCGGTAGAAATCCTCGCCGAGATAGGCGCCGGCCGGTTGCAGATTGACCAGCATCGGCACGTCGTGTCCCTCGGTCTGCCATTCCCTGATGTCGAGTTCGACCCCGACATGACGGGCGATGGCGCCGATATGGATCGGCGCGTTGGACGAGCCGCCGATGGCCGAGTTGACGCGAATGGCGTTGACGAAATTGTCCTTGGTCAGGATGTCCGAGGGCTTCAAGTCCTCGTGCACCATCTCGACGATGCGCTTGCCGGTCAGATACGCCATTTCCTGGCGGTCGCGATAGGGCGCCGGGATCGCCGCCGAGCCGGGCAATTGCATGCCGAGCGCCTCGGCCAGCGAATTCATCGTCGTCGCCGTGCCCATGGTGTTGCAATAGCCGGTCGAGGGGGCCGAGGAGGCGACCAGTTCGACGAACTGGCGGTTGTCGATCTCGCCCTTGGCCAGCATCTGCCGCGCTTTCCAAACGATGGTGCCCGAGCCGGTGCGCTCGCCGTCGTGCCAGCCGTTGAGCATCGGTCCGACGCTGAGGGCGATGGCCGGGATGTTGACGGTCGCCGCCGCCATCAACAGCGCCGGGGTGGTCTTGTCGCAGCCTATGGTCAGCACCACTCCGTCGAGCGGATAGCCGTAGAGTACCTCGACCAGGCCGAGATAGGCGAGGTTCCGGTCGAGCGAGGCGGTCGGGCGCTTGCCGGTTTCCTGCAGCGGATGCACCGGGAACTCGAAGACCACGCCGCCGGCCTCGCGCACGCCGTCGCGGATGCGGTCCGCCAGCACCAGGTGGTGGCGGTTGCACGGCACGAGGTCCGAGCCGGTCTGGGCGATGCCGATGATCGGCCGGCCCGAGGCCAGTTCGTCCTGGGTCAGGCCGTAATTGAGGTAGCGCTCGATATAGAGCGCCGTCATGTCGATGTTGTCGGGATTGTCGAACCACGCCTGGGACCGAAGCCTGCCCGCCTGCTTGTCTTTCTTGTCCGAAGCCATGAGTTTCTCCCGATAGGCTGAAACATGGCGCCAGTATGGGGCGCCGGCCCCAGCATTATGCTGGTTTGCGTCGATTGAAAACGGGCGCCGGCGCGAATTGCCGGCGGCACCTTGGCGCAAGGCTGCGAATGCCTGTACGATCCGATGCCGATGCGGCGACGCGCGCCAGGCTCGATCTGGCGCGACGCTGGCTTTTTCCGCCATGAGGACGAAAGTGCCTTGACCGCGACCGGCTCGCCACGGCTTGCTGCGGCTTCGGCAATGCCGGTCCTCGTTACAGGCCGGGCATGCAGCCGGACGAGGCGCGTGATCCCGCCGAAACGCCCGTGACGGCGCGCCAACAGGAGACCTGATTCATGGCCGAACGCGCCGAACTGCTCATCGATTGCCGCAACAGCCTCGGCGAGGGTCCGCTCTGGCATCCCGACCGCGGCGAGCTGTTCTGGTTCGACATCAACGCCAACACCCTGTTCCGGGCCGGTCCGGACGGAAAAATCGACGCCACGTTCGACTTCGGCGAACCGGTCGCGGCGGCGGCGGTCGTCGACGACAAGCGCCTGCTGGTCGCCTCGGCCACTGCCATTCTCGACTTCGACATCGAGACCGGGCGTTTTTCGCCGCGCCTCGCCCTTGAAGCCGACAATCCGGCCACGCGCAGCAATGACAGCCGGGTCAGCCCGCAGGGCGCCTGGTGGATCGGCACCATGAGCCGGGACGAATCCGGCACGGCCGGCAGCCTCTATCATTATTTCGGCGGCAAGCTGACCACGCTGCGCAAAGGCGTCGGCATCCCCAATTCCACCTGCTTTTCGCCCGACGGCCGCATTGCCTATTTCGCCGATAGCCCGACGCGCCGCATCGAAAAGATCGCCATCGACCCCGGGACCGGCGTGCCCATCGGCGACTGGGAAGTGTTTGTCGATCTCACCGGCCAGTCGGCCGTGCCCGACGGCGCCGTCGTCGATGCCGAAGGCTGCCTGTGGAGCGCCGAATACGGCTCCGGTCTCGTGGTGCGCTACACCCCGGACGGACGGCGCGACCGCGCCGTCGAACTGCCCTGCCCCAACGTCACTTGTCCCTGCTTCGGCGGCGCCGATCTCAAGACGCTCTATCTGACGACGGCCAGCCAGCACATGTCGGCGGAAGAGCTGGCGCGCCATCCCCATGCCGGCAGCGTCTTTGCCTATCCGCTCGACGTGCCGGGACAGGCCGAGACGCCGGTCAGGCTTTAGGCCGTATGTCGATTGAGCCTAGTCCTTGCGCCTGATGCGCCATGGCCGGTCGGGATCCAGGATCGAGGGCTCGACGGCGAAGCTGCCGCTGGTGGGTTGCCAATAGGCCGCCGTCACGCCGCCGCGTGCCAGGTCGTCGCGGTCGATAACCGTCGTCGCCTGCCGGCACAGCATCGGCGCGGCGAGGCGCGTCACCACGAGCCCGGCCAGATCGCAGTCCTCGAAAAAGCCGGCCATGTCCTTGACGAGCGCCACCACGCCGCCGCCCGGCAGCGTGGCGATGCAGCCGATGCCGTCGCAGGCAATTGCGTCGCCGCCCTCGCCCACCTCGAGCCCGTAGGTTTCCGACCAGACATCGGTGACAAAGCTGCCGGCGCGGCCGCTCATCAGCGCCAGTCCTGTGCCGTCGCGCACCCCCACCGCCTGCGTCGTGTCGGCGATCAGCACATCGGGCACAGGCGCCTGTCCGAAGGCCAAGATCAGCACTGTCGCCAAGGCCGGGCCGACAAGACGCAGCCTGCCGACAAAGAACACGAACCACGCCGCCGCGCCGAGCGCATGGAGCAGCACCCATGGCGACAGCAGCGGCCTGACCTCGATGCCGGCGCTGGCGCGGGCGATCACCGATGCCGCATCGAGGATTTGTGTGATGCCGAAGCCGCCCAGCATGAGCAGCGGCGCTTCGAGCCCGAGCGACATCGCGACGACGCCGAGCGCCAGGCTCGGCAGCACCAGGAACCCGAGGACCGGCAGCGCCACGAGATTGCCGGCGAGCCCGAGCGGTGCCGTCTGCTGAAAATGATAGGCGGCAAAGACCGCCGTCGCCAGCCCCGCGACCAGGCTCGTCACCGCGATCCCGACGAAAAAGCGCCACACGCGACCGCCCCAGCCGCCGGGGTCGCGCTCGCCCCTTCTGACATGCTCATAGGTGCCGATCAGCGCCGCGACGGCGGCGAAACTGAGCTGGAATCCGGGCCGGAACAGGCCGGTCGGCTCGGCGGCGAGCACGAACAGCGCCGCGAAGGCGACGTTGCGCATGGTCAGCGCCCGCCGTCCGAACAGCATGGCTCCGAAAACCAGGATCAGCATGACGCTGGCCCGCGTCGCCGAAACGCTGGCGCCCGACAGGGCGAGATAGACGAGCACGACGACCATGCCCGCCGCCGCCGCCAGTTTCTTGATGGCGACGCGCTGCGCCAGCCGGTGCGAGGCGCCCAGCCCGAAACGCAGGGCGGCGAAGGCAACACCGGCGACCAGCGTCAGGTGCAGGCCGGATATGGCCAGAACGTGGGCGATGCCGGCCGTTGCCATATCGTTGCGCGTCGCTTCGGGAATGCGGCTCTGGTCGCCGATGACCAGCGCCCGCGCCACCGCGGCCTGCCTTCCGTCCAGCACCGCGTCGATGCGCGCGCCGATGCCTTGTCGTGCCGCGGCGATCAGGCCCGCGAGCCCGGTTTCCGTCCGCCCGGTCACCGCGACCGCGCCCATCGCCGTGCCATAGGCGCCGATGCCGTCGAAAAAGCAGCGGAATTGCGCATCGTAGCCGCCGGGCAGTGCCGGTCCGGGCACTTCGTAAAAGCGCAGGCGCGCCGAAACGATGTCGCCCGGCATCAGCACAGCACCATCCCGCACGAACAGCCGCGCCCGGCGGATCGACACCTCGCGCCCGTCCTGCGAGACAATATCCGAAATGATCACTCTTTGCCCGGAACTGCTGGCGTCGAGCAGCGCCTCGACCCGTGCCGAGAAACCGCCATAGGCGCTGCCGGCCAGCATGGGCGTGAAGTTGAGCAGGCCATGCAGCGGCAGAAGCGCAAATCCGCAGCAAAGGCCAAGGCAGAGGAACGGCAGCAATTCGTTGCCGCCGCGCCACGCGATCCAGGCGAGCCAAGCCGCGGCGACGAGGACGAGGGCGGCGGTGATCCAAAAATCCGGCTCGGCCCCGGCGGCGCGATAGAGCAACAGCCCCGACATGACGGCAAAGGGAAACAGCAGGAACCCGCGCCGTTGCTCCAGCGCCTGCCGCGCGGCATCGGCGAGAGCTGGCGCCCAGGCGCGCGGATCCAGCCCGAGCGCCAGCGCCATGATGCCCCGGACCTTTCCGCCCTTTGCGTCCGCGCCTGCCCCCACGACCTGCCGCCTTGCACTCGCCCGCGCCTATGCTACACAACGGGCCGTTAAAACTCCAAGTCCGGGACACCTTCCTCGCGATGCGCAAACCCGTCATCACCCGCTTTGCCCCCTCGCCGACCGGCTACCTGCATATCGGGGGTGCCCGCACGGCCCTGTTCAGCTGGGCCTATGCCCGCCATGCCGGCGGCAAGATGCTGCTCAGGATCGAGGACACCGACCGCGAACGCTCGACCGAGGCGGCGACCGCCGCCCTGATCGACGGCCTCAGCTGGCTCGGCCTTGTCTGGGACGGCGAGCCGATCTCGCAATTCGCCCGCGCCGCCCGCCACGCCGAAATCGCCCATCAGCTCGTCGCGGCCGGACAGGCCTACAAATGCTATTGCACCCCGGAAGAGCTGACCGCCATGCGCGAGGCCGCCCGCGCCGAGGGCCGCGCCTGGCGCTATGACGGGCGCTGGCGCGACCGCGATCCTGGCGAGGCGCCCGCAGGCGTCGCCCCGGTCATCCGCATCAAGGCGCCGCTTTCCGGCGAGATCCGCGTCTTGGACCACGTCCAGGGCGAAGTCGTCTTCCAATCCGAGAACCTCGACGATTTCATCATTTTGAGGTCGGACGGCACGCCGACCTACATGCTGGCCGTCGTCGTCGACGACCACGACATGGGCGTCACCCACATCATTCGCGGCGACGATCACCTGACCAATGCCGCCCGCCAGATCGTCATCTATAACGGCCTCGGCTGGGACGTGCCGGAAATGGCCCATATCCCGCTCATTCACGGACCGGACGGTGCCAAGCTGTCCAAGCGCCATGGCGCCCTCGGCGTCGACGCCTATCGCAAGCTCGGCTATCTGCCCGAGGCCATGGGCAATTACCTGGCCCGGCTCGGCTGGGCCCATGGCGACGACGAGGTCTTTTCCATGGACCAGCTCGTCGACTGGTTCTCGCTCGAGGCGATCAGCAAGGGCCCGGCCCGCTTCGATCTGGTCAAGCTCGGCAATCTCAACGGCATCTATATCCGCAATGCCGATCCGGCCCGGCTCTACGACATCATGGTGGCGACCGCCGCCGAGACGGATCGCCAGGCCGACCTGGCCGGCCTGACCACGCACAAGCAAACCGTGCTCGCCGCCCTGCCCGAACTCATGCCCCGCGCCAAGACCATCCTCGAACTGATCGATCTGGCGCAATTCATTTATGCCACGCGGCCTCTGGAGATTGCCGAGGACGCCGCGAGGCACCTCAGCGCGGAAAATCGCGCTGCCATCGGCGAGGTCGCCGAGCGCCTCGCCGCCGCCGAGGACTGGTCCGCCGAGGCACTCGACGCCGTCGTCCGTGCCTTCGCCGAACAGAAGGATTTCAAGCTCGGCAGGATCGCTCAGCCGCTCAGGGCGGCGCTGACCGGGCGCACGGTTTCGCCGGGCGTGTTCGAGGTCATGGCCCTGCTCGGCCGCAGTGAATCCCTGGCCCGCCTCGCCGACCAGAAATGAGCCGGGCCGAACGGGCCCGGCACATGCATGCGCATGCCAATGATGTTGCCAGCGCTGCGGTTTTTGGATACCTCAAAGTTAAGGATCCCTCTCGCCGCCGCGCGTTCCGTGCGGCCTGCTTTTGAAAGTACAATGCGCCCCGGCGCCTCAGGAGACCATGCTTCATGTCTGAAAAGGTAGCCAAGCTGACCATAGGCGACGAGACCTACGAATTTCCCGTTCTCGACGGTTCGGTCGGCCCATCCGTCATCGATATCCGCAGCCTTTACGCCAAGACGGGATTGTTCACCTACGACCCGGGCTATACCTCGACGGCCGCCTGCGACTCGACCATCACCTATATCGATGGCGACAAGGGCGAACTGCTCTACCGCGGCTATCCGATCGACCAGCTCGCCGAACACAGCCATTATCTCGAAGTGTGCTATCTGCTGCTCTATGGCGAACTGCCGGCGCCCAAGGAACTCGACCTGTTCGAGAACCGGGTGACGCGCCACACCATGGTGCACGAGCAGGTGCACAATTTCTTCCGCGGCTTCCGGCGCGACGCCCACCCCATGGCGGTCATGACCGGCGTGGTCGGCGCCCTCGCCGCCTTTTATCACGACTCGATCGACATCACCGATCCGGTCCAGCGCGAGACGGCCTCGGTGCGCCTTGTGGCGAAAATGCCGACCATTGCCGCCATGGCCTACAAGTACTCGATCGGCCAGCCCTTCGTTTACCCGCGCAACGAACTGACCTACGCCGCCAACTTCCTTTACATGTGCTTTTCGGTGCCGGCCGAGCCCTACACCGTCGACCCGATCCTGGCGCGCGCCATGGACCGCATCTTCACCCTGCACGCCGATCACGAGCAGAACGCCTCGACCTCGACGGTCCGGCTTGCCGGCTCGTCCGACGCCAACCCGTTCGCCTGCATCGCCGCCGGCGTTGCCTGCCTCTGGGGTCCGGCGCATGGCGGCGCCAATGAAGCGGCGCTCAGCATGCTGCGCCAGATCGGCACGGTCGATCGCATCCCCGAGTTCGTCGCCCGCGCCAAGGACAAGAACGACCCGTTCCGCCTAATGGGCTTCGGCCACCGCGTCTACAAGAATTACGACCCGCGCGCCAAGGTGATGCAGGAAACCGCCCGCGAAGTGCTCGGCCTGCTCGGCGTCGAGAACAACCCGACGCTGCAGGTCGCCCAGGAACTCGAACGGATCGCCCTGAGCGATCCCTATTTCGTCGAGCGCAAGCTCTACCCGAATGTCGATTTCTATTCGGGCATCATTCTTGATGCCATGGGCTTCCCGACCTCGATGTTCACGGCCATCTTCGCGTTGTCGCGCACCGTCGGCTGGATTGCCCAGTGGAAGGAAATGATCGCCGACCCGCAGAAAAAGATCGGCCGCCCGCGCCAGCTCTATGCCGGCGCCATCGCCCGCGATTATCAGGACATGGGCAGCCGCTAGCACGGTTCCTCGCGTTCACACGCAGTCAGGCCGGCTCCTGGGGGCCGGCCATTTCTATCCGGCGCCCGGTCCGTGCCAGGATGCGACCGGCAGCGCTTTGGCGACCGGTTCCCGGCAGGCCGTTGACGATCTGGTCGCGCACGCGGGCGAAACCGTCGCGCTGGGCCTGGCACGCAGCCGCATCCCCGATCAGCCGGGTCACTGCCTCCGCCACCCGCGCGGCATGGCCCTCGCCCGGTGCGATCTCGGGCACAAGGGGCGTCGACAGGACGATGTTGGGCAGGGCCACCAGCGGCCTGCCCCAGCGCCTGTAGGCGCGCATCTGCAGCCAGTCGGGAACGTAGGTGCCAACCATCGGCACGTCCATCATCGCCAGTTCCAGCGTGATCGTGCCGACCCCGGCCAGCGCCGCGATCGCGTGCGCGAATGCCGCGCGGCGCGCCTCTGACGCGGTGACAATATCGACCGGCGCCGCCCAACCCGTCGTTTGCGCCGCAAGCCGCGCTCCAAGATGCGGCAGCGTCGGCATGACGAAGCCGGTGATGGCCGGGTGGCCGGCGAGCCGGGCGACGGCATCGCGGAAAACCGGGAGGTGGCGGCGCAGTTCGCCCCCCCGGCTGCCCGGCAGAAGTGCCACAAGGCCCGTGTCCTTGCGGGCGCCGCCGGCGCCGATCAGCCGTTCGGCCGGGTGGCCGACATAGGTGGTCGGCGGTCCACCGAGTTCGGCCATGACCCCCGGTTCGAACGGCAGCACCGCCAGCACCTCGTCGAACAGCGGCGCGATGCTTCTGGCGCGCTCCGGCTTCCAGGCCCAGACCGACGGGGCGACGAAAAGGAAAACGGCGCCGCGATAGCCCGACCGCCTGAGACGGGCCGCCGCCATCTGCGAAAACACCTGATTGTCGATGAAAACGACCGCATCGGGCTGGAAAGCGAGCGCGGCGCGCACCACCTGCCCCAGCCGCCACAGCAGCCGCGGCAGCGCCGCGAACACGTCCATGAAGCCCATGACCGACAGATCCGCCATGTCGAACAGCGGTTCGAGGCCCTCGGCGAGCATATCCGCGCCGCCGACCCCGCGCGCCGCCACCGATACCGATCGCTTCAGCTCAGCCAAAAGCGCGCCGCCGAGCCGGTCGCCCGATGGCTCGCCCGCAATGAGGAAAACCCTGAGATCCGGTTCGATCATGGCCCTGTCGTCTCCGCGGGCCGGCCGCGACTACTCGCTGGGCTCGCCATTGCGCGGCATGCAGAGCGGCCGATCGGCGCGGTTACTGAGGAAATTGACGACGTCCTGCACCAGCACGTCGTCGCTGAACAGGGCCGATGCGTCCTCGACGCGCTCGCGCAGCGTGCCTTCGCTGGAAAAAATCATGCGATAGGCGGCGCGCAGGCTGTGAATGGCCTCGCGGTCGAACTTGCGCCGCTTCAGCCCGACGAGATTGAGCCCGGCCAGCTTGGCGCGATTGCCCACGGCCATGCCATAGGGGATGACGTCGGCATCGACCATCGACTGCGCGCCGATGAAGGCATGGGCGCCGATGCGCACGAACTGGTGCAATACGGCGCTGCCGCCGAGAATGACGAAATCGTCGACCTGGCAATGGCCGGCGACGCCGCCGTAATTGGCAATGATGACATTGTTGCCGAGCTGGCAGTCATGCGCGACATGGCTCGATGCCATCAACAGGCAATTGTCGCCGATGACGGTTTTCATGCCGCCGCCGCGCGTGCCCGGATTGATGGTGGCGTTCTCACGGATGGTGCAGTTCTTGCCGATGGTCAGGGTGGACGGTTCGCCGGCGAACTTGAGATCCTGCGGGCGGTGTCCGACCGAGGCGAACGGGTAGATCGTCGTGCCAGCCCCGATACTTGTCCGGCCCTCGACCACGACATGGGAGATGAGCGTCACCCCTTCGGCAAGCTCGACATGCTCGCCGACCAGGCAATAGGGACCGACGGTCGCGCCGTCGCCAATCTTTGCGCCGTCCGCGACGATAGCGCTGGGATGAACCAAGAATTGGGACAAGACGGATTCACTCTTCACTGATCATGGCGCCGATCTCCGCCTCGGCCACGACGATGCCGTCGACGATCGCCTTGGCTTCGTAGCGGCCGATATTGCGGCGCAGCTGCAACTTGCGGATATGGTACTCGAGCACGTCGCCCGGCCCGGCGGGACGGCGGAATTTGGCCTTGTCGACCGTCAGCATATAGACAAGGAACCGGCCGCTCTTGCTCTTGTTGTGCGCGATCACGATGGCGCCGGCGGTCTGTGCCATGCCCTCGATGATCAACACGCCGGGAAAGACCGGTTTGCCCGGGAAATGCCCCTGAAACATCGGCTCGTTGTAGCTGATATTCTTGATGCCCACGGCAGACTCGTCGCCGTTGATCTTGACGATCTTGTCCACCATCAGGAACGGATAGCGGTGGGGCAGACACTCAAGAATATCGTCGATCGACAGTTCGGTGGTCTCGGCGGGCGGGTCGTTCGCGGCGTCAAGGTCCAGACTCAAGTTTTATCCCCTTTTGCAAGACGGCGGAGGGCCGCGATTTCACGCGTCCAGTCCTTTATATCCCGGGCCGGCGCACCGGCAAGCTTGGATCGCGCCGGCCAGTCCTTCGAAACGGCGGCGCGGGCGTAAAGCACGCTGCCCTCTCCGACGCGGAGATGACCGGAACTCCCCGCGTTTCCGCCCATCAGGACGCTGTCGCCCAGTTCGGTCGAACCGGCGATGCCGCTCATGGCGGCAATCAGGCAGTTGCGTCCGATTTTGCAGTTGTGACCGATCTGCACCAGGTTGTCGATCTTGGTGCCCTCGCCGATCACCGTGTCGCCCAGGGCGCCGCGGTCGATCGTGGTGTTGGCGCCGATCTCGACGCGGTCCTGGATGAGCACGCGCCCGAGCTGCGGAATCTTGGTGTTGGTCACCCCGTGATCGAGCCACCCGAAGCCGTCGCAGCCGATTCTGGCACCGGCAAAGATCACCACGCCGTCGCCAAGATGGGCGCATTGGACGCTCGAACTGGCACCGACGATGCAATTGCGCCCGATGGTGACGCCCCGTCCGACGACGGCGCCGGGGCCGATGACCGTGCCGGCACCGATCTCGACGTCCGGGCCGAACACGGCACCAGCCCCGATGACGACATCGTCCTCCAGGCGCGGCGCACGGGCGTACCTGGTGACGTCGAGCGCCAACGCCCGGTCGACCTCGGGAAAAAGCGCTTCGAGCATGCGCACGAAGACCATATGCGGGTTGTCGGTTTCGAGGCGGGCGCTGCCGGCTGGCAGCTCGAGTTCGAGCCCCTTGCCGGTGACATAGACGCTGGCTTGGCCGCCGGCGACCTCGCCGGCATATTTGCGGCTGGCAACAAGGGCGATGTCGCCATGCCGGGCGGTGGCCGGTTCGCTCGCCCCAAGAATCACGATCGCCGACCTGTCGTCCCCGTCAACAAGGGCGATGCCCGCCGCGCGGCACAGGGCGCCGAACGCCATCGGTCCGGCACAAGGAAAAAAGCGCGTGTCGACCATGATGCTCCCAAGCCCGCTGCGTCGGGCATATCGACGCCGATCAAATCTTCACGGCGCCCGTAGACGAAAGGCCCGCTACCTTATCGGCAGGTTTGGCGCGCCGGCAACCGGACAGACGCGCCTCGTCAACACTCCGATGCGCCGGCCCACAACGCAATCGGCGGCCCTTTGGCCGCCGATCGAAATCGCCTGCTTTCGCCAGGTATCGGCTAGAACACCGACTGCAGCGACAGGCCGAACCACTGGGTGCGGTCGCCCGGATCGCTCTGCAGGACATAGGCGAAATCGCCGCGCAGCGGGCCGAAGGGCGAATCCCAGATGAGGGAGGCACCGATCGAGGACCTGAGCTGTTGCGCCATGCCGGTGACCGCGGCCGGTCCGGCCGCCGACGGGCCGCCGACATAGCCGGCATCCGCCCAGAGCGCCGAGCTGAGGCCATAGGTTTCCGGCACGCCCGGCAGCGGGAATACGACCTCCCCGGACAGGCCGGCATACCAGGTCGCGCCGAGCGCCTCGCCGCTGGCCAGACGTCCGCCCATACCGGCATATTCGAAGCCGCGCACCAAGCCGGCGCCGAGGCGGTAGGTCTCGGTCGGATGAACGCCGGCACCGCTCAGGTTGGCAAGGATGCCCGCCTGGCCCTTGATGCTGGCGATGATACGGGAATCCTCGAAGAGCGGCATGTAGTAGCGGAATTTGGCGTCTGTGCTGATATGATTGCTGTCAAGACCGACATAGCTCTGCGCCAGGTTCACGGCCAGACCGGTGGTCGGCTGCTTTGCGCTATCGAGCGTCGAATAGGCGATTCTGTAGCCGACAGTCGCCGTCGTGCGCGTCAGGCCGTCGGTCACCAGGCCCGAACTGGCATCGGCATCGGCAAAGACCTTGTACTCGCCGCCGGCAAACACGGTCATCGACAGTTCGCTGGTGAGCGGCGCGGTAAATCGGATGCTGCCGCTCGTGCTGTCGATACCGTAGAAATTGGCGTCGGTCTCGTCCGTGATCGACTTGGCCACATCGAAACCCGTCGCGATCTTCAACCCGGCAAACCGCGGCTCGGTGAACGCCAGGCTGAAGGTGCGGCCGGACTGGGTGGCGCCCAGAGCCACCTTGAGATACTGGCCGCGGCCAAGGAAATTGGACTCGGTCAGCGACACCTCGCCGAGCAGACCGTCGGTCGAGGAGAAACCTGCGGTGAAGCCGTAGTCGCCGGTCGACTGCTCGACCACGGAGATGTCGATCACCACCTTGTCGGAAGCGCTGCCGGGACCGGCCTTGACTTCCACGGATTCGAAATATCCGAGCTTTTCGATATTGGACTTGCCGCGCGTCACCAGGTTGCGGTTGAAGGGGTCGCCTTCGGCGAAGTCGAGTTCGCGCCGGATGACGAAGTCGCGCGTCTTGTCGTTGCCGATGATGTTGATGCGTTCGACATAGACGCGGGCGCCCTCGTCGATCAGATAGGTGACGTTGAACGTCTTGTTGGCAATGTCGCGATCGATGCGCGGCCGCACGTCGGCGAACGAGAAGCCCTGCTCGGTCGCTGCGATGGCCAGATCCTCGGTCGAGTTCTTGAGCTTGTCCTGCGAATAGACCGCGCCGCGCTCAGTGCGTACCTTGCCCCTCAGGGCGTCGGCATTGAGGCCGCCGATGCTGGTTTCGATGCCGATCTCGCCGAACTTGTAGCGCTCGCCCTCGGAGATCGAGAAGCTGAGGAAATAGGCCTTTCGCGACGCGTCGTATTCGCCGATGGCCGACTGCACCTGTGCGTCCGGGTAGCCGTGATTGACATACCACAGCCGGATCAGCTCGCGGTCGACCGCCAGCTTGTCCTCGTCATAGACGTCGTCCTTAAACAGCCAGCTCAGGAAGTGCGTTTCCTTGGAGTTGAGCACGCTCTTGAGCGTTCCGCCGTCAAAGGTCGAATTGCCGGTGAACGAGATGGCGGCGATGCCGACGCGGTCGCCCTCATTGATGGAGAAAATCACCCTCAGGCGGCCGTTGTCGCCGGTTTCGGAACGCGCCGTGACGGTCACGCCCTTGTAGCCGGCGCGGTCATAGGCGAGCCGGATCGTCTCCGTGTCGGACTGCATGCGGGCGTCGGTATAGGTGCCGCGGGAACTCAGCGAGACCATGTCGGAGAGGTTGGCGTCCGAAAAGCGCGAATTTCCCTCGAACAAAACGGTGCTGACCACGGCGTTTTCGGCGACGCTGACGGTCAGGGTGTAGCCGGACATGGCGAGGCGCGCGGTCGAGAACAGGCCGGTCTCGAGCAGTGCGCCGGTCGAGGCGGAGAGCTTTGCCTGGGTCGCGGTGTCGCCAACGCGAACGGTCAGGTAGGAGATCACGGTCGCCGCATCGACGCGTTCGTTTCCGGTGACGTTGATGCGGTTGATGGTCTGCGCGTGCGCCGCCTCTATGCCGAAAACCGCCCCTGCCGGTCCAGCAAGGGGCGAAAGCATGAGAATGCCGAGAGCGAGCAGGATGCTGTAGCGCAGCTTCTTGAGATCGACCATAACCGTCTTTCGTACGTTTCGGATGGCACGGCGCGCAGAATCGGCCACGGCCTCCCCCACGCTAAATCCATTGAACTGTTTTACTGTTTTTTTAACCAAGGGCAAGGCCCCGCGCGCTCTTGGGTTACCAAATGATTGTGGGCGGTGCAATCGCGCAACAAGCCGGGGAATACCCACACCCGCCGGGCTCACACGATGTCGTTGATCACGGTGAAAAGCATCAGCCCCGTCACCAGGATCAGCCCGATCCGGAAACCGATCTCCTGCACCCGCGGGCTCAGCGGCCGCCGCAGCGCCACCTCGAAGGCGTAGTAGAGCAGATGTCCGCCGTCGAGCAGCGGAATCGGCAACAGGTTGACCAGTCCGATATTGAGCGACAGGAGCGCCATCAGGTTGATCAGCGCCATGATGCCGAGCGTGGCCACCTCGCCCGAGACCTGCGCCACCTTGACCGGTCCGCCCAGCTGCTCGAAATCGCCGCGCCCGACGAAGAAGTCGCCGACAAAGGCCGCTGTCCGGTCGATGATGAAGCGGATTTCCTCGAAGGTCATGCCCACCGCTTCGGCCGGGCCGGGCCGGTAGAGCTCGACATCGGCGCTGCTGGTCTGGCGCGACACCCCGATCCTGCCGATCCTGAGCGGATTGCCGAAGGCGTCGCGCACCTGCACCGGTTCCGGCACAATGACGAATTCGCGGCTCTCGCCGGCCCGCAGCACCTCGATGGTCACCGTCCGTTCGGGGCTGGTCGACACGAGACGCTGAAAATCGTTGAACCCGTGCACCGCATAGCCGTCGACCGAAACGATCCGGTCGCCCGGCTCCATCCCGGCTGATTCGGCGACGCTGTCCGCGACCACGGTGTCGATCACCGGCGGAATGGTGTAGCGCCCGAAGCCGAGCAGCATGGCGTAAATGACGAGAAAGGCGAACAAAACGTTGGCGGCCGGACCGGCACCGACCACGGCGATGCGGCGCCAAACCGACTTGTTGACGAACAGGGCCGGCTGCAGCGCCGGATCGATGCGGGCGACCGCGTCCGCGTCGGGCTGGCTGGCCGCGTTGAGGTCGCCGAGGAAGCGCACATAGCCGCCGAGCGGGATGGCCGAAAGGCGCCAGCGCGTGCCGTGACGGTCGGTACGGCCGATCAGCTCCGGTCCGAAACCGATCGAAAAGGTGTGCACGGCAATGCCGTTCCAGCGCGCCACGAGGTAATGGCCCATCTCGTGGACGAACACGATAACCGTCAGAACCGCCACAAAGGGCACGATATAGGTCAGCAGCCAGATGGCGAAATCGAGCATTGCCCGCCCTTTTCAGTTGTCGGGGGAAACTTGTTTACCTGCACAACGCCGGATCGCAAGCCTGCCGGCGCGACGGCATGAAGAAACTGCCAATGGAGCGTCCCGGAATGAACGGCCTGCCTGACCCCGGTCAGGGCCATACGAGAAAACCCGCGGCGATGGCCGGCCAGCCGCCGTGCCACAGTCCGATAGCAAACAGCACCAGCGCGGCGAAACTGAGGCTGTCGAGCCGATCCATGAGCCCGCCATGGCCAGGAATGGCCTCGCCCGAATCCTTGATGCGGAAGCGGCGCTTGAGGCCGCTCTCGGCGAGATCGCCGAGCTGGCCGACAATGGACAGGCCGATGCCGAACGCTGCCCCGATCCACCATTGCGACGGCGTCGCCAGCACCCAGACGAGCAATGCCAGGGCGCTGCCGGTGACGAGCCCGCCGATGGCGCCGGACCAGGTCTTGGACGGCGAGATGTCGGGCGACAGCTTGGCGCCGCCAAGGATCCGGCCGGTGAAATAGGCGCCGGTATCGGTCAGCCACACCGTGGCGCCGAGAAACAGTCCGGCATGAAAGCCCCACATGTCCTCGCCCCTTATGGCGATGAGGGCGAAGACGACCGCCCCGAAAAACACGAGGCCCGCCACATCCCACCAGCGCCGGCCGCCGCCGGCCAGAAGCGCAAAACCAATGCCGAAGGAAATGACGGCCACGCCCATGACGGCGCCGAGCAGCACCTGGATCAGGGCGCTCACCGGGATGAGCGCGGTCAGGAAGATGTCGTAGACCCGGGCGGGCCGGCCGCCGGTCATGGTCTGGAACTCGTGATGGCCGCCGGCAAAGACCGCCCCGACCAGGAGCGCGAACCAGATGCCGCCGAGAAAGAGCCCGAACAGGCTAACCGGGATCAGGATGACGGCTGAAACGATGCGCGGCCCGAGATCGGCGCCGAACGGCCAGACCCATGCGCGCCGGCCGCCGCCCTGGCCTTTCATGGCGTGTCCTGCCCGAGCCCGCCGAACCGCCGGTCGCGCCGTGTGTATTCGATGAGCATGTCGCGAAAGGCGCTCTCGTCGAAGTCGGGCCATAGCGTGTCGATGAAAATGAGCTCGGAATAGGCCGACTGCCACAAAAGGAAATTGCTGAGGCGCTGCTCGCCGCTGGTGCGCAGCACCACGTCGGGGTCCGGTACTGTACCGGTCGCCAGCGCCGCGGCAAACACTTCTGCGGTGATCGCTTCGGGATCGAGGCCCTGGTCCCGCACCTGTCGCGCCAGTGCCCGCGCCGCGTCGGCGATGTCCTGGCGGCCACCATAGTTGAAAGCGACCAAAAGCTCGAGCACCTCGCCCCTGGCGGTCTTCCCCGTCACTTCGTCCATCAGCGCCAGCACGCCGGCATCGAGCCGGTCGCGCGACCCGAGGAACCGCACCCGGACACCGTTCTTGATCAGGCGCTTGAGATCGCTGTCAACGAACCGCCGCATCAGCGAGAACAGGAAGCTCACCTCCTGGGCCGGCCGCGTCCAGTTTTCCGAACTGAAGCTGAAGATGGTCAGATGGCCGACGCCATAGGCAATCGCGTATTCGACCAGACGCCTCAGAGCCTTGATGCCCTCGGCGTGCCCGTCGGTGCGGGGCCGGCCGCGCGCCGCCGCCCAGCGGCCGTTGCCGTCCATGGTCACGGCGAGATGGCCCGGAATGCGCAACCCGTCAGTCCGCACTGACATCTTTTCCGCCGCCAGATCGCCTGCCATCGCGCCTCCACCAACCGGTCCGGGGCTTGCCCGCCTGCATGTTCGCAAAAGTGACGACCACTTCCCTAACGCGAACGCGCCCGGCGCAATGCCCTTGGCTCACATGCTTCGATTTGATCGAAACACTGGCCTAGACCTGCATGATTTCCTCTTCCTTGGTGGCCAGAACGGCATCGATCTCGGCCACGCTCTCATCGGTCGCCTTCTGCACCTGTTCATGATGCTGGCGCGCTTCGTCCTGACCCATGCCGTGGTCCTTTTCGAGCTTTTTAAGCAGCTCCATGCCGTCGCGGCGGATGTGGCGCACCGCCACCCGCGCCTGTTCGGCGTAATTGTGAGCCACCTTGGTCAGGTCGCGCCGCCGCTCCTCGTTGAGCTCGGGGATCGGCACACGGATCACCGTGCCTTCGGCCGACGGATTGAGGCCGAGGCCGCTGTCGCGGATGGCCTTTTCGACCGCTTTGGTCAGGTGTTGGTCCCAGACCTGGACGCTGAGCAGGCGCGGTTCGGGGACCGAGACCGTGGCGAGCTGGCCGACGGGCATTTTCGAGCCGTAGGCATCGACGCTCACATGCTCGAGAAGGCTCGGGCTGGCCCGCCCGGTTCTGAGCCCCGCCAACTCGTCCCTCAGCGACTGGACCGATTTTTCCATGCGTTCCGTGATGTGCTTGAGCGAGAATTCTTCTGCCATGGTGCTTTCCTTTCCCCTGTTTCGCGCCTGCCGGTCCGGCCGGTATCAGCCGACCCTTGTGCAGGGCGTCGTCCCCCCAAGGACGCCGCTAAGGCCCTGTTCGTTGTCGAGGGCATAAACGATTATTGGCAAGCGGTTGTCGCGCGCAAGCGCAAAGGCGGCCGTATCCATCACCCTGAGATTGCGCCGGATCACCTCGTCATAGCCGATGGCGTCGAAACGCCTGGCATGCGGATTGGTCGCCGGATCGGCGTCATAGACGCCGTCGACCTTGGTGCCTTTCAACAGCACGTCGCATTTGAGTTCGACCGCCTTGAGCGCCGCCGCCGTGTCGGTGGTGAAGAATGGGCTGCCGGTGCCGCCGGCGCACAAAAGAACGGCGCCGTTTTCAAGCGCGGCGATGCCGGCCCGCTGGGTGAACGTCTCCGCGATGGTCGGCATGGAGACATTGGAAAAGACATGCGACTTGCCACCGAGTCGGCGGATGGCGTCGCCCAGCGCCAGCGAGTTGATCACCGTCGCCAGCATGCCCATCTGGTCGCCGGTCACGCGGTCGCCACCCGAGGCGGCTACGGCCATGCCGCGAAAGATGTTGCCGCCGCCGATGACGATGGCGATCTCGATGCCGGTCCGGGCCAGTTCGACGATCTGCCCGGCCACCTTGTTAAGGAAATCCGATTCGATGCCGCTGGATTGATCGCCGGCCAGCGCTTCGCCGGAAACCTTGAGTAGCACCCGCTTGTAGTCCGAAACCGCCATTGCCGCACCTGTTCTTCGGCGCGACGCGGATCCGCTGAATCGCCTGCGCGCACTTTGTTTGCCGCCCGACCTGATCCGGGGCCAGCCCGGGCGGAGCCGGCGCCCCGGCCAAGCAAATGGGCCGGCGCGACGGAGCCGACCCGAAGATCGCCGTCCGGAGCGGCCGCCGTGAAGACCGCCGCGCGCCGAACGCTAATTCTTGTTAGCCGCTTCCGCAACCTCGGCGGCAAAGTCCGATTGCCGTTTCTCGACGCCTTCGCCGAGCACGAAGCGAACGAAGCCGGTGACCCTGATCGGCGCGCCGGCGTCCTTTTCCGCCGCCTTGACGGCGTCGGCGACCTTGGTTTCGCCGTCGATCACGAAAGTCTGTGCGAGAAGGCAGACCTCTTCGTAGTACTTGCGTATGCGGCCCTCGACCATCTTTTCGGCGATCTCGGCCGGCTTGCCCGACATCATCGCCTGCTCCTTGAAGATGGCGCGCTCGTGGGCGACGATTTCGGCCGACAACTCGTCCGGATTGACCGCGAGCGGGCTCGGGCTGGCAGCCGCCACATGCATGGCGAGCTGGCGGCCGAAGGCTTCGAGCACCGCCTTGTCGCCAGTCGATTCGAGACCGACCAGGATGCCGATCTTGCCAAGATTGGGCGCCACCGCGGCATGGACATAGGTGCCGACCACGCCGACCGGCACGCTGAGCGCCGCGGCGCGGCGCAGCGTCATGTTTTCGCCGATCCTGGATATGGCCTCGGTGACCTCGCCCTCGACCGTGCGGCCGGTACCCGGGAAATCACCCGCCTTGACCGCCTCGACCGAACCGTTTGTCGTGAGCGCCACTTCGGCGATGGCGCGCACCAGCGCCTGGAATGCCTCGTTGCGGGCGACGAAGTCGGTTTCGGAATTGAGCTCGATGACGACGGCCTTGGCGCCGGCGCTGGCTACGCCGATCAGGCCTTCGGCCGCGACGCGGTCGGCCTTCTTGGCCGCCTTGGCGAGGCCGCGGCTTCTGAGCCAGTCGACCGCCGCTTCCATGTCGCCGTCGGTTTCAACCAGGGCTTTCTTGCAATCCATCATGCCGACGCCCGTCATCTCGCGCAGTTCCTTGACCTGCTGGGACGTGATAGCCATGTCAAAAATCCTTGTTGTTTCGGCCGGTTTCAGCCGCACCCGTTTGCCGGGCTGACGTTACGATTCCGTGACGGTGGTGCCCGCCACCGCCGGTTCGACCGAAGCCGCGTCGGCCATCGTGGCGTCATCGGCCGGGGCATCCTCGGCGGAAAGAGCCGGCTCCTCGATCACCTCCTCGGCGGCGCCGAGATCCATGCCGGCCGCGCTCGAGGAGCGCGAGATGCCGTCGATGGCGGCGCGCGAGATCAGCGCGCAGTAAAGCTCGATGGCGCGCGAGGCGTCGTCATTGCCCGGAATGGCGAAATCGACAATGTCCGGGTCGCAGTTGGAATCAACGATGGCCACGACCGGAATGCCGAGGCGCCGCGCTTCCTTGATGGCGATCGCTTCCTTGTTGGTGTCGATGACGAACAACAGGCTCGGCAGATTGCCCATGTCCTTGATGCCGCCGAGGTCGCGCTCCAGCCGCTCCATTTCGCGGGAAAGGTTGAGGCGTTCCTTCTTGGTCAGCCCCTGCATGCCCTCGGCTTCCAGGGCCTCGAGCTCGCGCAGGCGGGCGATCGACTTGGAGATGGTCTGCCAATTGGTCAGCATGCCGCCGAGCCAGCGCGAATTGACGAAATACTGGGCGCAGCTCCTGGCCGCTTCGGCCACCACCGGCGCCGCCTGGCGCTTGGTGCCGACGAACAGCACGCGGCCGCCATCGGCGACCGTATCGGAGACGATCTGCAGCGCCCGGTGCAGCATCGGCACGGTCTGGGACAGATCGAGGATGTGGATGTCGTTGCGGACACCAAAGATGAATGGCTCCATCTTCGGGTTCCAGCGGTGCTTCTGATGGCCGAAGTGAATGCCGGCCTCGAGCAGTTGACGCATGGAAAATTCGGGCAATGCCATTGTTGCAGGCTCCTTTACCGGTTGTGCCGCCGCAAGCGTTGTGTCCGGGTCGTCCCGGCACCGGTAGGACGGATCGGCATTGACCCGGCCGCGCCTGCGTGTGAATTGGTCCGCGCCGAATGCGGACGCGCGCCCTATAGACGATTGGCCCGACGCTGGCAAGCTGTCCGCAGCGGATACCGCGGCGCGCGAGGGGGCGCCAGGGCCGACGGGAAGTCTGGCGAGCGACACAGCCGTCCGCAACGCGCCCGTCCGTCGCGGACAGGCGAAATGATCGGCGCGACCGCGCGCGCATGACGATACGCCCTATTGCAGCCTGGCGTCGATCACCCCGTCGCTGGCGCGAATGGCGCCGGCCAGTTCACTCGTCACCCGGTAGTGGCCGGGCAGTTCGATTTCGAATTCGCGGGCGCCGCGGTCGCGAATGACGACCAGGCTCACCGTGCCCTCGCCGCCCGGCCTGAGCTGCGCCTTGATCGGCGCGAGGCAGTCCGGTTCTCCGACGAACACCGTCAGCCGCCGACCGAGCCGTTCCGCCGCGTCGGCCAGTTCGCGCGCCCCAATGAGCCTCAGGCCTATCCCGTCCGGGCGCTGGTCGGCCTCGACCTCGAGGACGACCGACTTGCCCAGCTCCAGATGTTCGCCGAACTGGGCGATCTGTTCGGAAAACACCAGGCACTCGTAGCTGCCGGTCGGGTCCGACAGCGTGACGATGGCCATCGGCGCCCCGCGCCGCGTCCGCCGGTCCATGCGCGCCGCCACCGTGCCGGCGAGGCGCCCTGCCGCCACGCCGCCCTCCTTGACCGCGCGCTCGAAATCGGCCCAGCGCTGCACCCGCATGCGCTCGAACAACTCGGCATACTCGTCGAGCGGATGGCCGGACAGGTGAAAGCCGATGGCGGAAAACTCGCGCTCGAGCCGTTCGGCCAGCGGCCAGGCTGTGACGCGATCCGGCAGCGGGATGGCCTGCGGCGTCCCGGTCGCGAACATGTCGACAATGCCGTCGGTAAGGTTGGACTGGGTGCGCTGCGCCGTCCCGAGGATGGCGTCGATCACGGCGAACACCTTTTCACGCCGCGCCTCGAGACAGTCGAAGGCGCCGGCGTTGACGAGGGTTTCGAGCGTGCGCCGGTTGACCACCTTGGGATCGATGCGCGTGGCGAAATCGGCAAAATCGCGGAACGGCGCCGCCCCGCGCGCCGCGACCATGTGTTCGGCGACGTGCCGGCCGACGCCCTTGACCGCGCACAGCGAGTAAAACACCTTCTCGTCCTTGACCGAAAAACTGATCTCGGACTCGTTGACCGAGGGCGGCATCAGCTCGATGTGCAGCCGGTCGGCCTCGCGCTTGAACTCGGCGAGCTTGTCGGTATTGCCCATGTCGAGCGTCATGGTCGCGGCGAGGAACTCGTGCGGGTAATGCGCCTTGAGATAGGCCGTCTGGTAGCTGACCAGGGCATAGGCCGCCGCGTGCGACTTGTTGAAACCGTAATTGGCGAATTTCGCCAAAAGCTCGAACACCTCGTTGGCCAGGCGCTTGCCGATGCCCTTTTCGACGGCGCCGGAGACGAAGCGCGATTTCTGCGCGTCCATCTCGGCCTTGATCTTCTTGCCCATGGCACGCCGCAGCATGTCAGCCTCGCCGAGCGAATAGCCGGACAGCTCCTGGGCGATCTGCATCACCTGTTCCTGGTAGACGATGATGCCGTAAGTCTCCCTGAGGATCGGCTCCATCAGCGTGTGGGCGACCGAAGTGTCCTCCTTGCCGTGCTTGCGGTTGCAGAAGGTCGGGATGTTGTCCATCGGGCCGGGACGGTAAAGGGCGACGATGGCGATGATGTCCTCGAACACGTCGGGCTTCAGATCGAGCAGCACCCGCCGCATGCCCATGGATTCCACCTGGAACACCCCGGCGGTGTCGGCCCGCTGGTAAAGCTCGTAGGTCTTCTTGTCGTCGAGCGGGATGGTTTCGATGGAAAACGCCTTGTCGTGCGTCGCCCGTATCATGCCGACGGCCTTGTCGATGACCGTCAGCGTCTTCAGCCCGAGGAAGTCGAACTTGACCAGGCCCGCCGGCTCAACCCATTTGAGCGAATATTGGGTGACCGGCATGTCGGAGCGCGGATCCTTGTAGAGCGGCACCAGTTCCTCGAGCGGGCGGTCGCCGATGACGATGCCGGCCGCGTGAGTCGAGGCGTGACGATAAAGGCCCTCGAGGCTCTTGCCGATCTCCAGGAGCTCGGCGACGGTCTCGTCCTCGTCGCGCATCGCCTGCAGCCGCGGCTCGTTGTTGACCGCCTCGGCGATGGTCACCGGATTGGCCGGATTGGCCGGCACCAGCTTGCAGATGCGGTCGACCTGGCCATAGGGCATCTGCAGGACGCGCCCGACATCCCTCAGCGCCGCCCGCGCCTGCAGCGTTCCAAAGGTGATGATCTGGGCGACCTGGTCGCGTCCGTATTTTTCCTGGACGTAGCGGATGACCTCCTCGCGGCGGTCCTGGCAGAAATCGATATCGAAGTCCGGCATCGACACGCGCTCGGGATTGAGAAAGCGTTCGAACAGGAGGTTGTAGCGCAAGGGATCGAGATCGGTGATGGTCAGCGACCAGGCAACGACCGAGCCGGCGCCCGAGCCGCGCCCCGGCCCGACGGGAATGCCCTGCGCCTTGGCCCATTTGATGAAGTCCGCAACGATGAGGAAATAGCCGGGAAACTTCATGTCCCGGATCACCTTGATCTCGAATTCGAGTCGTTCCTCGTAGTCCGCGACGGTGCGTCCCGGCGCCAGCGCCGTATTGGCGAGCCGGACCTTCAGGCCCTCGCGCGCCTGCCGGGCCAGTTCCTCGCCTTCGGCCTGTTCGGCTTCCTCGTGCGTCAGGCCCGGCGCCGCCGCGAAGGTCGGCAGGATGGGATCGCGCGTCAACGGCCGGAAATGCACGCGCCGTGCGATCTCGACCGAATTGTCGAGCGCCTCGGGCAGATCGCCGAACAGGTCGACCATCTCGGCGCGCGTTTTGAAAAAATGCTCGGCCGAGAGCTTGCGCCGTTCCGACTGGGCGATCACCGTGCCGCCGGCAATGGCCAATAGCGCGTCATGCGCCTCGAAATCCTCCCGTTTCGGAAAGAACGGTTCGTTGGTCGCAACGATCGGCACGCCGCGGCGATAGGCGAAATCGATGAGCTCGGCCTCGACCGCCGCTTCGCCCGGCTTTCCGTGGCGCTGCAATTCGACATAGAAGCGGTCGCCGAAAACCTGCGCCAGTTTTTCCAGCCGCTTGAGGGCCTGGCCTTCCTGGCCGTTGACGAAATAGGGGTCGATCGCCCCTTCCGGCCCGCCGCTGAGGCAGATCAGCCCGTCCGTGTCGCCGTTTTCGAGCCAGGCAAGCGGCGCGATGGCACGCCCGCCCTCGCCCTCGAGATAGGCGTGGCTGACCAGCCGCGACAGGTTGGAAAAGCCGGCCCCGCTCATCGCCATCAGGACGATACCCGACTTGCCGAAGCCGCGTTCGCGTCCACGCTCGTCCTCGGTGCCGAAATCCACCGGCAATTCGCATCCGATCAGCGGCTGGATGCCCTTGCCGGCCGCCTTTTCCGAGAATTCGAGCGCCCCGAACAGATTGGCCGTGTCGGCAATGCCGAGCGCCGGCTGATCGTTTTCGGCGGCAAGGCCCAAAAGCCGGCCGAGCGGCAGCGCCCCTTCGAGCAGCGAATAGGCCGAGTGAACATGCAGATGGACGAAACCGGGTCCGGTCATGACGATTCCTTGTCCCACCCTTCTTGCCATCCGCATCCGCGCCGGCCAAGCCGGCCGGTCCGCTCATTCACGCTTTCCACCGTCTCAGCCGAGCTTTGCCAGAACGTCGAGCCACAGGAACGCCGATCCGGCAAAGGCCACGATGCAGGCAAAGGCCAGTCCTTCCCTCACAAATGCGATCATCTTCACCTCCGTTCCTCTTTCGTTCCTAAAACCTCTACGTTCTTTTTTTGTTCCCGTCCATCGGCAAGCAAGAAAAAGAACGGTTAGGGAACAAATTTGGTCAACGGCAGGTTAAGGTTTGCGCCGCGACGGCGGGCAATCGGGCCGAATTCCGGCCTTCGCCGGAGTCCGGCCATCGGGCCGGAGCAGAACGTGAAACCCTATAGCACCAGCGGCACGACCTTCTTGTCGGCGATGGTGACGACCCGATGCGCCTTGCGCGCCAGGGCATGGTTGTGCGTCGCGATGAGCGCCGCGGCGCCCTCGTTGTCGATCAGGTCCATCAGCGCCGCGAACACCTTCTCGCTCGTTGCCGGATCGAGATTGCCGGTCGGTTCGTCGGCGAGGACGAGCTGCGGCCGGTTCGCCGCGGCGCGGGCGATAGCCACGCGCTGCGCCTCGCCTCCGGACAGCTCCGACGGCCGGTGCGCGGCGCGGTCGGCAAGCCCCATCGCCTCGAGAAGTTCGGCCGCGCGCCGTTCCGCCGCGCTCCGGCCGGCGCCGGCGATAAGCTGCGGCAGCATGACGTTTTCGAGGGCGCTGAATTCGGGCAGCAGGTGATGGAACTGGTAGACATAGCCGATGCGGTCGCGCCGCAATTGCGTGCGTGCCCGGTCCGTGAGGGCCGAACTCGCACGCCCGCAAATGTCGACCTCGCCTTGCTGCACCCGTTCGAGCAGGCCGCAGATGTGCAGAAGCGTCGACTTGCCGGCCCCGGACGGCGCCACCAGCGCCACCATCTCGCCGGCCATGACGCTCAATGCCGCGTCCTCGAGAATGGTCAATGTCTCCGCCCCCTCGCCATAGCGGTGCGCCACGCCTTCGAGCTTCAAAAAGCACTCACTCATAGCGCAGCGCCTCGACCGGGTCCTGCTGCGCCGCCCGCCAGGCCGGATAGAGCGTCGCCAGGATCGAGAGCGTGAGCGAGGTCAGGGTGATGAACAGGACATCGCCCATGACCACCCGCGAGGGCAGCGACGACAGGAAGAACACTTCCGGCGGGAAGATGCGAATGCCGATCAGGTCCGACAGGAAGGCGCGGATCGATTCGGCATTGGCGGCGACGAGCAGGCCGAGGATCAGCCCGAGCAGGGTGCCGGCCACCCCGATGGCCGTGCCGGTCATGCAGAAGATGCGCATGACGGCGCCGCGCGTCGCCCCGATGGTCCTGAGGACGGCGATGTCCTTGGCCTTGTCCTTGACCAGCATGACAAGGCTCGAGATGATATTGAACGCCGCGACGACGACGATCATCGACAGGATGGTGAACATCACCACCCGCTCGACCTGAAGCGCCGAAAAGAACGTCTCGTTGCGCTGGCGCCAGTCGGTCAGGATCACCGGCTGGTCGATGGCCATCTGCAGCGGCAGCCGCACATCGTCGACCGCGTCGGGATCCTTGATGAAGATTTCCGCCGCCGTGGCATAATAGATGCGGTCATAGGACGCCGCGATCTGCTCGTCGGTCGCATCGAGCGGCAATTCGTCGATTCCCGGCTTCAGGACGTCCTGGTACTTTTTGAAATAGACCTGCCCCGCCTTGATCGGCAGATAGACGTAAAAGCTGTCGAATTCGACCATGCCGAGATCGAAGATGACATTGACCGGATAGGCGCGGATCTGCGGCGTCGTGCCGAACGGGGTCACGGTGCCGTTGGGATTGACGATGGTGATGGCGTCGCCGACGGCGATGCCAAGCTTTTGCGCCAGCCGGTAGCCGATGGCGGCCCCCTGCCCGTCATCCCAGTCGTCCCAGCCGCCCTGCGCGACGTTCTGGAAAAGCAGCGTCAGCTTCCTGATGTCGGCAAGGCTCATGCCGCGCACGCTGACACCGGTGCTGCCGCCGAAGCCCGAGGCCAGCGCTTCGCCCTCGACGAAGGCGACCGCGTGCGTCACCCCGGCGACCCTTTCCCAGGCCGCTACCGCGTCTTCGTAGTCGGCGAACTTGGATTCGATCGGATAGACGGTGAAATGGCCGTTGAGGCCGAGAATCTTGCTCAATAGCTCCTCGCGGAACCCGTTCATCACCGAGGTGACGACGATCAGCGTCGCGACGCCAATCGCCACGCCCACGAGCGTCAGCGAGGCGATCACCGAAATGAAGGTGTCCTTGCGCCGGGCGCGCAGATAGCGCCCGGCGATCATCCACTCGACCGGAGCGAAGGGCCTGGTCGGCGAAGCGGCCTTGTGCGGAATGCTGCCGCTCAAATCGTTTCCAGACGCGCCGGCACAACGAGTTCCATCAGGCGCCTGAGCGCTTCCGCAATCGGCACGTTCTCGCGCGTGCCGTCCTTCCTGTGCTTGATCTCGACCTCGCCGGCCTTGAGGCCGCGCGGTCCGACGATCAGCTGGTAGGGAATGCCGATCAGGTCGGCCGTGGCGAACTTGGCGCCGGCGCCCTGCTCGCGATCGTCGTAGATCACGTCGATCCCGGCCGTTCTGAGGCCGTCGTAAAGCTTCTCGCAGGCGGCGTCGCAATCGCCGTCGCCGACCTTGAGGCTGATCAGCACCACCTCGAACGGCGCCACCGAGACCGGCCAGATGATGCCGTTGTCGTCATGGCCCGCCTCGACGATTGCCGGCACGACACGCGTCAGCCCGATGCCGTAGGAGCCCATATGCGGGGCGATCTCCTGCCCGTCGGCGTTGGTGACCGTCGCCTGCATCGGCGCCGAATACTTGTCGCCGAAATAGAAAGTCTGGCCGACCTCGATGCCGCGCGCCGCGAGCCGCTTGTCGGCCGGCACGCTCTGCTCGAATTCTTCCATGTCGACCATGTCCTCGGTCGCGGCGTAAAGCGAGGTCCAGTCCGAAACGATCGGGGTCAGGTCGCCGCGGAAATCGACCTCCGGGCCTGGAATGGGCTTGTTCATCAGATCGGCATGACAGAACACGGCGCTTTCGCCGGTCTCGGCCAGGACGATGAATTCGTGGCTCAGGTCGCCGCCGATCGGCCCGGTTTCGGCCCGCATCGGGATGGCGGTCAGCCCCATGCGCCGGAAGGTCCTGAGATAGGAAACAAACATGCGGTTATAGGCCTCGACCGCCCGCTCGCGGTCGAGATCGAACGAATAGGCGTCCTTCATCAGGAATTCGCGGCTGCGCATGGTGCCGAAGCGCGGCCGGATCTCATCGCGGAACTTCCACTGGATATGGTAGAGGTTGAGCGGCAGGTCCTTGTAGGAGCGCACATAGGACCTGAAGATCGCCGTGATCATCTCCTCGTTGGTCGGCCCGTACAAGAGGTCGCGCTTGTGCCGGTCGACGATCCTGAGCATCTCCTTGCCATAGTCGTCGTAGCGCCCGCTCTCGCGCCACAGGTCGGCCGATTGCAGCGTCGGCATCAGCATCTCGACGGCGCCGGCGCGGTTCTGTTCCTGCTCGATGATGGCCTGGACCTTGCGCAACACCTTGTAGCCGAGCGGCAACCAGGCATAAAGGCCCGTCGCCTGCTGGCTGATCAGCCCGGCCCTCAGCATGAGCCGGTGCGAGACGATCTCGGCTTCCTTGGGGTCTTCGCGCAGAACCGGAAGGAAAAAACGGGAAAAACGCATTGCCTGTCCTCTCGAGCGGCGCTGCCGTTGCGGCGGCGCCCGTACATAGCCGGTCTTGCACTTAGCGCAAACCGCGATTCTTTCGTACCCGAAACAGGCGAAAATGCGCCTTTCGGCCGGCGATCGGCGCCGTGGTCCATGACTTGGCCACCTGTTGCAATCGTGCACCTATTTCCGAAAAAAAACGTGACTCATCCGCACAATGCTGTTAAGTTTCGCGCCAAGAAAACAGGCGGTCATGAAACCGCCGCGACGCCGACAACGTCAAGGGAGGAGCGCTGGCTGCCCGACAAGGTGCCTAAGACCAGCGGGATTGTCGCTAACTCTTTATGCAGGGCTTCGGCCCTGCTTTTCTTTTGCTTCCGTTCGCAATCGTTTCCGGCGCCAATTCCGCCCGGATGGCCCGTTTTCGCGGGGGTCCGCGCTTGCTGAAGCTCGCGATTGCAGCCAGGCGGTCGGAATTCAGTCAGCGGACATCGGACATGGACCGATCCGTCGCGCGCGCCGCGCGTGACTGGAGACTCAGCGCCAGTATTCTTGCAGCACCGGGTTCGACAGGCCCCAGGCGACCAGTGCCAGCAGCACCCCCGCCAATACCGTCGTTGCCAGCAGTTTCGGCCAAATCCTGAGAATTGCCGGCGCGCCCGGTTCGGTGCCTTTTGTCACCTCGCCGGTGTCCGACTGGTTGCGTGCGCCAAAAGGTAGCACCGCGAACAGACACAGCCACCACAGGATGAAGTAGACCGCCGCCCAGCTGATCCAGTTCAATTCGTCCTCCCTACCGCTCCGACCGGCCTGTCGCTAAACCTGATGCACGAATACCCGCACATTGGGCTTCTTGCCCCAATAGGCGGCGAGTTCGCCCCTGACGGCCCGGCGGATCGCCTCCGATACCAGATCCGGGTCGGAGCGGCGCTTGGCCGGCAGGGTTTTTAGCGTGGTGCGCACCGCCTTGTCGGCGATGGCGTCGGGCGCGTCCTCGTCCTCGAGTTCGGGCAGGCCTTCGACCTCGATATCCGGGCCCGACACCAGTTCGCCCCGGCGGTTGATGACGAGGCTAACCACCGCCATGCCGCCAAAACCCAGCCGGCGCCGGTCGCGTACGCCGCTTTCCTCGGGCGTGCACAGGATCTGGCCGTCGAGATAGAGCTGGTCGGTCCTGACCTCGCCGGGAAAACGCATCGGCTCGGGAAACAGCCGCACCATGTCGCCATTGCGGATTTCCATCACCGTGTCGATGCCGTTTTCGCGCCCGAAGGCGGCGTGCGCGTGAAGATGCGCCGCCTCGCCATGCACCGGCACGAGGATCGCAGGCCTGACCCAGTCGTAGAGCTGTTTGAGCTCGTCGCGCCGCGGATGGCCGCTGGCATGGATCGGCCGGTCGGCATTGGTGATGACCGCAACGCCCTTGTCGATCAGGGCGTTCTGGATGTCGATCACCGCCCGCTCATTGCCCGGAATGGCCCAGGACGAGAACAGCATGGTGTCGCCGGCATCGAGCCCGATACTGGGATGATCGCCGGACGCGACCCGCGCCAGCGCCGCCCGCGCCTCGCCCTGGCTGCCGGTCAAAAGAACCAGCACCTTGTTGCGCGGCAGCTGGCTGAACACGTCCTGGTCGTGAAAGGGCGGAACGCCGTCCAAAAGACCGAGTTCGCGGCCGATGGCGACGACCCGGTGCAGCGCCCGGCCAGCCAGCACCACCTCGCGCCCGGCCGCCCGCGCCGCCCGCGCCACGGCGACGACGCGGCCGAGATTGGAGGCGAATGTCGTCACCGCCACCCGATGCGGCGCCGCCTTGATCACCTCGAGCAGGTTGGCCTCGATCACCGCCTCGGAGACGCTTTCGCCCGGCTTCATGGCATTGGTGCTGTCGCAGATGAGCGCCAGTTTTGCCGGCATGGCGCCGATTTCCCTGAGGCGCTTGCCATCGCTCGGCGGACCGAGCACCGGGCTCATGTCGAGCCGCCAGTCGCCGGTATGGAGCACCCGGCCGGCCGCTGTCTCGATATGGAGCGCCGAGCTTTCCGGAATGGAATGGGCCATGGGCAGCGCCTCGATGCGGAACGGGCCGATCTCGAACGGGGCGCCGTAGCGCATGAGGCGAATCTCGACTTCGGCGACGATCTCGTTGGCCGCCCGCTTGGCGCGGATCATCGCTTCGGTGAAGGCCGTGCAATAGACCGGCAGCTCGAAATCGGCCCACAGGTCGAGAATGGCGCCGTAATGGTCTTCGTGGCTATGTGTGACCACGAGCGCCAGGACGTTGTCGCCCTGGTCCTCGAGAAAGCTCGGATCGGCCATGATCAATTCGATCCCGGGCAGATCCGGCCCGCCGAAGCCGACGCCGCAATCGACGACGATCCACTTGCGCTTGCCAGCCGGGCCGAAGCCATAGGCCGCCATGTTCATGCCGATCTCGCCCACTCCACCAAGGGGTACGAAGACCAGCTCGTCGCTTCTGTCCGGCGCCATTGTTGTTTCCTTTTTGCGCCGCACCTCGCGGCAGTCGTCATTATCGCCCTGTGGCGCTCGCGGCCGATCCGAAATGGACGTCGCCCGCCGACACGATGTTCAGCCCGCCCGACTTGTCGCGCAGGACCAGCCTGCCGCGGTCGTCGAGCGCTTCGAAAATGCCGTCGAGCCGGCCCGAGGACAGGCTGACCGCGATCGGCTCGCCAATGCCCCGGGCGTGGCGGCGCCAGATCGCCAGCACGTCCGCAAGGCCGGCGCCGCCGCCCCAGAGGTCGAACGTGTCGGCAAAGCTGTCGCTGAGCGCACAAAAAACCGCTTCCGCCGACAGCGCCGCGCCCAGTTCGGCGAGCGATGTCGCCGGATAGGGCAAATCGGCCGGCGCCGCAACCACATTGACGCCGATGCCGATGGCGAGCGCCTGCCTGCCGCCAGCCAGGCCCTGCGCTTCCAAAAGGATGCCCGAGGCCTTGCCGCCACCGATCAGCAGGTCGTTCGGCCATTTGAGCGCGGCGTCGAGGCCGGGCGCGAGCGACTTGATCGCATGCGCCAGCGCCACGCCGGCAACGAAGCCGAGCCCGGAAAAATCGCCGGCCCGGTCGAAGACCAGCAACAGGCTCGCCGCCAGATTGCCCTTTTGCGACACCCATCTGCGCCCCTGGCGGCCGCGTCCTTCGGTCTGTTCCAGCGCCGCGAACCAATGCTGTCCGTCATCGCCGTTCCGTGCCGCGTCGAGGGCGAGGGCGTTGGTCGAGCCGACGGTTTCGAAGCCGCTGACGCGAAAACCCGCCAGCTCCGCCCTGCCGCCGACCGCAAATGTCACGCTCTGTCCTTTGCCAAACTCCGGGTCATGTCACGCTTTGATTGAATGAAAACGTATGACCCAGGTCTTCGAGTGGTCGCATGTTCGAACCGCAAAACCGGTATCCGCTTGTGCCGAACACGCTCTAGAAGAGACTGCCCGCCGCGTTATGCGCCCAGGCGCCGAGCGGCGCCCCGACGGTGAAGAAATAGGTGACGAGCAGGAAGGCGCCCGCGCCCATGACGACGCGCAGTTCCGCCGGCGCCGCGGCGAACTGCAGCACCGGCTCATCGAAATACATCACCTTGACGATTCTCAGATAGTAGAAGGCGCTCACCGCGCTCGCCAGTACCCCGATCACGGCGAGAACGAACAATTCGGCTTCGACGGCGGCGAGGAAAACGTACCACTTGGCGAAAAACCCGGCGAGCGGCGGCACGCCGATCAGCGAGAACATCAGGATCGCCATGGTCGCGGCGATGAAGGGTTTGGTTTGCGCCAGGCCGGAAAGGTCGGAAATCTGCTCGGCGAACCCGTCCTCGGTCCTGAGGGCCAGCAGACAGGCGAACAGCGCCAGCGTCATGGTCAGGTAGATCGCCATGTATATGGCAACGCCGTCGACGCCACCTTGCGAACCGGCGGACAGCCCGACCAGCGCGAAACCGACATGGCCAATCGAGGAATAGGCGATCAGGCGCTTGAGGTTCTTTTGACCGATGGCGGCGAAAGCGGCGAGGACCATGGAGGCGACCGAGAGGAAGATGACGATCTGCTGCCATTGCAGTGCGATCGGCTCGAAACTGTCCATGACGACGCGAATGAGCAGCGCCATCGCCGCAACCTTCGGAGCCGAGGCGAAAAAGGCGGTGACCGGCGTCGGCGCGCCCTCATAGACGTCCGGCGTCCACATGTGGAACGGCACGGCGGAAATCTTGAAGGCAAGGCCGGCGAGCAGGAACACGAGCCCCACCGTCAACCCGAGCGACCGGTCGCCAAGGCTCAGAACCTTGGCGATCTCGTCGATCTGGGTCTGCCCGGTGAAGCCGTAGATCAGCGAGGCGCCGTAGAGCAGCATGCCCGAACTCAGCGCGCCGAGAACGAAATACTTCAGGCCCGCCTCGGACGCGCGCGTGCTTTCCCGCTTGATCGCCGCGACGACATAAAGGGCGAGTGATTGCAGTTCGAGCCCGATATAAAGCGACATCAGGTCGTTGGCCGAGACCATGATCATCATGCCGAGCGTCGCCAGCACCACGAGTACCGAGTATTCGAATTTGGCGAGCCCGTTCTCGCCGGCCGAACTCAGCGACAAGACCAGCGCCAGCGCCGAGCCGATAAGGATCAGCGTCTTCATGTAGCGCCCGAACCCGTCGGCGACGAAGACGCCGTTGAACAGAACGCCGTCGATGGGATAGAGCAGCGCCAATACGCCGACCGCGACCAGAAGTCCGATGGCGATGCCCGAGACGGATGCATGCGTCTCGCCCTTGAGAAAAACGCCGGCCATCAGCAATGCCAGCGCGCCGAGCGCCAGGGCGATTTCCGGCAGCACCGGCAGCAGGGCGTCGAGGCTCATAAGATCTGAAGTCATCGCCTACTCCTAGTGGACCGCCGTTGCGGCCGAATCGACGGCCATCTCTGCGGCCAGGCCGATCGTGCCGGCATAATCGTGGACGAGCGCATCGACGGCGGGGCCGATGGCATCAAGGATCGGCGCCGGATAGAAGCCGAAGAAAATGATCAGAACGATCAGCGGCACCAGCACCGCCATTTCGCGCCGGCTCAGATCGAGGATCGACTTCAAATTGTCCTTGTCGAGCGCGCCGAAGACCAGCCGCCAGACCAGCCAGAGCGCGTAGGCGGCCGAAAGGATGACGCCGAGCGCCGCGCCCGCCGCCACCCAGGTGTTGACCGAAAAGGCCGCGATCAGGGTCAGGAACTCGCCGATGAATCCGGACGTGCCGGGCAGGCCGATATTGGCCAGCGAGAAAATGACAAAGGCGGTGGCATAGCGCGGCATGCGGTCGGCGAGCCCGCCATAGGCGGAAATCTCGCGGGTATGCATGCGATCGTAGATCACCCCGACGCTCAGGAATAGCGCCCCGGAAACAAGGCCATGGCTCAGCATCTGGAACAGGGCGCCGTCGACGCCCTGCTTGGTGCCCGAGAAGATGCCCATGGTGACAAAACCCATATGCGCCACCGAGGAATAGGCGATGAGCTTTTTCATGTCTTCCTGCACCAGCGCCACCAGCGAGGTCGCGATAATGGCGACAACGGAGAGCGCGAAGACGAAATTGGTAAAGAGCGCCGAGGCGTCCGGGAACATCGGCAGCGAGAACCTCAGGAACCCGTAGCCGCCGAACTTCAAAAGCACCGCCGCAAGGATCACCGAACCGGCAGTCGGCGCCTCGACATGCGCCTCGGGCAGCCAGCGGTGGAACGGCCACATCGGCAACTTGACCGCGAAGCTGGCGAAGAAGGCCAGCCACAGCCAGAATTGCGCCTCGGGCGTAAATTCGAATGTCAGCAGCTTGGCGATGTCGAGCGTGCCGGCCTGCCAGTAGATCGCCATGATGGCGATGAGCATGAAGACCGAGCCGGTAAAGGTATAAAAGAAGAACTTGTAGCTTGCCTGCACCCGCCGCTTGCCGCCCCAGATGCCGATGATCAGGAACATCGGGATGAGGCTGCCCTCGAAGAACACGAAGAACAGCGCCAGATCGAGCGTCGCGAAAGCGCCGATCATCAGCGTTTCAAGGATCAGGAAGGCGATCATGTATTCGCGCACGCGAACCGTGATGCTCTGCCAGCTCGCGACGACGCAGATCGGCAGCAGCAAGGCGGTCAAGACGACGAGCAGGATCGAAATGCCATCCACGCCCATGCGATAGCCGATGCCGCCGGGCAGCCATTCGAAATTGACCACGAACTGGAAGTCCGGATCGGCCGGATCGAACATCGCCCAAAGGACCAGCGTGGCGGCGAACACGGTCAGCGTTGTCACCAGCGCGATCCAGCGCATGGTGGCATCGAACCGGGCGCTGTCGCCCGGCACCGTGACGATCGCCAGCGCCCCGATCAGCGGCAGGAAGGTGATGGCGGTGAGAATCGATGTCTCGATCATGCTAGTTCAGCCCCCCGGCTGCGATGGCCCAGGTCACCAGCGCCGCCACGCCGATCAGCATGGCGAAGGCATAGTGGTACAAATAACCCGATTGCAGCCTGACCACGCGCTGGGTCACGTCCCTGACGCGATCCCCGAGCCCCTCGACGATGGTCTTGTCGACGAACCAGTCGTCGAAACCGCGCCACAGGGCCCGGCCGATCCACAGGGTCGGCCGGATGAACAGAAAGTCGTAGAGCTCGTCGAAATACCACTTGTTTAGGAGGAACTGATAAAGGCCGCGATTGGCGTTGGCCAGCCGCGCCGGCAGCTCCCTGTCGCGGACATACATCTGGAAGGCTACGACAAAACCGATCAGCATGGCCATAGTCGGCGCCCATTTGACCCAGAGCGGCGCCGCGTGCGCCGCATCGAGCGCCGCTTCGTCGACCACCACCGAACCGGCGAAGAAATGCATGATGTGCTCGGCATGGCCGAAGAAAAAGTCGTTGAACACGACCCCGGCGAGAACCGCGCCAGCCGCCAGCACATAGAGCGGCCAGAGCATGACGTTCGGGCTTTCATGCGCATGCTCGAAAATCTGCGCGTCGGCCCTGGTCGGGCCGTGGAAGGTCATGTGCAAAAGGCGCCATGAGTAAAAGCTCGTGAACAAGGCCGCGATGACCAGCGACCAGAAGGCGAAGGCACCGTTGGTGCCGCCGACGCCATAGGCCGCCTCGACGATGGCGTCCTTGGAAAAGAACCCGGCAAAGCCGAACGGCGTGCCTGGAATGCCGACACCGGTCAGCGCCAGCGTGCCGATGATCATCAGTCCGTAGGTGACAGGGATCTTTTTCCTCAAACCGCCCATGCGGCGCATGTCCTGCTCATGATGCATGGCATGGATCACCGCGCCGGCGCCGAGGAACAGCAGCGCCTTGAAAAAGGCGTGGGTGAACAGGTGGAAGATGCCGGCCGAATAGACCCCGGCCCCGAGGGCCACGAACATGTAGCCGAGCTGGGAACAGGTCGAATAGGCGATGACCCGCTTGATGTCGTTCTGCACGAGGCCGACCGTCGCCGCGAAGAAGGCGGTGATGGCGCCGATATAGAGCACCACGGTCATGGCGACCGGCGAAGCTTCGAACAGCGGCGACATTCGCGCCACCATGAACACGCCGGCCGTGACCATGGTCGCGGCGTGAATGAGCGCCGAGACCGGCGTCGGACCTTCCATGGCGTCGGGGAGCCAGGTGTGCAGCAGGAACTGCGCCGACTTGCCCATGGCGCCGACGAACAAGAGGAGCGCGATCAGCGTCAGCGCGTCCCAGTCGCCCCAAAGGAAATGCAGCACCGTGCCCTCCATGCCGGGCACGGCGTGGAAGATCGTGTCGAAGTCGAGCGCGCCGAACAGGAAGAAGGTTCCGAATATGCCGAGCGAGAAGCCGAAATCGCCGATGCGGTTGACGACAAAGGCCTTCATCGCCGCCGCGTTGGCGCTCGGCTTGTGGTACCAGAAGCCGATCAACAGGTAGGAGGCGAGACCGACGCCTTCCCAGCCGAAGAACATCTGCACGAGGTTGTCCGCCGTCACCAGCATCAGCATGGCGAAGGTGAAAAAGCTGAGAAAGGCGAAAAAGCGCCACCGGCCCGGATCGTCGTGCATGTAGCCGATCGAGTAGACGTGAACGACCGCCGATATGGTCGTGACCACGACCAGCATCACCGCGGTCAGCGTGTCGACGCGGATGACCCAGCCAATATCGATTTCGCCCGAGGAAATCCAGCGGAACAGCTCGACCTTGACCGCCTCGGCATGCAAAGCCGCCTCGCCGGCCGCGCCTTCGGCCGGAGCGGCGAACAGCATGGGCAGGAACACGAGCCACGCCAGCATCGCCGAGATGATCAGCAAGCCGGAGGTGATGATCTCGGCATTGCGATGACCGATCCGATGGCCGGCAAGGCCGGCGATGACAAAGCCGATCAGGGGCAGGAAGACAATTGCCTGGTAGGTGAGCGTCATGACCGCCTCAGCCCTTCATCATGTTGACGTCGTCGACGGCGATGGAGCCGCGGTTCCTAAAGAAGATCACGAGGATGGCAAGGCCGATGGCCGCCTCGGCGGCGGCGACGGTCAGGATCAGAAGGGCGAAGACCTGCCCGGCCAGATCGTTGAGATGGGCCGAGAAGGCGACGAAGTTGATATTCACGCCCAAAAGGATGAGTTCGACCGACATCAGGATGATGATGACGTTCTTCCTGTTGAGGAAGATGCCGAACACCCCGATGGTGAACAGGATGGCCGCGACGGTCAGGAAGTGCCCGAGCCCGATTTCCGGTGTCATGTTTACCCCTACAGCCCCTGGCCAGACTTCACTTTGACGTTTTCGACCGACATGGCCGGCGTCCGCGCCACCTGCGCGCCGACGTCCTGCCGCCTGATACCCGGCTTGTGCCGCAAGGTCAGGACGATGGCGCCGATCATCGCCACCAAAAGCACCAGTCCCGCCCCCTCGAACAAAAAGACGTAGCGCGTATAAAGCACCCGCCCCAGCGCCTCGGTATTGGAGAGGGTCGGATCGATGGCGACGGCGCTGGCGCTGGCGACCTCCGGCGTCACCACAAAGCCCACGGCGACCATGATCAGTTCGAGCGCCAGGATGATCCCGACCACAAGTCCGATCGGCGCATATTGCAAAAAGCCCTGGCGCAGCTCGGCGAAATCCACGTCGAGCATCATGACGACGAACAGGAACAGCACCGCCACCGCGCCGACATAGACAATGATCAGCATCAGGGCGAGGAACTCGGCCCCGGCCAGCATGAACAGGCCGGCGGCGTTGAAAAAGGCGAGGATCAGGAACAGCACCGAATGCACCGGCGAGCGCGACGACACCACCATCACCGCCGCGCCGACTAGGACGATGGCGAAGAGGTAAAAGAAGAAAAGCGAAAGGGTCATGATGCCGCGCTCCTATCGATACGGCGCGTCGAGCGCGAGATTGCGGGCGATTTCCCGCTCCCAGCGGTCGCCGTTTTCAAGAAGCTTCTCCTTGGAGAAATAGAGCTCCTCGCGCGTTTCGGTGGCGAATTCGAAGTTCGGCCCCTCGACGATGGCATCGACCGGACAGGCCTCCTGGCAGAAGCCGCAATATATGCACTTGACCATGTCGATGTCGTAGCGGACCGTGCGCCGCGTGCCGTCGTTCTGGCGCGGCCCGGCCTCGATGGTGATCGCCTGGGCCGGGCAGATCGCTTCGCACAGCTTGCAGGCGATGCAGCGTTCCTCGCCGTTCGGATAGCGGCGCAAGGCGTGTTCGCCACGGAAGCGCGGGCTCAACGGCCCTTTCTCGTGCGGATAGGCAATCGTCGACTTGGGCGAAAAGAAATAGCGCATCGACAACAAGAAGGCCGCGACGAATTCCCGAAGCAGCAGCGCGTTGAAGAATTGGGCTATGCGCATCATCCGTCTCCTCAGGCCACGCCCGGGGTCCAGCCCCAGCCGGTCAGTTGCAGGACGAGCGCCACGACGACGACGGCGGCGAGCGAGATCGGCAGGAAGACCTTCCACCCCAGCCGCATCAACTGGTCGTAGCGGTAGCGCGGCACGAAGGCCTTGACGATCGAGAACATGAAGAACGCGGCGCAGACCTTGAAGATGAACCAGATCGAGCCCGGCACCCAGGTGAAGGGCGCGAAATCGAGCGGCGACGCCCAGCCGCCCAGGAACAGGATCGTCATCATCGCCGACATGGTGATGATGGCCACGTATTCGCCGAGCATGAACATCATGTAAGGGGTCGAACCGTATTCGACCATGAAGCCGGCGACGAGTTCGGATTCGGCCTCGACCAGGTCGAAGGGCGGACGGTTGGTCTCGGCCAGCGCCGAGATGAAGAAGATGACGAACATCGGCAATAGCGGCAGCCAGTACCAGTTCAAAAAGGTCAGGGCCGGCATGCCCAGCATGGTGGCCAGTCCGCCCCCGTTCTGCGCCAGAACGATGTCGGAAAGGTTGAGCGAACCGACGCAGAGCAGCACCGTGATGATGACAAAGCCGATCGAGACCTCGTAGCTCACCATCTGCGCCGCCGAACGGAGCGCGGAAAGGAACGGGTATTTCGAGTTCGAGGCCCAGCCGCCCATGATGATGCCGTAAACGCCGAGCGAGGAGATGGCGAGGATGTAGAGTATGCCGACATTGATGTCGGCCAGCGCCCAGCCGAAATCGAGCGGGATGATCGCCCAGGCGGCGAGCGACAGCGTCACCGTCAGGAGCGGCGCCAGAAGGAAAACGACCTTGTCGGCGCCCGCCGGCACCACCGGCTCCTTGAAGACGAATTTCAAAAGATCGGCAAAGCTTTGTAAGAGGCCGAAAGCACCGACGACATTGGGTCCGCGCCGCATCTGCACCGCCGCCCAGATCTTGCGGTCGGCCAGAAGCACGAAGGCGATGAAGATCAACAGGGCCACGAGCAGCAGCAGCGCCTTCCACACGAAGCCGATCTCGGTGCCCCAGCCGAAAAAGCTCAATCCGAGCAGATAGTCGAGCGCGTGCAAAAATTCGTTCATGACGCCCCTATTCCGCCGCCTGCTTCAGTCCGGCCTGCAATTGCGCGCATTCGCCCATCACCTTCGAGGCCCGCGCGATCGGATTGGTGAGATAAAAATCCCTGACCGGCGATCCGAGCGGGGCATTGGCGAATTCGCCCGGTCGCCCGGCCCGTTCCATGAGCTCTGCCGCCTGGCCCGGTTCGAGCGTGTCGAGCCGCGCCAGATGCGGATGCACCGCATAGAGCCGCGCCCGGAGCGCCCGGAGCGAATCGTAGGGCAAAGGCGCGCCGAGTACTCCGGACAGCGCCCTTATGATGGCCCAGTCTTCCTTGGCCTCGCCCGGCGGAAACACCGCCCGCGCCGTCTGCTGCACCCGGCCCTCGGTATTGACATAGGTCGCCGATTTTTCGGTATAGGCGGCGCCGGGCAGGATGACGTCGGCCCGGTGGGCGCCGGCATCGCCGTGGCTGCCAATATAGACGACGAAAGCCTTGCCCATGGCGCTCATGTCGTAGTCGTCGGCGCCGAGCAGGAACAGGATGTCGAGCTTGCCTTCCTCGGCGAGCTTGATCTGGTCGGCCGAGCACACGCCGCCATTGTGCGGCGTAAAGCCGATATCAAGGCCCCCGACCCGCGCCGCCGCGTTGTGCAGCATGCCGAAGCCGAGCCAGTCGTCCCTTAATGCATCGGCGTTCCTTGCGACCTGCAAGGCCAGCGCCAGCACGTCGCGCCCGGCCTGCTTGCCGAGGCCAGCATGCGTCACCGCGCCCTCGCCGACGATGATCAGCGGGTTTTTGGCTTTGGCCAGAACCTTGGCGAATTTGTGCTTGCCGTCGGCGACGGAGGCGAGCGCCGCACTGTCCGCGCCGATATGGGTATAGGGATAGGTCAGCTCACCCGCCTCGCCGATCATGCCGATCTCGACTTCGCTTTTACGCCAGGCCTTGCGGATGCGGGCATTGACCAGCGCCGCTTCCCTGCGCGGATTGGTGCCGACCAGAAGGATCGCGTCGGCGCGCTCGATGCCGGCAATGCCGGTATTGAGGGTGTAGGCGCCGCGCGGCGTCATCGGATCAAGGCCCGACATTGGCGGACGGCAATCGGTCATGCCCGAGCCGACGGAGGCGAGCAGGTCCTTGAGGGCAAACATTTCCTCGACGCCGGCGAGGTCGCCGGCAATGGCGCCGACCTTCTTGCCGGCCGTCTTCATCGCCTGGGCCACCGTTGACAGCGCCTCGTCCCAGCTCGCCGCGACGAGCTTGCCGTTCTTTTTCACGTATGGGCGGTCGAGCCGCTGCGCCTTGAGCCCGTCCCAGACGAAGCGCGTCTTATCGGAAATCCATTCCTCGTTGATGTCTTCATGAAGGCGCGGCAAAATCCGCATGACCTCGCGCCCGCGCGCGTCGACCCTTATGTTCGAGCCGACCGCGTCCATCACATCGATGCTCTCGGTCTTGTTGAGCTCCCAGGGCCGGGCATGAAAGGCATAGGGCTTGGAGGTCAGCGCCCCGACCGGACACAGATCGATGATGTTGCCCTGCAGTTCCGAGGTCAGCGCCTGTTCGAGATAGGGCGTGATCTCGGCGTCCTCGCCGCGATTGATCAGGCCCAGTTCGGAAACGCCCGCCACCTCGGTGATGAATCTCACGCAACGCGTGCACTGGATGCAGCGGGTCATCACTGTCTTGACCAGCGGGCCCATGTATTTGTCTTCGACGGCGCGCTTGTTCTCGTGGAACCGCGACTTGTCGACCCCATAGGCCATGGCCTGGTCCTGCAGGTCGCATTCGCCGCCCTGGTCGCAGATCGGGCAGTCGAGCGGATGGTTGATCAAAAGGAATTCCATCACCCCCTCGCGGGCCTTCTTGACCATCGGGGTGTTGGTGAACATTTCGGGCGGTTCCCCGTTCGGGCCGGGACGAAGGTCGCGTACCGACATGGCGCAGCTCGCCTGCGGTTTCGGCGGTCCGCCCTTGACCTCGACCAGGCACATGCGGCAATTGCCGGCGACCGACAGGCGCTCATGGAAACAGAAACGCGGGATTTCCGCCCCCGCCGCTTCCGCCGCCTGCAAAAGCGTGAAGTGGTCCGGAACCTCGACCAGCTTGCCGTCGACTTTGAGATTGGCCATGAGACTACTCCGCCGCGATCGACGGCACGGCGCCGTCATTGTTGGCCCGGTGCGTATAGGCGTCGATGCGGGCTTCAATCGTCGGCCTGAAATTACGGATCAGTCCCTGGATCGGCCAGGCCGCCGCGTCGCCGAGGGCGCAGATCGTGTGGCCCTCGATCTGCTTGGTCACTTCGAACAGCATATCGATCTCGCGCTTTTGCGCCCGCCCCTCGACCATGCGCGCCATGACCCGCATCATCCAGCCGGTGCCTTCGCGGCAGGGCGTGCACTGGCCGCAGCTTTCGTGCTTGAAGAAGGCGGCGATGCGCCAGATCGCCTTGATGATGTCGGTCGACTTGTCCATGACGATCAATCCGCCGGTGCCGAAGCTCGTGCCGATCTCGCGCATGCCGTCAAAATCCATGACGGCGTCGATGATCTGGTCGGCCCGCACCGCCGGACAGGACGCCCCGCCCGGAATGACCGCCAGAAGATTGTCCCAGCCGCCACGGATGCCGCCGGCATGCTTTTCAATCAGTTCGCGGAAGGGGACGCCGAGCGCCTCTTCCACCGTCACCGGGGTATTGACGTGGCCCGAGACCATGAAGAGCTTGGTCCCCTGGTTCTTGTCGCGGCCGATGCCGGCGAACCAGGACGCGCCGCGCTTGAGGATTTCCGGCACCACGGCGATCGATTCGACATTGTTGACGGTCGTTGGATTGCCATAGACGCCCATGCCGGCCGGGAACGGCGGCTTCAGACGCGGCTGGCCCTTCTTGCCCTCAAGGCTCTCCATCAGCGCCGTTTCCTCGCCGCAGATATAGGCGCCGGCGCCGTGATGGACGATGATGTCGAGATCCCAGCCGTGGATATTGTCCTTGCCAATGAGCCTTGCCTCATAGGCCTCCTCGACCGCCGCCTCGAGCCGCTGGCGCTCGCGCATGAACTCGCCGCGCACATAGATGAAGCAGAGGTGCGCATCCATGGCCCGTGCCGCCAGAAGGCAGCCTTCGACCAGGTGATGCGGGTCATGGCGGAGGATTTCGCGGTCCTTGCAGGTGCCCGGCTCGGATTCGTCGGCGTTGACCAAAAGATAATGCGGCCGCCCGTCGCTCTTTTGCGGCATGAACGACCATTTGAGCCCGGTCGGGAAGCCGGCGCCGCCGCGTCCCCGGAGACCGGAGGCCTTGACCTCGTTGGTCAGCCAGTCGCGGCCCTTGTCGACCAGCGCCTTGGTGCCAGACCACGAACCGCGCGACCGGGCGCCTTCGAGGCGCCAGTCGTGGAGGCCGTAAAGGTTGGTGAAGATGCGGTCCTTGTCCTGGAGCATTACTTTCTCCTCAGCCAGGACAGGGCAAAGGCCGTCGCGACGCCAGCCGTCGCGCCGAGCGCGGTGATCAGCCAGTCGGCGAGGTTCCAGCCCATGGCGCCGTTGAGCCCGGACGCGATGAGGACGAAACCGACGACGAGCACCACGCCGTAGATATAGTCCCTGGTGGTCAGCTTCGGCATGGCCGGCCTGTTTTCGCTCTTGTCGTCCGACATCAGCGCGGATCCTTTCCGAACACCTTGCGGTATTCCGCGGCGCCGCCCTTGGCGAGCGCCTTGGCCTGCTTGACCCAGTCGTCGCGGGTGATGCGGCCCCTGAAGTTGAGGCCCTCGTCAAGCTTTTCGATATCCGCCTTTTTGAACGCGGCGATCTGGGCGAACCGGGTGACCCCGAATGCGTTGAGTTTTTGCTCAAGCACCGGCCCGACGCCCGAAATGAGCTTGAGATCGTCCGGCGCGCCTTCCGGAGCAACGAAGAGCGCCCCGGGCGCGGGTTCGGCCATCTTGGTCGCCGGCTTTTTCGGCTTGGTCGCGCCGATATCCCTGAGCGTCGTCGGCCCGGTGATCGGCGCCGAGAACTGCCTTCCGTTCTGCGGTCCGACCGGCACCGAACCGCCCTCGCCGCGCGCGAAGGCGTCGATGATCTCTTCGAGCCGTTCCGGCGTCAGGTCCTCATAGGTGTCCATGCCGATCATCACCATCGGGGCGTTGACGCAGGCACCGAGGCATTCGACCTCTTCCCAGCTCAGCGTGCCGTCCGCGTTGGTGTGATGGGCGTGCTCATGGATCCTGTTCTGGCACACATGCTTCAGGTCCTCGGCGCCGCGCAGCATGCACGGCGTCGTGCCGCAGACCTGGACATGCGCCCTGGTCCCGACCGGCTTGAGCTGGAACTGGGTGTAGAAGGTCGCGATTTCGAGCACGCGGATCACCGGCATGGCGAGCATTTCGGCCACGGCCTCGATGGCGGCGCGGGAAACCCAGCCCTCCTGCTCCTGCGCCCGCATCAGCAGCGGAATGACCGCCGATTGCTGGCGGCCTTCCGGATAGAGCGCCATGCGCTTTTTGGCCCAGGCGGCATTGTCCCTCGAAAAAACGAAGGCATCAGGCTGGATGCTGTCTTCAGCCAAACGACGAGCGGACATCAGCGGTCCACCTCCCCGAAAACGATGTCGAGCGAGCCGAGAATGGCCGAGATATCGGCGAGCATGTGCCCCTTCGAGATGAAGTGCATGGCACTCAAATGGGCAAAGCCCGGCGCCTTGATCTTGCAGCGATAGGGCTTGTTGGAGCCGTCCGAGACCAGATAGACGCCGAATTCGCCCTTGGGCGCCTCGACGGCGGCGAAGACCTCGCCTTTGGGGACGTGGTAACCCTCGGTATAGAGCTTGAAATGATGGATCAGTGCCTCCATCGAGCGCTTCATCTCGCCGCGCTTCGGGGGCACCAGCTTGTTGTCTGTGACCGAAACCGGCCCCTTGCCCTCGGCGCTGTTCAAAAGCGCGATGACCTGCTTCATGATCGAAACCGACTGGCGCATCTCCTCCATGCGGATGAGATAGCGGGCATAGCAGTCGCCGGTCTTGCCGACCGGAATGTCGAACTCCAGCTGGTCGTAGCACTCATAGGGCTGGCTCTTGCGCAAATCCCAGGCAGCGCCAGAACCGCGCACCATGACGCCGGAAAAGCCCCATTTCCACGCGTCCTCGAGCGAAACGACGCCGATATCGACATTGCGCTGCTTGAAGATGCGGTTGCCGGTCAGGAGCGTCTCGAGATCGTCCACGACCTTGAGGAACGGGTCGCACCAGGCTTGGATGTCGTCGATCAACTCCTGCGGCAGGTCCTGATGCACCCCGCCCGGCCGGAAATAGGCGGCGTGCAGGCGCGCGCCCGAGGCGCGCTCGTAGAACACCATCAGCTTTTCGCGTTCCTCGAAGCCCCAGAGCGGCGGCGTCAGCGCCCCGACATCGAGCGCCTGCGTGGTGATATTGAGCAGGTGATTGAGAATGCGGCCGATTTCCGAATAGAGCACGCGGATCAACTGGCCACGGAACGGCACCGTGATGCCGAGCAATTTCTCGACGGCGAGCGCGAAGGCATGTTCCTGGTTCATCGGCGCGACATAGTCGAGCCGGTCGAAATAGGGCACGGCCTGCAGATAGGTCTTGTGCTCGATCAGCTTCTCGGTGCCGCGATGCAACAGGCCGATATGCGGATCGACCCGCTCAACGATCTCGCCGTCGAGCTCAAGCACCATACGTAAAACCCCATGCGCGGCAGGATGTTGCGGCCCGAAGTTAATGGTGAAGTTGCGAAGTTCGGATTCGGACACTTAAGCCCCCTTCGCTTTCTCGTCGCCCGGCAGCACGTAGTCGGTGCCTTCCCAGGGGCTCAGATAGTCGAAATTGCGGAATTCCTGTGCCAGTTTTACCGGCTCGTAAATCACGCGCTTGCGCTCCTCGTCGTACCGGACCTCGACGAAGCCGGTCAGCGGGAAGTCCTTGCGCAACGGATGCCCGTCGAAACCGTAATCGGTGAGGATGCGCCTCAGGTCCGGATGGTCGGAGAACAGGATGCCGTACATGTCATAGGCTTCGCGCTCGAACCATTCGGCGCCGGGGAAAATCTCGGTGACGCTCGGTACCGGGCTGTCCTCGTCGGTCGTAACCTTGATCCTGATCCTGACGTTCCGGGTCGGGCTCAACAGGTGATAGACGACATCGAACCGTTCGGCGCGCTCGGGATAGTCGACCCCGCACAGGTCGGTAAAGCTGATGAAGCGACAGCGGTTGTCATCGTGCAGGAACCGCAGCAGATCGAGCAGGTCGTCGCGCCTGGTCAACAGGGTCAGCTCGCCATAAGCGAAACCGATCTCGATCCTGTCATCGAGTTTGAGCGAAAGATATTCGCTCAGTTCGGCAAGAACTTCGTCCATGCTGGCGGGCCTATCGCTCGATGGTGCCGGTACGGCGGATTTTCTTTTGCAGAAGCAGGATGCCGTAAAGCAGCGCTTCCGCCGTCGGCGGGCAGCCCGGCACGTAGATGTCGACCGGCACGACGCGGTCGCAGCCCCGGACCACCGAATAGGAATAATGGTAGTAGCCGCCACCGTTGGCGCAGGAGCCCATGGAGATGACGTAGCGCGGCTCGGGCATCTGGTCGTAGACCTTCCTGAGGGCCGGCGCCATCTTGTTGGTCAGGGTCCCGGCGACGATCATCACGTCCGACTGGCGCGGCGAGGCGCGCGGCGCGAAGCCGTAGCGCTCGGCGTCGTAGCGCGGCATCGAGGTGTGCATCATCTCGACGGCGCAGCAGGCCAGCCCGAACGTCATCCACATCAGCGAACCGGTACGGGCCCAGTTGATCAGCTCGTCGGTCGTGGTGACGAGAAAACCCTTGTCCGCCAGTTCGTTGTCGATCTCGATGAAGCTCGGATCGTCGGCACCCACCGGTTTGCCGGTGCGTGGATCGACGATACCTTTCGGACGTGGCGCGACGAGCGTGTCTTCCGGGGTCAATCCCATTCGAGAGCTCCCTTGCGCCACTCGTAGACGAAACCGATGGTGAGAATGCCGAGAAAGACCATCATCGACCAAAAGCCGAACCAGCCCACCTCGCGAAAGGAAGCGGCCCAGGGAAACAGGAAAGCGACTTCGAGGTCGAAAATGATGAACAGGATGGCGACCAGATAGAATCTGACGTCGAATTTCATGCGGGCGTCGTCGAACGCCTCGAATCCGCATTCATAGGCCGAGACCTTTTCGGGGTCGGGGCGCTTGATCGCGATGAGAAAGGGCGCCACCAGCAGAGCCAGCCCGATCACGCCGGCAAGGGCGATGAAGATCACGACCGGCAGATAGGCGCTGAGCAGTTCAGACATCGGCAAACCTATGCTTGCAACCCGGGCCGCGGGACCGGCGGCGGCCGGCGCGCCTGCGACATTTCGGCCCGAGGCGGGTTCGCGAAACGGCTTAGCCCAGCGCCAGCGGCGTTGCAAGGGCTGCCGGCGCCTGTCGGCAAATTCATTGGATTGCGCATGCAAACGGCCTGCCGGCCGATCCACGACGCGCCGAACGCGACAGAGCCCCACCGTAAATCGGACGAGCCGGAAAAAAGCTATGCCGTTGTGGACGTTAGAAAAAGGCCGCTAGGAAACCGGGGCCGACGGACATGCATGCGTATGCGGTATCGCCGCCCGCGACGCGGGCTACAGACTGGTCAGGCAAAACCGCGCCGAAGGCCTGCGGCGCGGCGCGCATGGACTTGCGTGCAGGCAAAAGGCCCCGCCGCAGCGGGGCCAGTTTCTTTCAAAGGCGCGGCAGCCCGACCTAGCTATTGCATATGCCACACCAGACCGGCGGTCGCCTTGGTGCGATTGAGCCCGCTCCCCCAGGGGCCGGTGCCGATCACTTCGCCGCGCACGCCGATCTGCGGGGCAACGATCGCCTCGCCACCGAGGCCCACACCCCAGGAGGTGACGCTGTTGACGGTGCCGACGCCGAGTTCGCCATAGACCATGGCATCCGGCGTAACGGCGCCGCCGCCGCGCGCCAGCATCAGGCCTTCCCAGGTGGTTGAACCCGATTTGAGCTCGGCACCGCCCTGGACCTCGAGACCGGCGATGATGCCGGGGCTGACCTCGAAATTGACGCCGGCCATGCCGCCCAGTGCCACGGCCGCGTTCGGGTCGAATGCACCGCCGGCATAGCCGCCGACATAGGCGCCCTCGAAGGGCGAAGTGCCGTAGGTTTGCGCTGCGGCCGGCGCGGCGAAGAAGGCAAGGCAGCAAAGAAGGGCGAAAAGCCCGATTACGCGTGACATGGAGGGCCTCGTTTGTCGCTTTTGCGGCAAGTTTCGCGCCGGGCCCGGTTCGAATCAATCAAATGCGTGCAATGCGGCTAATGCTTCGTTAACGCACCGGCGCCGGTGGCCGCTTGACCGGTGCGCCGGCGCTCACTAGCTTAATCTTTCGTTAAGAGTATCAAGGCCGGACCATGCCGATTTCGCTGGCAACCTTGAAGGGCATGCTTGACCGGCCGGCGCACGCCTACCGTCCCGTCGTCCAGACCTTCGTCGATCTCGATGTCGAGCGCCTCAGCGGCGATCTCGGCCTGGAAAAGCGCGGCCGCGTGCGCGGCGGCGACGACCAGCCGCAAAGCACGGCCACGAACTTTGACCCGATCGAAGCCGAAATCGTCGAATTGATTGGCGCCGCCCAGAAAACCGCGTTCGACGAATTGGAAAACCAGCTCGCCGGCTTCCGCCAGCGCCTGATCGATCTCGATTTCGAGGCGCGTTTCGCCGGAATCAAGGACGTCGCCGCCGGCGGCCTCGCCGATCTCAAGGCCGAATTGCAGATCGGCCTCGACGATCTGCACGGGGTCCGTCGCGACCTGACCGAGGCGGAAGCCTACCAGACAGAATTTCGCAAGGCGAACCGGCTCAGCCGGCCGAGCAACATCACTTCGCCGCTCGGCACAATGGTCAAGGTGCTGGTGCTCTTGCTGCTCATGGTCGGCGAGTTCGTCGCCAACGGCTATTTCCTGGCGCGCGGCAACGAGCTCGGGCTCATCGGCGGCGTGGTGCAGGCCGTGGTCTTCGCCGTGCTCAATGTCGGCGTCGCCGTCTACATTGCGCTCCACTGGCTGCCATTCCTCTCCCACCGCAATTTCTTTGCCAAGATATGGGGCCTGATCGGTCTTGGCAGTTTCGTCGTCTGGTCCGCCGCGCTCAATTTGAGCCTTGCCCATTACCGCGAGGTCGAGGGCCAATTGCTCGGCAATGCCGGCAACGAGGTCATGGCCCGGCTCGCGGAACGTCCGTTCATTCTCGACGATTTCCAGTCGTGGATCCTGTTCGGCCTCGGCGTCTTCTTTTCGCTCATCGCGCTCCTCGACGGCTATTCGCTCAGGGATTCGTATCCACGCTACCAGCGCATCGCCGACAACGTCCGTCAGGCCCGCGCCCGCTATGCCGACATGCGCCGCAATCGCATCGAGGACCTGATGGAGGTGAGGAACGACTATCAGCAGACGATTACCGACTTGCGCGCCGACCTTTCCAAGCGCCGCACCGAGCACGAGGCCATCGTCGCCAATCGCGCCCGCCAGATGAGCCAGTTCACCGAACACCAGAACCAGCTCGAAAAGGCCGCCAACGTCTTGTTAAGCCGCTATCGCGACGCCAATACCGCCGCCCGCAAGACACCCGCGCCGCCCCATTTCGGCAAACCCTACGAGTTGCCGCGCATCGCCGTGCGCCTCGACCGCGAGACCGAATGGAATTCGGCCGAATTGCAGGAGGCGATCAAGCAGGCCCAGGCCGATCTCGAAAAGGTCATGGCCGCGCTCGGCGCCCAGTTCGACCAAACGCTCGAACGCTATCGCGAGCTCGATCGGCTCGCGCCGGAGGCCTGACCATGTCCCGGCGTCGGCGGCGCAATTCCGGAACGGGCGGCCAGATCGCCGCCATCGCCATTCTGGCCGTCGTCCTGGTGACCGTGCTGGCCTGCATCTTCTGGTTCTGGATCAGGGCCAACGACGCCTTTGTCGCGATTGACGAGGAAACGCTCTGTCCGAAACAGGGCATAGCCGCCCAGACGATCGTCCTGCTCGACACCACCGACGCCCTGAGCCGCGTCACCCAGTCCGAGGTGCTCAACCGGCTCAACGACCTGACGGCCTCCCTGCCGCGCGGCGGCTATCTCGACATTCGCGTCCTCAACGAGAATCCCGACCTGACCGCCTCGATCCTCAGCCTGTGCAATCCCGGCGCCGGCGGCGACATCGACCCGCTGATCGGCAATCCCGAACTTGCCGGAAAGCGCTGGGCAGAGCGTTTCGCCGGCCCGGTGGCCGAGGCTCTCGCCGCCTCCGTCTCGGGCGGCGCCCAGAACTTCTCGCCCATCCTCGCCGCCCTGCAGCAGATCGCCGCCGAGCGCCTGTCGACCAAGGAACAGCAAGCGGTCGAGACGCGAATCGTCGTCGTTTCCGACATGCTCGAACACACCGGCTATTATTCGCATTTCCGCGACGGCCGCTCCATCGCGACCTATCGCGACATCGCCGGCAGCCGGTATCTCACCGACCTGCATGGCGCCGAGATCGATTTCTGGATGGTCATGCGCGACCGGCCCGACATCGATGTGACCGAGCTTGCCGAATTCTGGCTACAATGGGCCGATATGTCCAAGGGACGCGGCCACGTCGTCCGGCTGATGGGAATGTAGCGATGAGAAGCCCCCGGGCATTCGAGCGCGGCGCCGACTATGCCGGACCGGCTGCCTTCTTCTTTTTTGCGGTGGCCGGCTCGCTCTACATCGTCGTCGCCAAGTTCCTTTATCTCGGCGCCATCTGGGTCACCTCGGTGCCCGTTCTGATGATGGCGGTCTACGCCATCGCCATCTTCCTGGTCCGCCGCTTCCGGCTGCGCGACGACCAGACCGGCGACAATTTCTACTATATGGGCTTCATCTTCACCCTGACGAGCCTGGCCATCTCGCTCGTCCAGTACGGCGCCGGGGTCGAGATCACCGAGATCGTCCAGAATTTCGGCGTCGCCGTCGCGACCACCATCGCCGGCATCATTTTCCGCATCCTGTTCAACTTGACCCGCCGCGACCCGGTCGAGGTCGAGCACATATCACGGATCGAGCTGTCCGACGCCTCGCGCCGCGTCCGCCGCGAACTCGACACCATCTTGATGGAGATGGCGCATTTTCGCCGCACCAACCAGCAGATGCTAGCCGAGGGCTTCGAGGAGATTCGCGCCGAGGTGCTGAAATCGGCCGTGAGCGCCTCCGAGGCCATCGACAGGACGGCCAGCGCCGCCGAGCAAAAGATTTCCGGCCAGTCCCAGCTCGCCGTCACCCAGGCCATCGCCGAGGAATTGCAGGAAACCGCCAACCTGCTCAATTCGCTCAATGCCTCGCTGGCGGCGATCGGCGAGACCACCGCGGAGATGGCCCGGGTCCTTCACGCCCGCCACCGCCCCTCCTTGTGGACGCGCCTCAAAGACCTTGTCGCGCCGCCGCGCCTTTTACGCCGTCAACCGCCCGATGCCGGCCCGGCGGCGCTCGACGTGCCGGACGCCGAGCCGTGAGCCTCGGCGACCGTCTGGGCGACGAGGCGGCCCGCGGCCACAGGCGCGGCGTCGTCCTCGGCTTCACCCTCGCCGAACTGATGCTCTTGCTGTTGTTCTGCCTGCTGCTCGCCTCGGCCGGCATCTTCCTGCGCAAGGACGAGGAGATCGCCGCGCTCAAAAAGGAACTGGCCGAGACGCGCGGCGTGCCGGTCGAGAGCATCGATCCCGGTGCCGCCACGCGCCTCAACGCCCTGATGACCGCGCTTTTCCCCGCCGGCGTACCGGAGATGAGCGCGCCCGAAATCGACGCATTGTGGAACGAACTGGTGCTCGCCAAGCACGCCGACCAGCAGCTTGCTTCCGCCGGCGTCGACACCAGCGAACAGGGCATCGAAAAGCTCGTCGAACAGATGAAGGCCCTGAGCGAGGCCGGCCTTGCCGAGGCCCTGCCCGAACGCCTGGCCAATCTCGCCACGGCGAGCGCCGCGCACGACTGGCCGCCGATCATCACCCTCGAGGACGACGGCTATTCCTTCGCCCGCGGCAGCGCCGAGGTGACCGACGATTTCCGCACGCGCCTCGAATTGAACGTAGCGCGCGATGTCGCCGATCTTTTGGCCCGCTACGATGTCGACACCGTCGAGATCGTCGGCCACACCGACGAGACCGTCATCCACCCGACGCGCCCGTCCAATCTCGACACCGAGGCGATCGCCGCCTTCTGGGGCCGCACGGCGCCGAATCGGCTGATCCCGGTCGACAATGCCGGCCTCGGGCTCGCCCGCGCCATCGCCGTCGCCAATATCCTGAGGGGCACCGGCCTGCTCGATGAGGCCCGCATCATCCCGCTCTCGGCAGCACAACTCGTCCTGCCCGGCGACCTGCCCTCGCGCGGCATCGAGCCCGCCGACGACCAGGGCCGCCGCCGCATCGAAATCCGCATCCGGCGAAGCAATGACGCGGCCGGGGGCTGAACCGTTCTCGGCCTATTCCTTGGCCGCCAGCACCTTCTGGGTCTGCACCCCGAGCCCGTCTATGCCGAGGCGCATTGTCTCGCCGCCCCTGAGGAAGCGCTGCGGTTTCATGCCCATGCCGACGCCGGGCGGCGTGCCGGTCGAGATGACGTCGCCGGGCTGAAGGCTCATGAAGCGGGAAAGATAGGCGACAAGGAACGGCGCCTTGTAGACCATGGTGCGCGTCGAGCCGTTCTGCATGCGCTCGCCATCGACCTCGAGCCACATTTTGAGATCCTCGATGTCGCCGGCCTCGTCGGGCGTCACCAGCCAGGGACCGATCGGCCCGAACGTGTCACAGCCCTTGCCCTTGTCCCAGGTACCGGAGCGCTCGATCTGGAATTCGCGCTCGGACAGGTCGTTGACCACCGCGAAGCCCGCGACATGCTTGATGGCGTCGGCCTCCTCGATATAGGCGCCGCCCGTGCCGATCACCACCGCCAGTTCGACCTCCCAATCGGTCTTTTTCGAGCCGCGCGGGATCTGCACGTCGTCGTCCGGCCCGATCACCGCCGAGGTCCACTTGTTGAAGACCACCGGTTCGGGCGGCACCGTGGCACCCGTTTCGGCGGCATGGTCGGCATAGTTTAGCCCGATGCACACGAACTTGCCGATGGCGCCGACGCAGGGACCGAGGCGCAAATCTTTTTGCGGCGTGCCCGGCACGACCGGCAGCGTCGCCGGATCGATGGCCCTCAGCCGGGCCAACCCGTCCCGGCCGAGCGTAGCGCCGGCGATGTCCGGCACGATGGCAGAAAGGTCGCGGACCAAGCCGTCGGAATCGAGTAATCCCGGCTTTTCCCTGCCGGCCGGTCCATAGCGAAGCAGCTTCATCTTTTGATTTTCCCCTTGTCGTGTGCCGGCGCCGCCCCGGGACTTGGGGCGGCCTAGATGGTCACGCCGCCATCGACCGACACCGCCTGTCCCGTGACGAAACGGGAGTCGTCGGACAACAGGTAGACCACCATCGGAGCGATGTCATCGGTTGTCGCCAGCCGACCAATCGGCTGGCGGGCGATGAAATCCTTTTCGGCCTGCTCCGGATCGGGCGCGGCGGCGATGCGGCCGCGCAGGGAGGGCGTGTCGACCGTACCTGGGCACAAGGCATTGCACCGCAGCCCCTTGCCGACGAAATCGATCGCGATGGATTTGGAGAGCCCGATCACCGCCGCCTTGGTCGTGCCATAGGCGGCGCGGTTGACGAAGCCTTTGATCGACGAGCACATCGACGACATGTTGACAATCGAGGCCGTCCCCGTCGCGGCGGCTCGCTCCAGCATGCCCGGCAGGAAGGCCCGGCACATCCTGACCATAGAGGTGACGTTGACGTCGACGCAAAAGGCCCAGGCCGCGTCGTCGAGACCGAGAATGGTGCCGTTGTGGACATAGCCGACGCAGTTGAACAGCCCGTCGAGCGGCGGCAGATCGGCGGCGAGCGCCGCGATCTCCTCGGGCTTGGTGACATCGAGCCGCCGCGTTTCCACGCCCTTGGCCTGATTGCCAAGCCCGGCGAGCGTCTCCTGGTTGATATCGGTGGCGATCACCCGCGCCCCTTCGGCGGCGCATTTGAGCGCCGAAGCCCGGCCGATGCCCTGGCCCGCCGCCGTCACCAATATGGTTTTCCCCTCGAGCCGCATGTCCACCCTCCCCTTGAACGGGAGTCCGGATAACACGTCCGCCGCAATTGGCCTAGCGGAGGGCGGGCGCCGTCGAATCGCGCACGATGAGCCGGACGGCCGTCTCGGTATAGGTCGCGAGCCCGTCCTTGAGCCGGATGCGCTCGACCAGCCGGTTGACGCTGCGCGCCCCGATATCCTCGGATTCGACCCGCACCGTGGTCAGCGGCACCGAATTGAGCGCCGCCGTCGAGATGTCGTCGAAACCGATGACCGACACATCGCCCGGCACGTTCAGTCCGGTCTCGGCCAGGGCCGCGATGGCGCCGAAGGCACAGGCATCGTTGAAGCATTGCACGGCGGTGAAATCGGCCCCACCCCGTTCCTCGATGCGCCGCTTGACGGCGCGATAGGCGACATCGGTGCGCAGCACCTCGAGTTCGACGACCAGGTCGTCATCCGCCCTGATGCCGGATTCGCGCATGGCCCGGTGCGTGCCGCGCATGCGGTCGCGAATGGTCGGGCGTTCGGAATGAGCCAGCGTCAGGATGCGCGTATGCCCAAGCTCGATGAGATGATGAGCGCTCAGATAGCCACCGGTGCCGTTGGCGGGCGCCACCGCGTCGAGCCGCATCAGCGGTTCGCGGCCATTGACGATGACGGCCGGAATGCCGCGTTCATGCAAGGTCTGGACGAAGTCCTCGCGCTGCATGGACAAGAGAAGGTAGCCCGAAGGCTCGCCAGCCGGTTCGATCTGCGCGAAGCCGGCGGGACCGATCAGCGTCACCGTCAGCGAAATGCCGAGCTCGCGCGCGCGCCGCTGGATGCCGCGATGCACCGCCTGGTTGAACTCGCCGGTATCGGCCTCGGCCAGATGCAGGTCGGTCAGAACCGACAATTGCGTGATGCCCGGCAGGGCGCCGGCATAGTTGAGCCGCTCCGCCGTCGACTGGATGCGCGAGCGCACGTCGCCGGAAATGCCGGGCGCGCCGTTGAGCGCCCGCGACGCCGTGCTCACCGAAACGCCGACCGCCTCGGCGATGTCGCGCAAGGTCACCCGCCCCGAGCGTACCGAGACATCCTCCCTTGCGGCGGAAGGCGCATCAATGTCCGCCATCGGCACAATTCTCCTCGTCCGGCTCCGGCAGTTCCCAAGCATTCGCCTAATGGTTTTGCCAGTGTGGCACAAGTCATGCCGCAATGCAAAATTTGCGCAATTTCCGCAAAGTTGCATTCATAGGTAAATTTCTCTTGACTTTGCGGCGGCCGGCTGGCTGATTTTGCTTCTAGGAAGTCGACGCAGTGCGACAAGGGGGGAAACGTGCGCAGCGTGGCGGACCATCGCCAGGGCACGGGGGCATTTCGGCGGATCGCCGAGGGTCTTGGCGACCTTCCGGTCATGCTGCCCGACTTCGTTGCGGCTCCGCCCGCTTCCGACCGCGCCTTCTGGACCGGCCTGCCCAAGGACATGGCGCGCGCCATCCTTGTGGATGCGGAAACGGCCCTCGATCGACCCTGGCCCACCCTCACCGCCACCGCCTATCGCGCCTTCACCCTGACCGGCGACCGCGCTGGCTACGAGGCCGACTATTTCGAACGCCGCCGCCGCCTCAACGCGCTGGCCCTCGCCGAAGCCATCAAAGCCGAAGGCCGGTTCACCGATGCGATGATCGACGGGCTTGTGCTCGTTTGCGAGGAAAGCGGCTGGCAATTGCCGGCCCATAACTCCCAGGAACGCGACGGCCGGCACGACCCCCTGCCCGATCCCGACCGCCCGGTGATCGACCTGTTCGCGGCCGAGACCGCTGCCCAGCTCGCCATGGTCGCCGCGCTTCATGCCGAAACGCTGGCCAAGGCCTGCCCGATGGTTCTCGCCCGCATCGACCGCGAGATCGAAAGGCGCATCGCCCGACCCTATCTCGACCGGCATTTCTGGTGGATGGGCAATGGCGTCGACCGCATGATCAACTGGACGCCCTGGTGTACCCAGAACGTGCTTTTGAGCACCTTCTGCCGCCCGACCGATCAGGGCACCCGACGCGCCGCCGTCGCGAAAGCCGTGGCCAGCCTCGACGATTTTTTCGACTCCTATGGCGAGGACGGCGCCTGCGACGAAGGTCCGCAATACTACCGCCACGCCGCTTTGTGCCTGTTCGGCGCGCTCAGCGTCCTCGATGCCGTGGCGCCGGGCGCCTTCGCTCCGCTGTGGCGCCTGCCCAAACTCAGGAACATGGCCGCGTACATCCGCAACGTGCATGTGGACGGCCGCACCTATATCAACTTCGCCGACGCCTCGGCCGTGCTCGATCCATGCGGCGCCCGCGAATATCTGTTCGGCAGGAAAGTCGGTTCCGCCGATCTTTCTTCCTTCGCCGCCATGGACGCCCGCACCGATCCGCGCCCCGACCTGCCGGACGAGATCAATCTCTGGTACCGGCTTCTGGCGCTTGCGACCTCGGACGAGATGGCGGCTGTGTCCGACCGTGCCGGCCCCGTTCCCGACCTGTGGTTCGAGAGCGTCGGCCTGTTCGTCGTCCGCGACGACCGCTTCGTCGTTGCCGCCAAGGCCGGCGCCAATGACGACGGGCACAACCACAACGATGTCGGCTCGGTCACCGTCTATAAGAACGGCCGCCCGCTGCTGATCGATATCGGCGTCGAGACCTATACCAAAAAGACCTTCTCGCCCGAGCGCTACGACATCTGGACCATGCAGTCGGGTTTTCACAACCTGCCAAGCTTTGACGGCATCGGCCAAAGCGCCGGGGCCGAATTCGCCGCGCGCGACGTCGCGGTCGACCTCGCCGCCGAGGCGCCATGGATCGATATGGACATTGCCGGCGCCTATCCGCCCGCCGCCGGCGTTAGGCGCTACCGCCGAACCGTGCGGCTTTTGAAGAGCGCCCACGTCGAGATCGCCGACAGCCATGACGGCACCGGCGCCGCCGTTCTGTCGCTGATGGTCGCCGAGGCACCCGTGGTGTCGGATGGGCACATCCGGCTCGGCGATCTCGCCGAAATCGCCGTGACCGGCGCCGGCGACATCGGCGTCGAGACCATTGGAATCAAAGACCCGCGCCTTCGCCAGGCGTGGCCCGACACCCTTTACCGCATTCTCGTGCCGATGGCCGGAAGCGAACTCAACCTGACCATCTCGTGACGACGGTATTAAGATGACCGAGACGACGACACAACCGGCAACGGCCCAGCCGCCCACCCGCGTGGCGGTGTCGCGGCGCTGGCGCAAGATCGGCAACCTTCTGACCGCCTATTCGTTCATCGCGCCCAATTTCATCGGTTTCGCCGTCTTCACGCTCGGCCCGATCGTTTTCGCCTTCCTGCTCGCCTTCATGCACTGGGACGGCAACAACCCGATCGAGTGGGCGGGTCTCGACAATTTCTTCAAGCTGTTCCGCGACCGGGTGTTCATCGCCTCGTTCTGGAACACCATCATCTATACGGGCGCGACGGTGCCGCTGACCCTGGTTTGCGCCCTCGGGCTCGCCATCCTGCTCAACCAGCAGATCTTCGCGCGCAATTTCTTCCGCACCATCGCCTTTTTCCCCTATGTCGCCTCGCTTATTGCCGTCGCCGTGGTGTGGAACATGCTGTTCCATCCCGAATTCGGGCCGGTGAACATGGTGCTGTACACTCTCGGCGTCGATCCCAAGGATCTGCCGCGCTGGGCCGCCGGCAAGGACTGGGCCATGATCACCGTCATCATGTTCTCGGTGTGGAAGAACATGGGCTACTTCATGGTCATCTACCTGGCCGGCCTCCAGGGGATATCCGCCGAGCTCTACGAGGCCGCCGATATCGACGGCGCCACCGCCTGGCAGAAATTCTGGCGCATCACGCTACCGCAGCTCGGGCCGACCACCTTCTTCGTGTCGGTCATGCTGACCATCACCTCGTTCAAGGTATTCGACCAGGTCTTCATGATCACCCAGGGCGGGCCCGGCACGTCGACCATGGTGCTGGTCTACCACATCTACAACGAGGCCTTCGTCTCCTGGGATCTCGGCTATTCGAGCATGGTGGCGCTGGTTCTGTTCTTCCTCGTGCTCGGCATCACCCTCATCCAGTTTCGCCTGACGCGCGAGAACGAGGAGAACCTCGCATGAGTATCGATGCGATGCCTGCCCCCGCCGCTCTCAAGCGCCCGCGCCGCCGCGTCAACTGGGGCCTGATCACCACCTATGTGATCGTCATCCTCGTTACCCTGACCATGCTGGCGCCGTTCATATGGATGATTTCGGCCTCGCTGAAGCTCGATCGCGACGTCTTTGCCTTCCCGATCCAGTGGATTCCGGAAAACCCGCGCTGGGAGAACTTCGTCGAGATCTGGACCAAGATCCCGCTCGGCCTGTTCGTCATGAACACCTTTCAACTGACGATCATCGTCACCATCCTGCAGCTTCTGACATCGAGCTTTGCCGCCTATGCCTTCGCCAAGCTGCGCTTCCCCTACAGGAACGCGCTGTTCCTGGCTTATATCGCCACCATAGCCATGCCCTGGCAGGTCTACATGGTGCCGCAATTCGTCATGATGCGCGGCTTCGGGCTGACCAACACGTTGACGGCGCTGGTCTGCCTTCAGGCCTTCACCGCCTTCGGCGTCTTCCTGATGCGCCAGTTCTACATGTCGATCCCCGACGAATTGTGCGAGGCCGCCCGCATCGACGGCATGTCCGAATACGGCATCTGGTGGCGCATCATGCTGCCGCTCTCGATGCCGGCGATCTCGACCCTGACGATCTTCACCTTCGTCACGACCTGGAACGATTTCCTCGGGCCGCTGATCTACCTGACCAAGACCGAGGTGAAGACCATCCAGATCGGCATCAGGATGTTCATCTCGCAATACACCCAGGAATACGGGCTGATCATGGCCGCCTCGGTGGTCTCGCTGATCCCGGTCCTCATTGTTTTCCTCGCGCTGCAACGCTTCTTTGTCGAGGGCATCGCCTCGACCGGGCTCAAGGGGTGATCATGCTCGAATCCGTCAACCGCTCCCAAACCGTCGCGCCGATCACGGCCACCGAAATCGCCGATGCGATGGACGCGGTCGTCGCCCAGGTGCGGCGCAACCTGCCCGAGTTCACCTATGCGGCCCAGAACCATTCGAGCGTCGGCAATTTCTACCCGCAGGTTCCCAACACGCAGTGGACCTCCGGTTTCTGGCCCGGATCGATCTGGCTCGCCTACGAGGCGACCGGCGAACGGATTTTCCGCTACGCCGCCCAGATCCACGTCCAGAGCTTCCTCAACCGCATCAGGAACCGCATCGAGACCGACCATCACGACATGGGTTTCCTCTACTCTCCCAGCTGCGTCGCGGCCTTCAAGCTGGTCGGCGACGAGGACGGGCGCCAGGCCGCCCTGCTCGCCGCCGATCAACTGCTCGACCGGTTCCAGCAAAAGGGCCAGTTCATCCAGGCCTGGGGACCGATGGGAGCCCCCGACAATTACCGCTACATCATCGACTGCCTGCTCAATCTGCCGCTGCTGCACTGGGCCAGCGCCGAGAGCGGCAGGGACATCTATCGGGAAAAGGCGTTGGCGCATGCCCACACCACGCTCGCCAATTCGATCCGTCCGGACAATTCGACCCACCACACCTTCTACATGGACCCCGAGACCGGCGCCCCGGTGCGCGGCCGCACCGCGCAGGGCTATCGCGACGACAGCGCCTGGGCGCGCGGCCAGGCCTGGGCCATTGCCGGCATGGCGGCGTGTCATCGCTACGAACCCGACCAGCGCTATGTCGACACCTTCGACAGGCTGCTCGACTTCTACCTGAGGCGCCTTCCAGACGACCTCGTCCCCTATTGGGACCTGACCTTCACGGACGGAGACGAGCCGCGCGATTCCTCCTCGGCGGCAATCACCGCCTGCGGCCTGCTCGAAATGGCCGATCTGGTCGAAGGCGCCCGCGCCGAGGAGCTGCGCGCGCTCGCCGCCCGCATGGTCGGCAGTCTGTGGCGCGACTACGCCGTGCGCGACACCAGGGTTTCCAATGGTTTCGTGCTGCACGGCACCTATTCGAAAAAGACGCCCTACAACACCTGCACGGGCGAGGGCGTCGACGAATGCGTGGCCTGGGGTGACTACTATTATTTCGAGGCGCTGACACGCCTTACCCGCAAATGGACCTCCTATTGGTGAGCGCGGTGACAATCAAGAAGCGGAACTGGAACAATGGCCGGTATCTCACTTAGAAAGCTGAGAAAGACCTTCGGCACGCTGACGGTCGTGCACGATATCGATCTCGAGATCGCCGACAAGGAATTCATCATCCTGGTCGGCCCGTCCGGCTGCGGCAAGTCGACGACCCTGCGAATGATCGCCGGTCTCGAGGACATCAGCTCGGGCGACCTCGTCATCGGCGACACCATCGTCAACGACGTGCCGCCCAAGAACCGCGACATCGCCATGGTGTTCCAGAACTATGCGCTCTACCCGCATATGACGGTCTACAAGAACATGGCCTTCGGGCTGGAACTCCGGCATTCCCCGCGCGAGATCATCGACAAGAAGGTCAACGAAGCCGCCGAAATCCTCGATATCGCCCACCTGCTCAACCGCCGGCCCAAGGCGCTTTCGGGCGGCCAGCGCCAGCGCGTGGCGCTCGGGCGCGCCATGGTCCGCTCGCCGGCGGTGTTCCTGCTCGATGAGCCGCTCAGCAATCTCGACGCCAAGCTCAGGACCGCCATGCGCGCCGAGATCACCAAGCTGCACAGGAAGCTCGACGCCACCTTCATCTACGTCACCCACGACCAGGTCGAGGCCATGACCATGGCCGACCGGATCGTCGTCATGAAGGACGGCCATATCCATCAGGTCGACACGCCGCAGGCACTCTACGACCGGCCGGTCAACATGTTCGTGGCCGGCTTCATCGGCGCGCCGCAGATGAACTTCTTCCCGGTCGCCGTCGCCAGGGGCGGCACGTCCGTGCGCTTCGGCGACAGGGAACTGCCGCTGCCCGCCCGCCTGTCCGAGGCCCTGCCGCCGGGCAGCGCCGACCGCGCCTGCATGCTCGGTCTCCGGCCCGAGCATTTCCACGAGCGCCTGCCCGTCGATGTCGATCCGGCCATGACGGCCGAAATGGACATGGAGGTCGAGCTGGCCGAGCCGATGGGCGCCGAACTCCATCTCAACGGCGTCCTGGGCGGGGAAACCGTCATCGCCCGCGTCTCGCCGCGCTGCCAGGCGCGCGCCGGCGACCGGATCACGCTGATCGCGGACCTGTCGTCCGCGCATCTGTTCGACAAAAAGACCGAAGCGGCTTTCGGCAACTAGGAGGCGCGAACCAGGGATATGATGTGGCTGGCCAACCATTATTTCGGCGAAGGACCGGGCATCGACAAGAACACGCCCAAGCCCGAGGGCTTGCGCCTGTTGCTGTCCGTTCTCAGCCGCGAATGGTGGGAGCTTTTGAAGCTCAACCTCTTGTTCCTCGTCTTCGCCTTGCCGCTCGTCACCCTGCCCGCCGCCGCCTTTGCCACGGTGCTTGTCACGGTCACCATGGTCGAGGACCGCAATGTCTGGCTTTTCAAGGATTTCTGGCGCGCCTTCTTGTCCCGCTTCTGGCTGGTGACCGGGCTCGGCCTCATCTTCGCCGCCGCAGGCGGCCTGTGCGGGCTGGCGCTTGTGGCCTATGCCGAAGCCGCCCGGGAGAGCCTTATGTTCGCCGCGCCGCTCGCTGTCGCGGCGGCGGTGTCGGCGGCGCTACCGCTTTATGCCGCCAGCTTCATGGTGGCGCTGGCAAAGGCCGGCGAGGCAAAATTCGGCACGGTGCTGCGGGCCGCCGCCATCGGCGTCTTCGCCCGTCCCCTGCCGCCGATTTTCGCCCTCGCCTTCGTTCTGGCGCTGTGGCTCGTCCACATCGCTTTCTACCCGGTGTCGGTCTTCATGCCGGTACTGGTCAACTTCTCCCTTGGCGCCCTGGTCATGAGCCTGGCCACGCTTGAGGGAGTTCAACTCGGCTTCTCGCGCCTTCAGTCTCGTTCCCGATACCGAACAACGGGAAAGCCGGAAACGCAGTCGGCGTAAATCTCAAATGGAGGAGAAAATGCTAAGACGTACCCTGATGAAGTCGGCCCTTCTGGCCACGACCGCCCTGGCTTTCGGCCAGGCGCCGGTGCTGGCGGCCGACGTGACCCTCAATTGGGCCCTGTGGGACTGGGATCGCACGGCCTACTACCAGCCGCTGATCGCCGCCTACGAGGCAAAGAACCCGGGCGTCAAGATCGAATATACCGATCTCGGCTCGGCCGACTACAACCAGATGGTCATGACCCAGCTCACCGGCGGGTCCGACGACATCGACATCGTGTCGATCAAGGACGTTCCGGGCTATGCCCAGATGGTCAATACCGGCCGTCTCATGGAACTTGGCGGCTTGGGCATCGTGCCCGAGGATACTTCGGGCTATGGCGGCCTGGTCGAGGCGCTCACGGTCGATGGCGGCCTGTTCGGCATGCCGATGCGCACCGATTTCTGGATCGTCTACTACAACAAGGCCCCGTTCGACGCGGCCGGTCTCGCCTACCCGACCAACGACATGACCTGGGCTGAATACGACGAACTGGCCCGGGCCGTCACGCAAGGGTTCGGACCGGACAAGATCTACGGGACCCACTTCCACACCTGGCGCTCGACCGTCGAGCTTCAGGCGATCCAGAGCGGCGAACATACCCTGGTCTCCAAGGATTATTCGTTCCTCAAGCCCTGGTACGAGCGGGCCATCTCGCTGCAGGACGATGGCATCGCCATGACCTACTCGGCCCTCAAGACGTCGCAGACTCACTACTCGGCGCCATGGCTGGCCGGTCAGCTCGCCATGCTGCCCATGGGTTCGTGGTTCATCGGCACCCAGATCGCCAAGCTGGCCGCGGGCGAATCCGAAGTCAGCGACTGGGGTCTGGTGCGCTATCCGCATCCGGACGGCGTCGAATCCGGCGCCACCGCCGGCCAGGCGACCTCGCTCGGCATCAATGTCAATTCCAACAGTGTTGACGCCGCCAAGGACTTCATCGCCTGGGTCGCGGGTCCGGAAGGTGCGGCGATCGTCGCTTCGACCGGTACCATTCCGGCGCTGCGCGAAGGCAATATCCTCGACTCGATCACCTCGAATCCGGGCTTCCCGGCCGATGAGGAAAGCGCCAAGGCCCTGACCACCACGGCCACCTATCTCGAAATGCCGGTCGACCTGAAGGCGGCCGAATACGAGCTCGTGCTCAATCGCGTCCACGATTCCATCATGTCCGAGAACATCTCGATCGATGACGGCCTCGCGGAAGCCAACGCAGGCGTCGCCGCTATCGAATAGTCCGGACGTCTCTGCCAAACTCATGGGGCCGGGCGCAGGCCCGGCCCCATGAAGCCGAGAAGCGAAATTGCCCACGACGCCCCTTGCCGAAAATCCCTTCCTGTGCCGCGACGACGTCGCCCGCGCCGTTGGCGACCTGTTCGCGCCGCTCTTGTCGCATTTCTCGGCATCCGGGGCCCGCGTCCGCCTGAGCCCGACCGCCGCCCATTTCGACATGGCCGCCGCCGAGATGGAAGGCTTCGCCCGACCGCTTTGGGGCCTCGCGCCGCTCGTCGCCGGCGGCGGCGCCTTCGCCCATTGGGAGCTCTACCGGAGCGGGCTCGCCGCCGGCACCGATCCGGCTCATCCCGACTACTGGGGCGACATCGCCGGCACCGACCAGCGCCAGGTCGAACTGGCCGCCATCGCCTTCGCCATGCTTCTGGTTCCCCAGCACATCTGGGAGCCGCTCGACGCGGCGGCGAAGGGCAACGTCATCGCCTATTTCCAGATGGCCCGCGCCCATCGCTTCGTCGACAGCAATTGGCATTTTTTTCGGGTGCTGATCGATCTGGCGCTTTCCCGTTGCGGCGCCGCGCCCGATCCCGGCGATGCCAGCGCGCCGCTCGACCGGCTCGAAAGCTTTTATATCGGCGACGGCTGGTATCGCGACGGGGCGACGCGCTGCGCCGATCACTACATCCCCTTCGCCTTCCACTTCTACGGCCTCGTTTATGCCGTTCTGGCCGGCGACACGGAACGGGCCGCCCGCTACCGCGCCCGCGCCGCCGAATTCGCCCGGTCCTTCCGGCACTGGTGCGCTCCGGACGGGGCCATCCTGCCCTTCGGGCGCAGCCTCACCTACCGTTTCGCCATCGCCGGATTCTGGGGCGCTCTGGCCTATGCCGATGTCGAGGCGCTCCCCTGGGGAGAGATCAAGGGCTATTATCTCAGAAATCTCAGATGGTGGGCGCGCCAGCCGATTTTCGACCGCGACGGCGTGCTGTCGATCGGGTTCGCCTATCCCAACCTGATGCTGTCCGAGGGTTACAATTCCGCCGGCTCGCCCTATTGGGCCATGAAGGCCTTCCTGCCGCTCGCCCTCTGCCCCGATCATCCGTTCTGGGCCGCCCATGAAACCACGCCGGAGCCGGCGACGGCACCGGTGCCCCTCGCGGCGCCCGGCATGGTCGTCCAGCATCTGCCCGGCCATGTCGTGGCCTTGAGCACGGGCCAGCAGAACCGGGAATGGCGCGGCCTCGTCGAAAAATACGGCAAGTTCGCCTATTCGAGCCGCTACGGCTTTTCGGTCGAGGCGGACGACCGCCATTTCGACAAGGCCGCCAGCGACGGCATGCTGAGCTTTTCCGAAGACGGCATGCATGTGCGCATGCGCGAGGTCAATGGCAGCGCCGAGATCGCCGGCGACCGCCTCCGCGCCGTCTGGCACCCCTATGACGACGTCAGGGTCGAGACATTCCTTATTCCCGCCGGCGACTGGCATATCCGCCTGCACGAGGTGACGACGCCGCGCCGCCTCGCGACGGCCGAAGGCGGCTTCGCCATCGCCAAGCCCGACCATCGCGCCTGGACCGAGATAATTGCCGGCGCCCGGGCTGAACTCGCGACGACGAGCGATGTCAGCGTCATCGTCGGCAACGATGCCCGCGCCGGCTGCATCGTCAGTCCGCTCAGCAACACCAACATCATGTCGCCCCGAACCCTGGTGCCGCAATTGCGCGGCACGCTCGAACCCGGCACGACCCTTCTCGGCTGTGCCGTTCTCGCCCGGCCGCGTGCCCCCGGCATCGCCCTGCCGCCGGTCCCCGCCTTTCCCGATATCGACGACCTGCGCCGCTTTTTTGCCGAAAACGGCCGGACCGTGCCGGTCTTCGCCGACCCCAGGCGCGACCCATCCTGACGCGGTATCGCGGCGGGCATCCGGCCGCCTGCGGCCAAAGACCGCTGCGAAGAAAAACGAAGGCGGCCGGCTGTTTGCGTTGTTCCGACTCGACTATTCCATTTTGAGGATCGTTCCTCATCGGCTAGATTCGACCCCGGCGGGCGAGGGAAAGCGCCCGGATTTCCCGGCGGGTCAGGCCTGTGGCGTCCCTTGGCGTGTCGCGCCGGTGCCGTCCGGCAAAAGACGTTCAAGAACATATGCCCGCCTGCTTTCCGGCGGCAGAGAAAAAAAGCAGGAATCATGGTCGAGCCCTACAAGAATTCCAGTCTCTCCGTCGAGGTCCGCGTCGCCGACCTCATCGCCCGCATGACGCTCGAGGAAAAGATCGCCCAGCTCTACGCGCTGTGGCTCAACCTGTCGGCCGACGGCAATCACACGGCCCGCAACGACCCGTTCATCGGCGGCACCGATCAGGAAACGCTGCGCAAAACGCTGTCCCTCGGACTTGGCCAGATCACCCGCCCGCTCGGCGGACGGCCCATCGATGCCGCCGACGGCGTCCGTGCGCTCAACGCCTTGCAGAAATTCATGGTCGAGGAAACGCGGCTCGGCATTCCGGTCATGTCGCACGAGGAATGCCTCAACGGCCTTCTGGCGCGCGGCGCGACGCTGTTTCCCTCCGCCCTCGCCTATGGCGCCAGCTTCAATCCCGATCTTGTCGAAAAGGTCGGCCGCGTCATCGGGGCCGAATCCCGCTCCGTCGGCGCCCATCAGGTGCTGGCGCCGGTGCTCGACGTCGCCCGTGACGCGCGCTGGGGCCGCACCGAGGAAACCTTCGGCGAGGATCCCTATCTGGTCGGCCTGATGGCGATCGGCTATGTGCGCGGCATCCAGGGCGACAGGCGCGACCTCCTCGCCACGCTCAAGCACTATGCCGGCCATTCCTTCACCGAGGGCGGGCGCAACCACGCCCCGGTCAATCTCGGCTGGCGCGAGCTCAACGACACCTTCCTTCTGCCGTTCGAGATGGCCGTCAAGCTGGCCAATGCCGGCTCGGTCATGCCGGCCTATCACGCCATCGACGGCCTGCCCTGTCACGCCAACCGGCACTTGCTGACCGAGGTGCTGCGCGAGCAATGGGGCTTTGACGGACTGATCGTCGCCGACTACACCGCCGTCGAACTGCTGCGCAAGGCGCAACGCATCGCCGCCGACAATGCCGAGGCCGCCGCCCATGCCTATAAGGCCGGCCTCGATGTCGAACTGCCGGGCAACGAATGCGGTCCCGAGCTCAAAGAGGCACTGGCGCGCGGCCTCATCTCGATCGCGGAGATCGACGCGACCGTCAGCCGCGTCCTGACCGAAAAATTCCGTCTCGGGCTGTTCGAGCGCCCCTATGCCGACGACACGGCGGTCAGCTTCCAGACCGCCGAGGCGCTCGAGCTGGCGCTCGAGACGGCGCGCGAGGCCGTGACCATTCTCGACAATGACGGCATCCTGCCGCTGGCAACCGATTGCCGGATCGCGGTCATCGGCCCGACGGCCGACGATCCGCTGGCGCTGTTGAGCGGCTATTCCTTCCCAGTTCACCTGCTGATCAGCGACACCGTCGGCGATGCCGGCGACGTGGTGACGCCGCGCGCCGCCTTCGAGGCGGCGTTCGGGGCCGATCGGGTGGTCTACGCCCGCGGCTGCAACATCCTCGATGAACGCAAATACGGCGCTCCGGTCTTTCCCGGCGATGTCGCCGACAGCTCGGGCCTCGACATCGCCTCCAACCTGTCGACCCGTCTCGACATGATCGATGCGGCCGTCGCGGCCGCCAGGGCCGCCGATGTCGCCGTGGTCTGCGTCGGCGATCTGTCCGGCCTGTTCCAGACCGGCACGGTGGGCGAAGGCTCGGACGCCGACAGTCTCGACCTGCCTGGCGTGCAGCAACAGCTGCTCGACGCCATCGTCGCCACCGGCACGCCGGTCGTCGTCGTCGTCATTTCGGGGCGGCCCTACACGCTCGGCGGCCTCGAACAAAAGCTCGCCGCCCAGGTCTATGCCTTTGCCGGCGGCCAGCAGGGCGGGCCGGCGCTGGTCGATGTTTTGACCGGCGCCGTCGAACCCTCAGGCCGCCTGCCGGTTTCGGTGCCACGCAATGTCGGCGCCATGCCCTATTTCTATAACCACCGCTTCGGTTCCTCCGGCACCCCGGTCGCCCGTCATTTCGGCTCGCGCTATCCCTTCGGCCACGGCCTCGGCTACACGAGCTTCGCTTTTGACGACCTGACGCTTGCGGCCGACAAGGTCGATTGCGCCAGCGGCACCGTCGCCGTCGCCTTCACCGTCACAAATACCGGCGGCCGGGCCGGCGTCGCCGTGCCCCAGATCTATGTGCGGGACCGGATCGCCAGCGTCGCCCGCCCGGTCAAGGAATTGAAGGGTTTCGCCAAGATCGCGCTCGCACCCGGCGAACACAGGCGCGTCACCTTTTCGGTGCCGACCGACATGCTCAATTTCACCGGCCTCGACGGCAAGCGCCGCGTCGAGCCGGGCCTGTTCGACCTGATGGTCGGGGAATCGAGCGGCGATCTCAAGCTCACCGCCGAAGTGGAGCTGACCGGGGAAATCTCGATCCTTCCGAAGAGCTGGCGCATGACTTCGAGCGTCGAAATCGCCTGATCGGAGGGCGCGGCCGCGCCGCGCCCCACCGCCCCCTGGATGGACTCGCTCGTCGCGCTGGTCCTCAACGGGCACACCCCGGAAGACGACCGGGTTTGGCGAAGACCTCGTCGCAATTGCCCTCGATCGAGTCCGGCCCCATCGGCGAGGTGCGGGCCTGGATCGTCGTGCCCGGCCCGGCGACCGATCATGCCGCTCCGGCGATCAGCCGCGCCATGCTTTCGGCGGTGTTGGGAGTAACGACGAGGATTTGCATCAGTGCCTGACCCGCCGCCGGTTGATGAGAAAGATGACGCCGAGCGTACCGAGCACGATGAGGACGGAAAACACGTCGTCACCGTGCCGAGGGCATAGAGCATCAGAACGTGGCGAAAGGTCTGCCGGGGTGAGGCGCCAAGGGCGCGCGCCGCTTCCCCATAGACCGGCGCGAAGCGGTTGAACACCGCGAACATGATGCAACAGCCTCGCCCCGACTAGCCGGAATTCCGGGCGTCGCGGTGCCAGGTCTTCGCCTGTTTCCTCATATATTTCAGCCTTCTGTTGGCCGCATCTCAGATATCTGACGGCCGCGCCGATTTCGCCCCTGGCCCGGCCGCGCCGGTGCCATTGACACCCGGAAAGACGCTCGCTATTACTGACATCGATGTCATGACATCGATGTCAGTGGCAATGCGTCGCATAGTCGACGCGCGCCGGCATCGGAGGAGAAGCGGCTTGACCACCATTTACGACGTCGCCAAGGAAGCGGGCGTTTCGCCCAAGACCGTTTCGCGCGTGCTCAACGACGACGCGCCGGTAAACGTGGCGACCCGTGCCAAGGTCGAGACCGCCATCGTCAAGCTCGGCTTCGTGCGCTCCCATGCGGCGCGCTCCATGCGCTCGCAGCGCTCGGGCCTGATCGGCATCATCACCGGGGCGATTTCGACCTCGCCCGGCGCCGGCGAACCGGCCGGCCTGCCGGACATCCACATCGTCCAGGGCGCCCAGCGCATCTTTGCGCAGGAGAATCTCACGACCCTGATTTCCGACACCGGCGGCCATCTCGATCGCGTCCCCGAACTGGTGCGTACCCTGCTCGAACACCGGGTCGAGGGCCTGCTATACGTCGCCGACCACCACCAGCAGGTCGCCTTCCCCGCCGCCGGCGCCCGCAACCGGCTGGTTCTCGTCAACTGCTACGACGACGAGAGCACGCCCTGCGTTCTGCCCGACGACGAATCCGGGCAGTACCATCTCGCCAAGGGGCTGATCGAGCGCGGTCACACCCGCATCGGCTATCTGACCCTGGCCGAGCGGCAGCGCGCCCAGCCGCTTCGCCTTGCCGGCTACAGGCGCGCCCTCGCTGAAGCCGGCATCGCATTCGATCCGGCGCTCGTCATCCCGGCGGCGCTCATGGACCCGGCCCACGAATACGACCTGCTCTGGGATGCGCTCGACCGGCTGCTGACCCTTTCCGAGCCGCCGACCGTCATCTGCTGCGCCAACGACAAGATGGCCATGCGCGTCTACGGCCTGTTGCGCGACCGCGGTCTGCGCGTGCCCGAGGACATCTCCGTCGCCGGCTATGACGATTATCGCATCATTGCCGATCACCTTCACCCCGGCCTTTCAACCGTGGTCCTGCCATACGAGACCATGGGCGCGCGGGCCGCGCAGCGCCTGCTGCGCATCATCAGGGGTCAACAAGAACCCGGCACGACCAGCACCGAACTGGTTTCCGGGCCACCGGTCTGGCGAGGCTCCGTCCTCTCCCGGACCGCAAACATCCTGGATTTTCAGTCTATTGGGAGGAACAACACATGAAGAAGCTTACCATAATCACCAGCGCCCTGCTCATCGGTACGGCCCTTGGCGGTCCTGCCCTGGCCCAGACCGAGCTGAGCATGTGGTATCACGGCGCCGGCAACGAGGTCGAAGGCAAGCTCATCGGCCAGATCGTCAGCGATTTCAACGCCAGCCAGTCGGACTGGACCGTCGTCGTCGAGAGCTTCCCGCAGGAAAGCTATAACGATTCCGTCACCGCCGCGGCTCTGGCCGGCAATCTGCCCGACATTCTCGACATGGACGGGCCGAACATGCCGAACTGGGCCTGGGCCGGCTATGTGCAGCCTCTGCCCATCGACGAGGCCAAGGTCGCCAGCTTCCTGCCCGGCACCAAGGGCATCTGGGACGGCCAGCTCTATTCGATCGGGCTTTGGGACGCCGCCGTGGCGCTTTACGCCCGCAAGTCGACGCTCGACGAGCTCGGACTCAGGGTGCCCACTCTTGACGCGCCCTGGACCGGCGAGGAATTCATGGCCGCCCTCGATGCCGCCAAGGCCTCAGGCAAGTACGAATATGCCTTCGACCTCGGCATGAACGACATGGGCGAATGGTATCCTTATGCCTTCTCGCCGTTCCTGCAGTCTTTCGGCGGCGACATTGTCGACCGCTCGACCTACAAGACGGCCGAGGGTGCCCTCAATGGCGACGCCGCCCTCGCATTCGGCGCCTGGTGGCAAAAGCTCTTCGCCGAGGGCTATGCGCCCGGCACCTCCGAGAGCCCGGCCGACCAGACCAACGGCTTCATCGACGGCTCGTTCGCCTTCCAGTGGAACGGCAACTGGCGCGCCGTGGCGACGATGGCCGAGGTCGATGATGTGATGTTCCTGCCCGCGCCCGATTTCGGCAACGGCAACAAAATCGGCGGCGGCTCCTGGCAGTTCGGCGTTTCCGCCACGTCCGACAATCCGGAAGGCGCGGCAGCCTTCATCGAGTTCGCCATTCAGGACACGTACCTGGCGGCGTTCTCCGATGCCATCGGGCTGGTCCCGTCGACCCCGTCGGCGGCGCAGCTGACCGAGAATTACAAGGAGGGCGGACCGCTTGCCGTGTTCTTCGGCCTCTCCAACGAGCAGGCGCTTCTCCGCCCGGTGACCCCGGGCTACGTGGTCCAGGCCAAGGTCTTCACCAAGGCCCTGGCCGATATCGCCAACGGCGCCGATGTCGCCGATACCCTCGATGCGGCTGTCGACGAGATCGATGCCGACATCCAGAAGAACGACGGCTACGGCCACTAGTTCTCCTCCCCGACGGGCCCGCATCGCTTCCGGCGGTGCGGACCCGGCGCTCGCAGCTCTAGCGGAGCGATCCGATGGCCACGAAACTCACCCGCTCGAACGGCGCCGGATGGGCGTTCGCGTTGCCAGGCGTTTTCCTGATAGCGATGTTCATCATCGTGCCCTTCCTGTTCGGGTTCTGGTTCTCGCTGACCAACCAGCGGCTGGTCTCGCCCAACCCGACCCAGTTCGTCGGGATCGAGAACTACCAGAACCTGCTCGGCCTTGCAGTGATCACCATCGAGCCGGAGCGCGACGACAAAGGCCAGGTCGTGCGCGACGACAAGGGTGAAATCGCGTATCCGCGCGTTCGCACCATCACGCGCAGCGACGCGTATCCGCAATATAGCGGCATGCGTGAGTGGTTCCGCTGGCAATGGGGCGACAACGCCAATGTCGTGATCGCCAGCGATGTCGTCTTCATGAAGGCGCTCGCCAACACCTTCATCTTCGTGCTGTTCATCGTACCGCTACAGGGCGGCGGCGCCTTGCTGCTGGCGCTGCTGATCAATCAGAAATTGCGGGGCATCAATGCCTTCCGCACCATCTACTTCATGCCGGTCGTCATCTCGATCGTCGTCATCTCCCTGCTCTGGCGCTTTATCTACGATGGCAGCGACGGGCTCTTGAACAACATCCTCAATGTCTTGAGCTTTGGCCTGTTCCAGCCGGTCGACTGGCTCGGACGCACCGACACCGCCCTTGGCGCCATCATCGTCATGTCGGCCTGGCAGGCGGTCGGCTTTCACATGGTCATCTGGCTTTCGGGCCTGCAGACCATTCCGCCGACCCTTTACGAGGTCGCCGCCATCGAAGGCGCATCGGGCTGGCAGACCTTCCGCTACGTCACCTGGCCGGGCCTGAGAAACACCGCCATTCTCGTCCTCATCGTCATCACCATGCAGGCCTTCGCCCTGTTTTCCCAGATCGACGTGATGACCAAGGGCGGCCCGCTCGATGCGACCCAGACCCTGGTGTTCCAGGCGGTCGAGCGCGGCTACGGCAAGCAGGACATTTCCGGCGGCTCGGCCATTTCGGTGATCCTGTTCTTCATGGTTCTCGCCATCTCGCTCACGCAGCGCTTTCTGACGCGGGAGCGCAAATATGGCTGAGATCTCCTCCCGGAACCGCGGCCTAAGGCTGTTCGCCCGCTATCTGGTGCTGGCGCTCGTCGCCGTGGTCTTCATGTTTCCGCTGGTCTTCATGGTGGTGAGCTCGTTCAAGCCGGATGGCCAGCTTCTGGCCGACACCTCGAGCTTCAGGGCCTTCCTGCCGGTCGGGGATATCAGCCTCGACAATTACCGGGCCGCCTTCGAACGCGCCCCCATCGGCCAGTTCATGTTCAACTCGGTCATGATCACTATGGTGACGGTCACCCTGTCGATCGGCATCTGCTCGCTCGCCGGCTTTTCCTTCGTGTTTCTCGACTGGTCCGGGCGCGGCGTGATCCTGTCCATCGTGCTTGCGACACTGATCATCCCGTTCGAGACCATCGCCGTGCCGCTCCTGCTCGTCGTGTCGCGCCTGCCCTGGGTGGGTCTTGACGGCGTCGAGTGGGGCTGGCTCAACACCTATCGGGTGCAGATCGTTCCGTGGATCGTCGACGCGCTGACGATTTTCCTGTTCGTCCAATATTTCAAGGACCTGCCGCGCGAGTTGATCGAGGCGGCGCGCGTCGAGGGCGCGAGCTGGCTGCAGGTCTACGCCCGCATCGTCATGCCGCTGTCCGGGCCGGTGCTGGCCACGGCGGCGATCCTCAAGTCGCTCAAGATGTACAACGAACAATATCTCTGGCCGCTCATCGTCGTTCAGGACGAGGCGCACCGGCCGATCATGGTGGGCCTAGGCTATTTCTTCCAGCTCAATGTCGCCTGGGGCGAACTCATGGCCTACCTCACGCTCATTTCGGTGCCGGTTCTGGCCTTTTACCTCTTCATGCAGCGTGCCTTCATCGCCTCCATCGCCTCGACCGGCGTCAAGGGCTAGTTCGGACAAAATAATGGTCCTCAAACTCGACAACCAATGGATCTGGGACAGCTGGTACGCCCGCAAGGGCGATCTCTGGCACGCCTTCTTTCTCAAGGCCGACAAATCGCTCGGCGACCCGGATCTCAGGCATTTCAACGTCTCGCAGGGTCACGCGACAAGCACCGATCTGACCAATTGGAGCTATCTCGGCACGACGATCAGCCCGTCCGACGGCCCGGCATTCGATGACATGACGGTGTGGACCGGCTCGGTGATCGCGGGACAGGACGGGCTCTGGCACCTGTTCTATACCGGCGGCAGCCGCGCTGAGAACGCCCTCATCCAGCGCATCGGCCATGCCGTTTCCGAGGACCTGCACCATTGGCGGCGCACCGGCCGGGACGGCCTGTGTCTCGACATGAAAGGCCCCGCCGCCCGCCACTACGAGACCGCGCACATGATCGGCCACTGGCACGACCGCGCCATGCGCGATCCCTTCGTCATCGCCGATCCGGAGGGCGAGGGTTATCTCATGTTCTTCACCGCCCGCGCCGAAGGCGTCGCCGAGGCCAATGCCGGCGGCGCCATCGGTTTGGCCACCTCGCCCGATCTCGACACCTGGACGCTCGAGCCGCCGGTCTTTGTCGGCGGCTTCGGGCAGCTGGAAGTGCCTCAAGTCTTCGAAACCGGCGGCCGCTGGTATTGCCTGTTCTGCACGTCGGCCCAGCATTGGTCCGAGGCCTATCGAGCCGCCAATCGGCAACCGCCCGTCACCGGCAGCCATTATCTCATGGCCGACAACCCGCGCGGCCCCTGGCGCATCGCCCCCGGCCCGTTCTTCGATGGCGCCCTGCCCTCGCATCGCTACGCCGCCCGCATTCTCGACACCGACAAGGGCCTGCGGATCCTCGGTTTCGCCGATGGCGGCAAGACCGATTTCGGCGGCTACATCTTCGACCCCGAACCCGTGTCGGTCGACGCGGAAGGGTTGCTGCGCATTGTCACCAATGGAAAGGCGGCAGACTGATCATGGCCCATGTCAAGCTGACCAGTGTCCGCAAGAGCTTCGGGTCCGTCGAGATCATCATGGGCGTCGACATCGAGATCGACAGCGGCGAATTCGTCGTCTTCGTCGGCCCGTCCGGCTGCGGAAAATCGACGCTCTTGCGCATGATCGCCGGGCTCGAGGACATCACCTCCGGCACCATCGAGATCGGCGGGCGCGTGGTCAACGACCTGCCGCCCAAGGACCGCTCCATCGCCATGGTGTTCCAGTCCTACGCCATCTTCCCGCACATGTCGGTGAGGGAAAATGTCGGGTTCGGCCTCACCATCAAGGGCGTCGACAAGGCCGAAAAGGAGAAGAAAGTCCTCGAGGCAGCGCGCATCCTGCAGATGGAGAACCTGCTCGACCGCCGCCCGAGCCAGTTGTCCGGCGGCCAGCGCCAGCGCGTCGCCATCGGCCGCGCCATCGTGCGTGACCCGTCGGTGTTCCTGTTCGACGAGCCGTTGTCCAATCTCGACGCCGCCCTAAGGCTCGACATGCGCATGGAGATCGGCAAGCTCCACCAGTCCCTTGGCGCCTCGATGATCTACGTCACCCACGACCAGATCGAGGCCATGACGCTGGCCGACAGGATCGTCGTGCTGAAGGACGGACAGGTCATGCAGACCGGCACGCCGATGGAATTGTTCCACAATCCCGACAACCTGTTCGTCGCCGGCTTCATCGGCGCCCCGCGCATGAACTTCTTCGAGGTCGATGCCGCCCCGGTCGGCAACGGCGCCTACCGGATCGGCGCCCCCGATGTCGCCGAGACCGTCGTGACCGCGAAAAAGCCCCTGCCCGAGGGCGAAAGAGCCATTCTCGGCATCCGTCCGCAGCACCTGTCTCTGATCGATGATGCCGGCGCCGCCAGCGCCGACCAGGGCGTTTTGACCGGCAAGGTCGCTCTCGTCGAGCGGCTCGGCACCGAGACCATCGTCAACCTCAGCCTGCCCTCCGGCGCCGTCCTCATCGCCGCGCTCGATGGCGACAATCCGGTGGCCATGGGCAGCGCGGTGACGCTGGCCTACGCCCGCACCGACGCTCATCTTTTTGCAAAGGAATAGGGCCGGCCGCTCGGCCAGCCCCGTGCCCCAAACCGGGATCAGGTCCCCGGCGCCCGCCACATCGAATTGGTGACGCCCTCGTCGACCAGCCGCTTCTGCGCCGCATAGGCGATTTGCCAGCGTTCGCGCGCCTCGTCATAGACGGCGCGATGCGCCGTGTTCGGCGCGACCTCGCGCTCCCAGCGGACGAAAGCACTGCCCGCCTCGCCAAGACTTGCGAACTGGGCAATGCCGGTCGCGGCCGCGGCGGCGCCCCCGAGCGCCGTCGCCTCTCGCACCTTGGGGATGCGGATTCGCCGCCCGGTCACGTCGGCGACGATCTGCGGCCACAACCGTCCCTTGGAGGCGCCACCGGCCAGCGTCAGAGGCCCGGTGCTGTCGACCGAAGCAAAGGCCTCGACGCGGGCGAGATTGACCGAGGCGACAATAGCGGCATTCTCCTGAATGGCCCGGAAGATCGAGCCCTTGTTGGCCACGGCCGGGTCGATGCTGAGATTGAGCAGCGACGGCGCCGCATGGTACCAATTGCCGAAATCCATGGCGTCTGAGAAGACCGGGATGATGCCGTTGGCCCCGACCGGCGCCTGCATGGCCAGGTCTTCGAGCAGGTCATAGGCATCGCGCCCCTCCTGCTCGGCTCGCCGCACCTCCTCGGCGCAGAACACGTCGCGGAACCAGCGCGCCGTCAGTCCGACGAAAAAGCTGATCGCCTCGGCCTGGTTGGTGCCGCCGAGCGCGGCGCTGTTGACGCGCACCCGCATGGTCGTATCGACCGAACCTTGCGGGATGTTGACGACCTGCTGCCAGAACGTGCCGCCGAGCACGGCCGCATCGCCCATTTCGGTGACCCCGAGGCCAATCGAACCCATCTGCACGTCGCCGCCGCCGGCAGCGAAGGGCGTGCCCTCGTCAAGTCCGGTTTCCGCCGCCGCCTGCCGTGTCACCGTGCCGATGACCGTGCCGGGCTCGACGACGCGCGGAAACATCGCCCGGTCGAGCCCGGCGCGGGCGATCAGCACGTCCGACCAGTCGCGGCGGGAGAGGTCCATCAGGCCATTGGTCGAGCCGTTGGTCGGCTCGACGGTGATCTCGCCGGTCAGCCTTGCGCCGATCCAGTCGTTGATCATCGAGATCGCCCGCGCTCGAGCGAAGGTCTGGGGCGCGTGTTTTTTCAGCCAGTTGAGGCGCGGCAAGGCCCCGAGGGCGAAGGTCTCGCCGGAAATCTCGTAGAATCCGCGCTCGAAATCGGCGGACCGCGCCTTGAGTTCGGCGACCTCGGCACCGGCGCGGCTGTCGACATTGGCGACGCCCCAGATTTCCCGGCCGGCGCCGTCGTAGAGAATGATCGCCTCGCGCATCGAGGTGGCGCTGATCGCGGCGATGTCGGCGCCGGTCAAACCGCAGTTTTCAAGGGCCTTGCCGATGCAGCGCTTGAGGAGCGCCCAGCCGCCCTCGACATCGAAGGCCATGGAACCGGGCACGCCCGCCTCGGGCAGATGGCGCCACTCCTCTTGGGCGAAGCCGGCCTGGTTGCCGTCGCGATCGAATATCACGGCCCGGCCGCTGCCGGTGCCGGCGTCGATGACGAGCAGATGCGTTTTCATCTGGCCCTCCTCAGCAAGGCCTCGGCGGTGGCCTGGTCGGTGACAAGAATATTGGCGAGCCGGCCGCGCAACAGCCCCAGAATCGCGTCGACCTTGTGCGATCCGGCCGCGGCGGCTGCCAGGTTGGGGATTTTCCGCAAATCGTCCGGCGGTACCGCCACGACGTGCTTGTGCAGGTCGAGATCGAGGATTTCGCCGTCGGCGTCGTAGAAGTAGCCGAGAATGTCGCCAACCGCGCCGCGCCGGGCATAGAGGTCGATCTCGGCGCTCGTACAATAGCCGTAGCGCACCAGCGTCGCCGAGCTCGACACCGCGCCCACCCCGATCAGCGCCATGCGCGCCGTCGCCGCCATGTCGAGCACATGCCGGACATAAGGCTCGCGCCTCAGCATCTCGGCCAGCTCGATCGAGGAGACGCGCAAGGGCGTCGGGATCAGATGGGCGTTGTTCTGCGGCCCGAACAGCCCGGTCGTGCCGATATAGGCCGAGACGCCGCCGGTCAGGCTGACCAGCGCGATATTGGCCTGTGGAAAGACCGGCGCGGTATAGCGCAGCGCCATTGTCGTGGTCTCGCCCCAGCCGATGGCGAGCAGGTCGTCCTGTTCGAGCTTTTGCACCAGATAACTGGCGGCGGCGCGGCCGACGCGCGGCACCACGGCCATATCGCTGGCGTCCGGCACGACGCGCGAATCGACCAGACCGAAGGCCGAAACCAGTTCATTCTGCAGCGTCAGGCAGCCGGCATGGGGCGAATTGATCCGCAATTCGATCAGGCCCGATTGCCGGCCCTTTTCCAGAAGCCGGGACACCTTGATACGCGAAACGCCGAGCATGTCGGCGATCTGATTCTGCGTGAGCCCGTCATTGTAATAGTGCCATGCCGCGCGCGTGATCTGTTCCACCTCGTCGACGTCCGTGGGCAGCGCCGGATCGTGCAATGACATGTCTTGGTTCATGATCGGAAGCGTCCTCCTTCTGTACAAACGATCATCAGATGATCACGGTGTCAACATGGACAGTGCAAAAACCGGGATATCGGCCGAATTTTTGCCTAATTTTTAGTCTCGGCGCTTGACAGTCGTGTTCATTTGGTTTTCTCTGGTGCAAATGATCGCTGCCACCGCAAGCCGGACGAAACGCGTCCGGGTCGGCAATCGCGGCAAGGCTTCGACACCCCGGGAGGCATTCGATGTTCGTTCAGCTCGTTCATATCCGGATCAAACCGGGACGCCTTAAGGAGTTTTTCGAGGTCTTTCGCGTCAATTTCGACGGCACGCGGTCCGAGCCGGGCAATTACCGGTTCGATGTGTTGCAGGATGTCGACGACGAGCACCATTTCGTTGTCTACGAGGCTTTCGAGAACGAGGCGGCGGTCAATGCCCATCGCCAGACCGAGCACTACCGCTTCACCACGGCGGGCCTTAGGGACCTGATGACAACCGAGTCGCGGGAAAAGGACTTCTTCCGCATGGTCATGCCTGATCACGCAGCGGCGCTGGCGGGGGAATGACGCCATGCCCGCCCCGTCCGTCCAGTCCCTGAAAGAGCGCTGCCGCGGCATCAGTGCCGGCATTTTCGCCGCACCGTGTGGCGCGCTCGCGGACTCCACCCGCAGGCTGGCGGACTGGGGCGGGCAGCTTATACATTTCGACGTCATGGACGGCGTCTTCGTGCCCCAGATCACCGCCGGCCCCGACTTCGTCAAGGCGCTCGGCGACGGCATGGTGCGCGACGTCCACCTGATGGTCGAATGCCCCGATCGCCATGTCGCCGCTTTCGCCGAGGCCGGTGCCGACATCATCAGCGTGCATGTCGAGGCGCCGGGCGCCGCCCGGGCGCTCGCCGCCATCCGCGCCGCGTCCGCCGAACTGGGACGGCCGATCCTTGCCGGTCTCGCCATCATGCCGGACACGCCGCTGGCCGACCTTGTTCCCCTTCTTAATCCGGCGCCGGACCTTATGCTGGTGCTGGCGCTCGATCCACGGCGCAAAGCTCCTCCGTGCGTCGGCGAAGCGGCGGCGCGGGCCAGGGCCATCAGAGAAATGGCCGCGCCCGCCCGCCCGCTCGTCGCCATCGACGGCGGCATCACCGAGCAATCGATCGCCGAAGCCATGTGCGCCTCGCCGGATTTCGCCGTCTCCGGCAGCGCCATATTCCGCGCCGCCGCACCCGAAGCGGCTTTCCGCCGCCTTGCCGGCGCGCTGCGCCGAACGGCTCCCGACGGAGTACCCGCATGACCGATCAGCCAATGTCCGACGCGCCTCTGGTCGCACTGCGCGGCATCTGGAAGGTCTTCGAGAGCGTCACCGTGTTGCGCGGCGTCGATTTCGACATCTATCCCGGCCAGGTCCACGCCCTGCTCGGCGGCAATGGCTCGGGCAAGTCGACCATGGTCAAGATCATTTCCGGCGCCTACCAGCCGACCGCCGGAACCATAGAGATCGGCGGGGTGCCCACTGTTTTGTCGACGCCTTCGGAGGCCCATGCCCACGGCATCTACATGGTGCCGCAGGAGCCGCATATCTTCCCCAACCTCACGGTCATGGAAAATCTGACCACGGGGCTTCAGGGCGACGCCGCAGAGATCGCCCGGCGCGCCCGCGACATCGCCCACGATATCGGCCTCAATGCCGATTTCGCCGCGCCGGGCGGTGAATTGTCGATCGCCAACCAGCAACTGGTCGAGATCGTGCGCGGATTGCTGCGCAACGCCAAGGTGCTGATCCTTGATGAACCGACCTCGTCGCTGACCCGCCGCGAGGTCGCGAGCCTTGCCACCCAGATGCACAATCTCAAGTCGCGCGGCATCGGCCTTTTGTTCATCTCGCACCGGCTCAACGAGGTGCTCGAACTCACCGATCACATCAAAGTCCTGCGCGACGGCGGCTTCGTGCTCACCGCGCCCGCTTCGGAGCTGACCACGGACATGCTGGTCGAGGCCATGCTGCCGGCTGGTTTCACCCCGCCGGCCGCCACCGCCGACAGGCAGATCAGGCGCGACGGCGAAGCCGCCGTCCTGAGCGTTGCCGGCCTTTGCTCGCAGGTCTTCCGCGACGTCAGCTTCGAGGTCTTCCCCGGCGAGGTCGTCGGCATTTCCGGCGTCGTCGGTTCGGGCCGCACCGAACTGGCCGAGGCCATCTACGGCATCGATACCGACGCCACCGGCGCCGTCACGATCGCCGGCGTGGCTGCGCCGCGGCGCACCCCGCAGATTTGCCAGGAGCTCGGCCTCGCCTATGTGCCCGAGGATCGCCATGCTCACGGCATCTTCCTCGCCCTGCCCTGTGCCCAGACCATTTCCTCGAGCGTTCTGTCGCTCGGCCGCTCGCGCTTCATGAGCGAGGCCCGTGAGGTCGCGATGGCCGCCCGCTTCGTCGAGCGCCTGCGCATCAAGCTCGCCTCGCCGCTGCAGGTGGCCCGCACCCTTTCCGGCGGCAACCAGCAGAAAATCGTGCTCGCCAAGACCCTCGCGCCCGAGCCGCGCGTCATCATCCTCGACGAGCCGACGCGCGGCATCGACGCCCGCGCCCGCCAGGACGTCTACCGCATCATCCGCGAACTGACCGCCGACGGCGTCGGTGTCGTCGTCATCTCCTCCGAGGTCGGCGAGATCGCCGAGGTTTCCGACCGCATCATGGTGATGAAACGCGGACGGCTCACCGAACTGCCCGCCGGCGTCAAGGGGATCGAGCAGATCTCCGCGGCCACTTTCGACGCGAACGGAGGCGTTTCGGCATGATGAAGGTTTTCAAGAGCCGCGAATTCCTGGTGCTGGTGCTGCTGGTGGTGCTGATCCTGTCGGTCGCCACGGTCAACAAGGCCGTGCTCAACCCGATCACGCTGATCAACATCGTCAATTCCGCGCTGTTCCTGATGCTGATCGCCATGGGCCAGATGTTCGTCGTCCAGACCCGCGGCATCGACGTGTCGGTCGGCGCCATTGCCGGCATTTCCGCCGTCATCTTCGGCTTCGCGCTCAATGCCGGCCTGCCGCTGCCGGTCGCCATGCTCTTCGCGCTTTTGACCGGCCTCGTCGCCGGTTCGATCAACGCCGTCGGCGTCGTCTTTGTCGGCATTCCGCCGATTATCATGACCCTCGGCACGCTCGGCGCCTATCGCGGCTTCATGCGTGTGCTTACGGGTGGCAGCTGGATCGAATCCATTCCGCAATCGATCAAGTCTCTGGCTGTCACCCGCTTTTTCTCCGTTCCGCTGATGGTCTGGGCCGTCGCGGCCCTGGTCGTCGTCGTCGCCGTGCTTCTGGCGCGCATCAAGGCGGCCCGCAATTTCTACGCCGTCGGCGACAATTACGACGGCGCCTACCTGCTCGGCATCAACGTCAAGGCGACCCGGTTCGCCGCCTTCGCCCTGGCCGGCCTGTTCTCCGGCGCCGCCGCCATCGTCTTCACCGGCCAGATCGGCTTCGTGCCGATGCAGACCGGCAATGGCCTCGAATTGAAGGCCATCGCGGCCGTGGTGCTCGGCGGCGTCTCGCTGATGGGCGGCACCGGCTCGATCTGGTCAGCCGTCATCGGCGCGCTGTTCCTGACCACCGTCGATTCCATGATGATCTTTTTGAAAGTGCCCGGTTCCTGGAACAATGCCGTCGCCGGCGCCGTCCTGCTCGCCGTCGTCGTGTTCGACTACCTCATCCGCCGCTCGGTCAGGCGCCGCCAGCTCGCGGCCCGCGCCGCCGAGATGCGCCGGTCCGAGATCGAGGCCGAAGGCGCCAAATCCATGCCCAAGTCCGCCAACAAGACCCTTCAGCCCACGGAGGCCTCGTCATGAAATTCGCGAGCTGGCTCAGGAGCTGGGAGTTCATGCTGGCCATCGTGCTGGCGGTGGAACTGATCGTGCTCGGCATCATCAACCCGGCCTTCCTCAACATCGAGAACCTTTTGTTCTCGACCTCCGATTTCGTCCACGTCATCATCGCCGCGATCGGCCTCACCCTCATCATCATGACCGGCGGCATGGACATTTCCGGCGTCTCCGTGATGGGCATGGCTTCGATCGTCTGCGGACTGAGCTATGTCGCCGGCGCCCCGATCGAGCTGGCCGTGGCCATCGCGCTCGTGGTCGGCTTCGCCGCCGGCTCGTTCAACGGCACCGTGGTCGCCAATACCGACGTCAATCCGCTCGTCATCACCCTGGCCATGATGTTCCTTTATGCCGGCATCGCCACCGGCCTGCCGACGCTTCTGGACATGATGGGCTTCGCCTCCATGGGACCGGGCGGCTTCGAGGCCTATCAATACGAGGGCATTTCCGGCCTGCCCAAGCATTTCACCTGGATCGGCACCGGCGGCATCGGCTGGATTCCTAATCCGCTGATCATCACCATCGTGCTCGCCGCCGCCGCGTCCTGGCTGATGCTCGGCACCCGCTTCGGCCGCTATCTCAAGCTGATCGGCGTTTCCGCCGACGTCGCCCGCTATACCGGCGTGCCGGTCAAGCGCACCCTGATCGCCGTCTACGCCATCAACGGCTTCGGCGCCGCCGTCGCCGGCCTGGTGCTGACCGCCTATTTCACCTCGGCCCGTTCCGATCTCGGCGCCGATGCGCTGTTGAACATCATCACCGCCGTGGTCCTTGGTGGCTCGTCGATCTATGGCGGCCAGGGCTCGGTCCTCGGCACCTTCCTTGCCGGCCTCGCGCTCGGCTATCTCCGCCAAGGGCTTTTAGCCCTCGGCATCACCTCGGACGTGGTTCCGGTCATCGTCGGTTCCGTGCTCATCGGCACGGTGGCCCTCAAGATCGGCATGTCCGTTCTCAACACCAAACGCGCCAATCGCGCGGCCTATGCGGCCGAACGGATGGCGGTGAGCGGAAACGGCGGATGACCGTCGGTCGTCCCAACCACAGAGGCCGGGCAACGGCTCATGACAACCCACACTCTCAAAGAGGAGGAACTGCAATGACTCTCGGAAAACTCGCGCTCGGTTTCGCTGTCGCATCGCTGATGCTGTCGGCTTCCGCCATTTCGGCAAGTGCCGCGGATGCCCGGATCGCCTTCATTCCCAAGCTCACCGGCGTCGGCTTCTTCGAATCCGGCGGCAAGGGCGCCATGGCGATGGGCGCCGAACTCGGCATCGACGTCAAGTATGACGGCCCGTCGGAAGCCTCCGTGTCCGGCCAGGTCGAATTCATCAACAACTTCGTCAACCAGGGCTACGACGCGATCGCCATTTCGTCGCTGTCGCCCGACGGTTTGTGCGAAGCGCTCAACCGTGCCGCCGAAAAGGGCGTCAAGGTCCTGACCTGGGACAGCGACGTCAATCCCGAATGCCGCTCCTATTACATCAACCAGGGCACGCCCGAACAGCTCGGCCGGCTTCTGGTGACCATGGCGGCCGACCAGATGGACGATCCGACCGCGGCCAAGAAGGTGGCCTTCCACTATTCGTCGCCGACCGTGACCGACCAGAACCAGTGGGCGGAAGTGGCCAAGAAGGTCATCGCCGAGGAATATCCGAGCTGGGAGGTCGTGGCGACCGAGTTCTCGAACCAGGACGCCCAGAAGGCCGTGCAGGTCCCGACTGCCCTGTTCCAGACCTATCCCGACCTCGACGCGATCATCTGCCCCGATGCCAACGCCCTTCCCGGTTCGGCCCAGGCCGCCGAGAATCTCGGCATCGCCGGCAACGTGATCATCACCGGCTTCTCGACGCCGAACACCATGCGCCAGTATGTGAAGTCCGGCACCGTCGACGCGTTCGGCCTGTGGGACGTGGTCGTCCAGGGCAAGCTCTCGGTCTTCGTGGCCAACGAAATGGTCCAGGGCAAGACCTTCAATGTCGGCGACAAGATCGAAGTCCCCGGCATCGGCACCGTCGAAATCTCGCCGAATTCGGTGCAGGGCTATGACTACGAAGCCGAAGGCAACGGCATCATCCTTCTGCCCGAGCGGACCGTCTTCACCGCCGAGAACATCGACAATTTCGACTTCTAGTCGATCCATGCGCATCCCGCCGCGGCTCCGGCCGCGGCGGCAGCCTGCTTGCTCTCCACATCGAACGCGCGCCCGGCGCGCGAAAGGAAAACGACAATGGCCGACCTGGACGACATCAAGGACGGGAAGGATTTCGGACTGGATCGTCCTGCAATAGCTGAAGGCTTCTTCGTCAAGGGCAGCGCCCATCTCGACTGGGGCATGCAGCATCGCCTTTCCCAGATCTTCAATCCCAAGACCGGCCGCACGGTCATGCTCGCCTTCGACCACGGCTATTTCCAGGGCCCAACCACCGGGCTCGAACGCATCGACCTCAACATCCAGCCGCTGGTTGAATATGCCGACGTCATGATGGCGACGCGCGGCTCGCTGCGCGCTTCGATCAGCCCGGCGACGCAGAAGCCGGTCGTCCTCAGGTGCTCGGGCGGCAATTCCATTCTCGGCGAGCTGTCGAACGAAGCGGTCGCCGTCAATGTCGAGGACGCCATCCGCATGAACGCCGCGGCCATGGCGGCACAGATCTATATCGGCGCCGAATTCGAGCACCAGTCGATCAAGAACGTCATCCAGCTCATCGACACCGGCATGCGCTACGGCATCCCGACCCTCGCGGTCACCGGCGTCGGCAAGGCCATGGCGCGCGACGCCCGCTATTTCGGCCTGTCGACGCGCATCGCCGCCGAAATCGGTGCCCAGTACGTCAAGTCCTACTATATCGAGGAGGGCTTTGCCCGCGTTGTCGCCGGCTGTCCGGTGCCGATCGTCATCGCCGGCGGCAAGAAGCTGCCCGAACGCGACGCGCTCGAAATGGCCTATCGCTCGATCGACGCGGGCGCCGCCGGCGTCGACATGGGCCGCAACATCTTCCAGTCCGACGATCCGGTGGCGATGATCCAGGCGGTTCGCGCCGTCGTCCACGATCTTCAAACGCCGGACAAGGCGTTCCAGCTCTACAACGATCTCAAGAAGAAGGGCTAAACCCACCTCCCGAGCTATCCTCACACTCGCGCCCCGGTCCTGCCGGGGCGTTGTTTTTTTGACATGGCCGGAATTGTCACCCATGTCTGGGGCGCAACCTGTTACCCATGTCTGCGGGTTGGAAAAAGAGGGCGGTGGCGGGAGCGACGGGACTCGAACCCGCGACCTCCGGCGTGACAGGCCGGCGCTCTAACCAACTGAGCTACGCCCCCTTCGGCGCGGTCGGTAAACGGGACCGCGAAAGGACGCGTCGGTTTAGCGGGCGGTCCGGGTCAAGTCAAGCGGCATGCGCGGGCAAATCGGCGCGAAATTCCCGGGGGCCGCCACAGGCCCGGATTTCAGGACTTGAAGCCGGTCGTGACAATGCCGATCTTTCGTGAAAGCCTGCGCCAAACCGTGAGTCTGCCGCGCGAAGCCACCCGCATCGCGACAGCCTCCAGAGGTTCGTCCAGCGCAGGCGGAGGCTCTCAGGGACATCAAATGAAACTCGATACCGTCGCCCTCGCCCTTGTCGTCATCTTCGCCGTTCTGTGGCTCGCAACGCTGGTCACCGGGCTATTGGCTGCCATCCCCTTCGGCGTTGTCGGCCTGATCCCGGTTGCCATCGTGCTGGCGCTGCTGGTCGAGATCATCCGCCAGCGCCGCGCCAACAAGGAAGACGACTACTATTCCAAGAACGTCGACAAATAGCCTCGCTTGAGGCGACGTTGCGGCCGGTTCGCCGGTTCGCAAGCGCGTCGACCCGAACACCCGGCACCATGCCATACCAAAGGACCGCTCCGATGCTGATCGCCACATCCGAAAAGATCGAAGGCCGCGAGATCGCCGAGACCCTCGGCCTCGTGCGCGGCAATACCATCCGCGCCCGTCATGTCGGCACCGACATCATCGCCGGATTGAGAAACCTCGTCGGCGGCGAGGTAACCGAATACACCAAGCTTTTGGGCGAAGCGCGCGAGCAGGCGCTCGACCGCATGGTCGCCGAGGCCGAACGGCTCGGCGCCGATGCCATTGTCGGCATGCGCTTCGCCACCTCGATGGTGGCCCAGGGCGCCGCCGAAATCCTCGCCTACGGCACCGCCGTCAAGCTGGCCTGAGCCTTTTGCGCCTTGCCTGGCCGATCGCCTTGTGGCTGGCGCTGGTTCCGGCATGGCCGGCCCCGGCCGCCGAAGCTGTTGCCGTGCCGCGTGACGCCATCGGCAAGGTCAACTATGCTGGCTTCTCGACCCGCGGCCAGTGCACCGGCGTGCTCGTCGCGCCCGACCGCGTCCTGACGGCGGCGCATTGCCTGCGCCGACACGGCGACGGCGATGCGCTGCCGCCCGGCCAGATCCATTTCCTCGCCGGCTACGACCGCGGAATCTACCGCGCCCATGCCCGCGCCGTCGACATGGACTTCCTGCCAGTCGACGCGAGCGCTGTGCAGGGCGTGCGCCTTTTGAGCGACGCCGCCCTCATCACGCTCGACATGACGCTCGATCTCGTGCCTGTCGATCTGGTTCCGCCGGGCGTCGCCATGCCGGATAGCGTCATTCATGCCGGCTATATGCTAAAGCGGCCGGAAGTGCTGACCGTCACCGAACCATGCGAGGTGCTGGCGCTCGCCTCGGGCCTGTGGGCCAGCAATTGCCACGCCGAACCGGGCAGCTCGGGCGGTCCCGTCTTCGCCCTGACCGACAACGGCCTGCAACTGGCTGGCATCGTCGCGGCAATCAACAACAGCGGCGCCAGCTTCATCGTGCCACTGGCGCTGATCCGCTCGCTTCTGCAGGCCGCACCGTCGGTGGCCGTGCCCGATCTGGAGACTGGCGGCTAGTTCGGACTGGCCAGCTGCCCTGTCTCAACCGCTCCGGTATCGATCGCCTCGCCGTTGCGCACCGAATCGCTGATCGATCCGATCAACGTCTGCTGATCGGGGTCGACGGCAAAATTGCCAAGATAGGCGATCTTGTCGGCAAGCAGCGGATTTGCCGTGCCGGGCACGTAATACGACTGGAGCTGCGCGACGAGCGCGGCGACGGCGCTCTGCAATTCCTCACCCGTCAGGCCGGCAAGCAGCGCGTCGATCGCGTCTTCGCAGTCCGCCAGAGTCGTCGTCTGCGACGCGCAATAGGCGGAAACGGCTTCGGTCGTCGTGAGATCGGAGGGTACCTGCGCCAGCGACACCGTAGCGATCGTACCCAAAGCAAAAATAAAGGCGACAATTAAAGGAAAGATACGCATCCCAAGCCTCCCGTTAAGCATTTGTTAATCTAGCATAATCGGATAGGCGCGGCAATATCGATCGCAGATTTCAAGTAAACGCGTAATATGACCGCAAGTGTTTACTTTACTGCGCGTGAAATGTGAAACGCGCGGCAGCACACGGATTTAGAGCATTTCCAGGTGAAGTGGACACCGGTTCGCCGTCCGGAAATGCGACAAACCAAGGGCTTGGAGCCTTTCAGTGTTTCCATGAAACACTGAAAGGCTCCAGTGCCCCGCGACCGCTTGAAAAAAACCATGTCGATGCGGAAAGGCACGCGAGGCAAAGGGACTGACTTGCGGGAAATCTGGTGGGCGGTGACGGGCTCGAACCGCCGACATCCACGGTGTAAACGTGGCGCTCTACCAACTGAGCTAACCGCCCCCGGGGCCTTTCCGGAGCAAGTGGCAGCCACTTTTCCGGCGCGAATGCGCGGTCCCCCGCGACCTGCCATGCCATCATAGGCGCATGAAGGGGCTGGCGCACCAGATAGACACGCGCTTGCCGCCAGTCAAGCAGCGCCGACGACGACGGGCCGAAACGCGAAAAGGGTCCCGCCGCATGACCGGCAGGACCCTTTTTGCGTGAAACCGGCCAGCGGGGCGAAAACCCTTGCGGCCGAAGGCGGGAACGCCGCCTAGTTCAGCGCGTCCTTGAGACCCTTGCCGGGCTTGAACTTGGGCTGGTTCGACGCCGGGATGTCGATCTCGGCTCCGGTGGCCGGATTGCGGCCCTTGGTGGCCTTGCGCTGGCTGACCGCGAATGTGCCGAAGCCGACAAGTCGCACCTCGTCATTCGACTTCAGAGCCGACGTGATGGCATCGAACACGGCGTCGACAGCCTCGCCAGCCTGGGTCTTGCTCAGGCCGGTCTTGTCCGCCACGACATTGGTCAGTTCGTTCTTGTTCATCTCAGTTCCTCGAAAATGACTGGCCCGCGCAGAGCCGTGCAAAACGCCGTCACACTTTTGCGATTCTGGGCAAAAGGCAAGGATTTCCGGGCCTCTCCCGGAAATCAGTGCCGCAAATCGCTCGTTCATGTTGAAAAATGCGTAAACACGGGGGACAAATGCCCGCCAACCGCGCCGCGACGACCCGGATCGCCGACGGGCGTGAGTTGGCGCGTCGCCGTCCAATCATGCCGCTCCGGTCGGCAAAACCGGCCGTCGCCTTATTCCCAGCATCAATGGCAGCGCCAGAAGATAGATGCAGGCGCCCACCAGCCAGATCAGGCCCGGCCATTCTGCACGCACCGCGAAATAGACACTCGAAAAGAACAGCGGTCCGAACACGGCGCTGAGGCTGACAAGACTCGCTAGGACGCCCTGAAGCTGGCCCTGCCTGTCGGCATCGACCTGTGTCGTGGTCAGCGACTGCAGGGCCGGCATGCCGATGCCGCCGAGCGCGAACAGGGGCGCGAGGGCGAACAGCACCCAGCCCTCACCGGTGACGCCGAGAATGGCCAGGGCCAGCAGTTCGCAGGCCATGCCGACGACAAGTGCCCAGCGCTCGCCGAGCCTTGCCACCGCCGGCCCGGTCAGGAAGGCCTGCGCCCCGGCATGGAACAGGCCGAACGCCCCGAGCGACAATCCGATCATGGTTCCGGTCCAGGCGAACCGGTCTTCGGAGAACAGCGCCCAGATCGTGCCGTACATGGTACCGACGAAATTCATGATCACGAAGATGGCGATCAGCGGAATGAGCGCCTTGAAGGTCAGCGCCCATTTGAGCGGCTTGAACGGGTTGAGCGTGTCCCAGGCGAAGGCAGCGCCCTTCTGGCCGCGCCGTGACTCGGGCAAAGCATAGAGCGCCAGCAGGAAATTGACGCCATTGAGCAGCGCCGCCGCGATGAAGGGCGCGCGCACCCAGATGTCTCCGAGCAAGCCGCCGAGCACCGGGCCGATGATGAAGCCGATGCCGAACATGGCGTGAAACAGGCCAAAGCGCTTGGCGCGCTCCTCTTCGGTGGAAATGTCGGTGATATAGGCCGTCGCCACCGCCATGTTGGCGCTGGTCACGCCGGAAATGGCGCGGCCGAGTACCAATATCCACAAATAGGGCGCGAAGGCCATGATGAGATAGTCGACGGCCGCGCCGGCCAGCGAAATCAAGAGGATCGGCCGCCGGCCGAACCTGTCGCTCAGAACGCCGAGCACGGGCGAGAACAGGAACTGGCAGGCCGAGTAGATCGCCATCATCAGCCCGAGCAGCGTCGCGACCTCGGTGACGTGTCCCACGTCCCGGAGCAGCGCCGGCAGGATCGGAAAGATCAGGCCGATTCCGACCGCATCGAGCATGACGGCGGCGAGTATGACGACCAGCGCCTTGTTCATGGCAAGCTCCTGGAATGGCCCCCAGGGGCCGACGACGGATAAGCGAGGCGCCGGCTCGCCGTACAGGGCGGATATGGCAGTCTTCACTGTCACAACATGGCAGCGGAAGCGACCACGATTGCGCGGTGGCGATCGGAAGATGCGCCGACGGCGACGCGCGCGGTGCGGCGTGCACATCGCCGTCGTCCGATCTCATTTAGGCATTCCGCGCGCCGCGCGCCAGATCCGGCAATAACAGGCCGCGTTTGCGGCGGACAAGACGAAAACGGCGCCCCCGAGGACGCCGTTTCGCCGTCATAGAATTGTGCCGGACGTCAGTGCGCCAGGCCCGTCGTCGCCTCGTCCGGCTCGATGTCGGGCTTGCCGCTGCTGGCCGGGGTCTCGTCGAACTCCCATTCGATCGGCTCGAGATCCCTGACGAGCGCATGCTTGAGAACGTCGTCCATCTTTGCGACCGGGACGATCTCCATCTTCTGCTTGACGGCATCGGGGATATCGACGAGGTCCTTGACGTTCTCCTCGGGGATCAGGACCTTCTTGATCCCGCCCCTGAGGGCCGCCAGCAGCTTCTCCTTGAGCCCGCCGATCGGCAGCACCCGGCCCCGGAGCGTGATCTCGCCGGTCATGGCCACGTCGTGCCAGACCGGTATGCCGGTCATTATCGAGGTGATGGCCGTTGCCATGGCGATGCCGGCCGACGGACCATCCTTCGGTGTAGCGCCTTCCGGCACATGGACATGGATGTCGCGCGTGTCGAACAGCGGCGGCTTGATGCCGAAATCGACCGAACGCGATTTCACATAGGCGGCCGCGGCGGTGATCGATTCCTTCATCACCTCCTTGAGGTTGCCGGTAACGCCCATGCGCCCCTTGCCGGGGGTGACGACGCCTTCGATGGTCAACAGCTCGCCGCCGACCGGCGTCCAGGCCAGGCCCGTGACGACGCCGACCCTGGGGTCCGCGTCGATCTCGCCGTGCCGGAACGGCGGCGGACCGAGATAGTCCTCGAGGCGCGGCACGTCGATCTCGATGCTGCCCGCCTTTTCGAGCGTCAGATCCTTGACCGTCTTGCGCATCAGCTTGGAGATTTCGCGCTTGAGATTGCGCACGCCGGCCTCGCGCGTGTAGCGCTGGATGACCGTTGTCAGCACCGTGTCGGGCAGCACGAATTCGTCGGGCTTCAGTCCGTTTTCCAGAAGCGTTTCCGGAATGAGATGGCGTTTGGCGATCTCCAACTTCTCCTCTTCGGTGTAGCCGGAGAGGCGGATGATCTCCATGCGGTCCATCAGCGGACCCGGAATGTTGAGCGTGTTGGCCGTGGTCACGAACATCACGTCCGAAAGGTCGTAGTCGACTTCGAGATAATGGTCGTTGAACGTGTTGTTCTGTTCCGGGTCGAGCACCTCGAGCAGCGCCGAGCTCGGATCGCCGCGGAAGTCCATGCCCATCTTGTCGATCTCGTCGAGCAGGAACAGCGGATTGGACTTGCCGGCCTTCTTCATCGACTGGATGACCTTGCCGGGCATCGAGCCGATATAGGTGCGGCGGTGGCCGCGGATTTCGGCCTCGTCGCGGACGCCGCCCAGCGACATGCGCACGAATTCGCGCCCCGTCGCCTTGGCAATCGACTTGCCCAGCGAGGTCTTGCCGACGCCCGGAGGCCCGACAAGGCAGAGGATCGGGCCCTTGAGCTTGCCGGTGCGATTCTGCACGGCGAGATATTCGATGATCCGGTCCTTGACCTTTTCGAGTCCGTAATGATCGGCGTCGAGCACTTCCTGGGCGTGGATCAGGTCCTTCTTGATCTTGGTCTTCTGCTTCCACGGGATCGACAGCAGCCAGTCGAGATAGTTGCGGACGACGGTGGCTTCCGCCGACATCGGGCTCATCTGCTTGAGCTTTTTCATCTCGGCGTCGGCCTTGAGCCGCGCCTCCTTGGAAAACTTGGTCTTTTTGATGCGTTCCTCGAGCTCGGCCAGTTCGCCCGCGCCCTCCTCGCCGTCGCCGAGTTCGCGCTGGATCGCCTTCATCTGCTCGTTGAGATAATACTCGCGCTGCGTCTTCTCCATCTGGCGCTTGACGCGGCTACGAATGCGCTTTTCGACCTGCAGGACGCCGATCTCGCCTTCCATCATCATCAGGATCTGCTCGAAGCGCTTGACCACCGAAACGGCGGCGAGGAGTTTTTCCTTGTCCTCGATCTTGACGGCGAGATGGCTGGCAATGGTGTCCGCGAGCTTTGAAGGATCCTCGATCTGCTTGACCGCGCCGACCACTTCCGCCGAAATCTTTTTGTTGAGCTTGACGTAATTGTCGAACTCATTGACCGCCGAACGGGCCAGCGCTTCGATCTCGGTCTTGTCGTCCTCGGGCTCTTCGAGGATAAGCGCCTCGGCCTCGAAATAATCGTCGACCTGCAGATAGCGGTCGACCTTGGCGCGCTTCAGCCCTTCGACCAGGACCTTCACCGTGCCGTCGGGCAGCTTCAGCAACTGCAGCACGCTGGCGATGGTGCCGTTCTCGTAGATTTCCTCGGGGGTCGGATCGTCGTTCTGCGCATCCATCTGGGTAACAATCAGGATGTGCTTGTCGTCACGCATGACCTCCTCGAGCGCCTTGACCGACTTTTCGCGACCGACGAACAGCGGCACGATCATGCCGGGAAACACGACGATGTCGCGCAGCGGCAGGACCGGATAGACCCTGTCGCGATCGAAACCGCCCGAAACAGTGCTCTCAATATCTGTCATCTTGTTCCCTTTGTTGCCGCGGAAGGAGGAGGCGCGGCATCTGATGTGTCGGGTTGCCTCGGGCCGGAAACGACAAGCCGAATCCCTGACTAGATAGGGTGCCCAAGCCCCGAGACAAGATCAACCGATCAGATCAATCGTGCGCGTCGCCGCACCGACATCGAGACCGGATAGCGTATCGCCCCATCTGACCCGGCGAATCCGGCCGAATTGCGGGTTTTTGCGGGCAACGCCGCGCCAGGCTTCCTCGCCGTCCGGCTCGCACAGCTTGAAGCGGATTTCGTGCTTTTGCGCCTCGGGCGACGCCAAGACCCGCGGCAGCGCCGGAACGAGCGCCACGTCCGCCCGCGTCAGCACCAGATAGGAGACCTTCTCGTCCTCGTAGCCAAGCGCGCCGGCCTTGAGCCGCCTGTGTGTGCGGCTGCGCGGCAGCCTGACGGAGAAATGGCACCAGTCGGTGCCGGTCAGCGGGCAGTCGCGCATGTGCGGACACGGCGCCGCCACATGCGCGCCCTGTCCGATGGCCCAGGCGCGAAAATCCATCAGCCGCATGTGGTCGCGCGGCCGCCCCGGCTCGACCACCACAAGCGCCGCCGCCGCCGCGTGCCAGAGGTTTTCGGCGGCATGGGCATAGGCCGCGTCGGATAGCTCGGTCAGCGCATACGAGGAAATGACGAGGTCGCCCATCGGCAAATCAGCCCCGCCTCGTGCCAGATCCGTTTCGACGAAACGCGCCGTTTCGCCGCCCGCTTCCATCAGCCGCTGCGCCAGCGCCAGCAGGCCGGCATGGACGTCGCAAAGGCAAAGCTCGGCTTCGGGCCAGTGCTCGGAGGCGCAAAGGCCGGCAGTGCCCGGCCCGGCCCCGGCATCGACGACGGTTTTCGGAGCGAAATCCGGCGCCCGTTCGCGGAAGGCATCAAGTGCGGCCGAAACGGCGGCCGCCGTCGCCGGCATGCGCATCAATGCGTAGATGGCCGCGTCGGTATCGTCGCGGACGATCACCCGCGAGGCGAGATTGTCGCGATAGCCTGCCGAGATGCGCGCCGCCCGCGCCGCGAGCTCGTGGCTGGACAATCCCGCGAGCAGGGTTTCGGCATGAGTGATACGGTCGGCGATCCCGATCATGGAACCGCCCGTGCCGTTCGGCCGCTTGCCGCGGCGGAAGCGCCGCAGCTAGGCTCCGGCGCGTTCCTCTTCACGGCGCTCGGCATAGATGTACAAAGGTCTGGCATCGCCGGTCACGACCTCCTCGGAGATCACCACCTCCTCGACGCCTTCGAGGCTCGGCAGGTCGTACATGGTGTCAAGCAGGATGCCTTCCATGATCGACCTGAGGCCGCGGGCGCCTGTCTTGCGATTGATGGCGCGCTTGGCGATGGCGGTGAGGGCGTCCTCGTGGAAGGTCAGATCGACCTCTTCCATCTTGAACAACCGCTGGTACTGCCGCACAAGAGCATTCTTGGGCTCGGTCAGGATCTGGATCAGCGCGGATTCATCGAGATCGCTCAGCGTCGCGATCACCGGCAAACGGCCGATGAATTCGGGAATGAGACCGAATTTGACCAAGTCCTCCGGCTCGACTTCCGCGAAGATTTCTCCAACGCGCCGATCGAGCGGATCCTTGACCTCGGCATTGAAACCGATCGAGGAATGCTCGCCGCGCGCCGCGATGATCTTTTCAAGGCCCGAGAAGGCACCGCCGACGATGAAAAGGATATTGGTGGTGTCGACCTGGAGGAATTCCTGCTGCGGATGCTTGCGTCCGCCCTGCGGCGGCACGCTGGCGACCGTGCCTTCCATGATCTTCAGCAAGGCCTGCTGCACGCCCTCGCCCGAAACGTCGCGGGTGATCGAGGGGTTGTCGGACTTGCGCGAGATCTTGTCGACCTCGTCGATATAGACGATGCCGCGCTGGGCCTTCTCGACATTGTAGTCGGCGGCCTGCAACAGCTTCAAAATGATGTTCTCGACGTCCTCGCCGACATAGCCGGCTTCGGTCAGCGTCGTGGCGTCGGCCATGGTGAAGGGCACGTCGATGATGCGCGCCAGCGTCTGGGCCAGAAGCGTCTTGCCGGTGCCGGTCGGGCCGATGAGGAGGATGTTGGACTTGGAGAGCTCGACATCCTGGTGCTTCTGGGCATGCGCCAGCCGCTTGTAATGGTTGTGCACGGCGACGCTCAAAACCTTCTTGGCGCGGCCCTGCCCGATCACATAGTCGTCGAGCACCTTGCAGATATCGGCCGGGGTCGGCACGCCGTCCGCCGATTTGATGGTCGAGGACTTGTTCTCCTCGCGGATGATGTCCATGCACAACTCGACGCATTCGTCGCAGATGAACACGGTCGGTCCGGCGATCAGCTTCCTGACCTCGTGCTGCGACTTGCCGCAGAACGAACAGTAGAGCGTGTTCTTCGAGGACTCGCCGCTGGAACTGTCTTTGGACATCTTGTTAACTCCCGGAGGGACGCATGGTCCCTTCTGTCGCATCTGCTGACGCTATGACACCACAGATGAATAAAATGTAAGCCGTCGGCATACCTTAGTGACGCGGTCGTGCCGGCGCAATCGGAACGGGCCGCAAGGCACGAACAAGTGTTCTTTTCCGTTAACGCAGCAGGCGTCCAGATGCGTCACGAAGCGCTTGCCGCGGCGCGTTTGACAAAGATCGTGTCGATGAGGCCGAACTCCTTGGCCTGCTCGGCGGTCATGAAGTTGTCGCGCTCGAGCGCCGCATGGATCGTGTCGTAATCCTGGCCGGTATGCTTGACGTAGACCTCGTTCAACTGCTTCTTCAGCCGCTCGGTATACTGGGCGTGGATGAGGATGTCGGTGGCCTGGCCCTGATAGCCGCCCGAGGGCTGATGCACCATGATCGAGGCGTTGGGGAGCGCGGCGCGCATGCCCTTCTCGCCTGCCGCCAGCAAGAGCGAACCCATGGAGGCCGCCTGGCCGATGCACAGCGTCGCCACAGCCGGGCGGATGAACTGCATGGTATCGTACATGGCAAGACCCGCCGTCACCACGCCACCTGGCGAATTGATGTACATGGCGATTTCCTTTTTCGGATTTTCCGATTCAAGGAACAGAAGCTGCGCCGCCACCAGCGAGGCCATGTTGTCCTCGACGACTCCGGTCACGAAGATGATTCGTTCCTTCAGGAGCCGCGAGAAAATGTCGTAGGCGCGTTCGCCGCGATTGGTCTGCTCGACGACCATCGGCACGAGCGTGTTCATGTAGATTTCTGCGGGGTCTCTCATTATCCAACCTTGGGAAACGAATCGGGTTCTGCTCGGCAAGCAAGACCGGACCGACTTAATGCGGGGTAAACCGACAGATAGGCGGGATCGTGGCGCGCGACAAGGGCCGGGCGAAAACGTTGTTAAGGCCCGGCCGTTGCAGTTTTCTTGCATGGTGCCGACCGATCGCAGGCAAAAAAAAGGGGAGCTACGGCCCTCTCCACAAAAGCCGCAACTCCCCGTAAACAATGAGTTGGAACGAATATTCTATGAAAATGGATTTGGCAATTGCCGATAGTCGCTGTTCTTCAAATAGGCACCGCGGAAAGCGCGCTTCGCCGGATTTCTACGCAACATCAAAAGACTCCGGCCATGCTGGACCGCTTCCAGTCTGATGATATAGTCGCGTGGCCGACCGCGCCGGAAGTTGGGGCAGCGCCTGATCGACCGGTTGGCATTGCGTCCTTCGTCTGGTGCAACGGAAAAGTACGACAAAAGATGCGAGCAATGGTTGCATGACCAAGGATGCAGATGCGACACCGGATAAGCGTATTCCCGTAGGCATCGACGGCGCGATCCTGCGCCGCATCATCGACATCCGTTTTCCCGGCGGTATCGCCGCCTTCCTCGACAATTGGCACTGCCGCACCGACGCTCGCGGCAAACCCTATACCAAGGCGCCCGGCAACCGCGCCACGGTCTACCGCTGGCTGAACGGCGATCTGCCCGGATCCGCCGAAACGCTGCTCGAACTGGCCGCGGTACTCGATGTCGACCCGTTCAGCATGATCACGCTCGCCGGCAATGACGCGCCGGCCGCCACCGCCCGCATCCTGACAGCGATGGAGACCGGCCTGTGGCAGCACAAGACCATGGCTGTGATGAAGGAATTTCTCGGCCGGCGGGCCGAATGGCCGCCGCCATCGGTCGGCATGCGCTATCCGAATGGCTGGAGCACGTTCGATTTTACCCATGACCCCGCCATGGCGGCAGGCGTCTATGGCAGCTTCCGCGTCAGCTTCGCCGAACATCTCGAACCCGATATCCCGCGCATGCTCCACATCGCCTATCGCCACGCACCGCATTTCGGCGGGCGCTGGCTGCAATACGGCATGATCCGGCTCGATATGGGCTCGGCGCTGCTGCTCAACATCAACGGCAGCATCGAATACGGCTTCGCGCCCACGGCCCTGGGGCCCTACACGATCGAAACCGTTTTCGGCCTCGGCCCGGCCGAATTCCGCCTCGCCTCCCTGTCGCCCTTCACCGCAACTGGACAATACGCACCGAGCACCGATTCCGGCCGCGTCGGCTTCCGCTAGGCTGCCCGATCGTGACGCTCGTCGCCGGCCACCGAAACGACCCAAGCAACCGGCTCGTTGCCTTTCAGGTCGCGTGCTAGGCTCAGCGCCCCATCAGCAGAGGACGCCCATGCTCAAGCACCGCGCCATCGCCATTCTCGCCGCCGCCGCCACGGCTCTTGCCATGCCCGGAGCGGCTCGCGCCGACTATGCCTATTACGACGGCGAGGCCAGCCTCGGCCTCAGCCGCAATGCCGGCGAGATCGGCTGCTGGGTCGAGCAGGACTGCCCCGAAGGCGAGGTCTGCCACGCCACGGTCCGCATCGGCGGCGAGGCGGCCACCCGGCTTGCCGAGCTGTTGATGATGCGGGTCGAGAAGGACCCGACTTTCGCCGACTGGGGCCTCGAAATCTATGTTTCCGCCAATGACGGGCTTTTTTGCGACGTGACCGAGCCGGACCGCGCCCAGTGCACCTTCAGCCTCAACGCCCAGACCGCCGAGATGGAGCCGCCACTCTCCTGCGAATAGACGCCAAGCACAAAACGCCGACTTGGCACAAAAGCGCGGCCCAAATCGCCGCGCCTGGCGCCTTCGTTCGGGCTAGCTCTGCCCGGCCAACAAGCGGAGACGCAGCATGTCGATTGCCTATCGCCCCATCGGGAGCGCCCATCAGGACGGTCCGAGTTTTTTCATCGAAATCGAGCCGGCCTTCCGGCAGGGCCTTGTCGGGCTCGGCGATTTTTCCTTCATCCATGTCGTCTGGCATGCAGACAAGGCCGCGCCGCTCGCCGAGGATGGGCTCGTTTTGTCGTCGCCCTATCGCAACGCGCCGGAAAAGCTCGGCGTTTTCGCCACGCGCTCGCCCGATCGGCCCAATCCGGTCTGTTTCACCGTGGCGCCGCTTCTCGGTGTAGACGTGAAGACCGGCCGGGTCGATCTGGCCTGGCTGGATTGCGAAAACGGCACCCCCGTTCTCGACATCAAGCCCTATCACACCAGTTCCGACCGGATCGCCACTCCCAAGGTGCCGCAATGGTGCGCGAACTGGCCCAAATCGCTTGAGGAGTCGGCGAATTTCGACTGGAGCAAGGTTTTCAATTTCTGATCCCTGCCAGCCTGCCGGCGACCATCTCGCCGCACTGCCCGCGCCTTGGCCCTTGGCGCGGGCGGCGTATACTGGCCGGCATGCGCGCCAGAACGGTCATCGTCAGACAGGTCATGCAATGGGCCGCGTCCCATCTTGACGCCGATCTGTCCGTCAACGCGTTGGCGCGGCGGGCCGGCTATTCGTTGCATCATTTTTCACGCGCGTTCTCCGCCGAAACCGGTGAAAGCCCGGCCGGCTGGGTGCGCGCGCAACGCCTTTCGCACGCGGCGCAACGCCTGCGCGACGAGCGCCACCGTGTCCTCGACATTGCCCTCGAATGCGGCTTTGGCGACGTCACCACCTTCACGCGCGCCTTCCGCCAGCGCACCGGCATGTCGCCATCGACCTTTCGGCGCGCGCATGCGGGAAAGGAGTCGCTGCCGCCCGGCGGCATCATCGTCGCCAGCCACGCGCCGCTTCTGCCCTTTCGCCTGTGCGGCCTGTCCGCCGATATGTCGGACGACGAGCCGACGGCGCCGGCCGCGCTTTGGCAGCGCCTGTTCGTGGCCTTGAAGGACCGGGGCGACACCATGGCCTGCACCGATTTCCGTCAGGTGGCGTTCTGGCGCGAGACACCCGAGAAGGTCTATACCTGCATTGCCGGTTTCGTCGTGGGCGACCGGCCGGCCCTGCCCCTGCCCTTCGTCACGCTCGATATTCCGGCCGCGACCTGCCGGCGCTTCATCGTCGATGGTCGGTCCGATTGCTACGCCGCGGCCTACGACACCGTCTTCGACGCGCTGCTGCCGGCCATGCGCGACCGCCCCGCGGGCAATTTCGTCTGCGAACGCGCGCGTCTGGACGGCGGCGATGGCATCGAGATCTGGGTGCCCATCGAGGCGAAAGGCAGCGGACAGGATTAGGCCAAGGTTCCGACGCGTTCCCTGCCCGGCATCTTGTGGAAAAAGCCGTTGGAAAAGACCGCGTCCGGCTGCGCCTCGTTGAGCGCCGCCTGCGCCTCGTCGGCAGTGACATGCCCGTCGACGAGCCTGCGGAAAGCCGCCGCCACCTTGACCATGTCGCCGGTATGGGGTGAGAGGCGCAGATGGGTGACGCCCATCTCCATGAGTTGGGTCACCTCTCCGGCCAGCGACAGGAAATGCCGCGACAGGGTCTGGATGCCGTTGATCGTCAGGAAGCGGCCGTTGTCGAGCGTGTGCAGGTCGAGCCCGTCCGGCTCCTCGTTGCAGACGAACTGGCAATTGTCCTTCTGCCGGTCGCGCGCCCGCGCCGCATAGCAGCGGATCGACAAGGCCAGTGGCGCCCGGCCGAACACCTGGACTTCGGTACCGATGCCGTGTTCGTTTGCCCGCTTCGCCAGTGCGGCGATGCCGGCGGCGCGCATCTCGACCGGCACCGTGACATGGGTCGCCCCGAGTTTGACCAGATAGTCGAGCGTGGCGATGTTGTAGCAGTTGAACAATTGCCCGATGCGGAACGGCCGGCCTTTCAGAAGCGTCAGCGCCGAGGCGTCATTGGCCTCGATCTCGTCGTTTTCCCGCTCGCAGATCGCCTTGACATGTTTGCGGTCGAGCGTGACCGCCACTTCGGCGAGCGTCGAGAACACCACTTTCTTGCCGCCCCTGAGCAACCGTTCGCGCATGGCATCGTACTGCTTTTCGAACAGGGCGATGCGCTTGGAGCAGATGACCTCGCCGAGATAGACGGTGTCGATATCGGCCTCGTCGGCGATGCGGGCATAGAAATCGACCATCTGGTCGGACGGCCAATGAAAGAACAAAGGCCCGAGATTGATCCTGGCCGTCATGCCTCGAATGTCCTCCGCTCAGCGCCAGCGCTTGGACGCATAGGCGCCCTTGGTCTCGCCGCGCCCCTCGGTCAGGGCAACCAGATTGGCGAGATCGGGATCGCGCCCGGCAAGGATGTTGTCGACGGCGTGCCGGTAGGCGGCCACCACTTCGCGCACATAGGCGCGGCTGCGCTGCCGCCCCTCGATCTTCAATGCCGTCACCCCGGCTTCGATCAGTTCGGGCAACAGGTTGGCGATGTTGAGCGTGTTGGGCTCGTCGAAGGCGTAATAGGGCTCGGTATGGGCACTGTTCCAGTAGCGGCCCTTGCAGATCGTCGGATAGCCCGCCTTCTCGTTGGGCCCGACGCAGTCGATGGTGATGTCGCCGAGCACGCTCGACATCGAGCCGTCCGGCCCTTCCTCGTAGCGGACATGGCTCGGGGGCGAGCACATGCCGTCCATATTGGTCGACACGCCGGTGACATAGCTGGTCAACGCGCAGCGCCCCTCGGCCATCATGCCGACATTGCCGAAGATGAAGCTTTCGAGCTCGCAGTCGATCTCGGACTTGAGCTTCCTGATTTCGGCGATGGTCAGGATACGCGGCAGCACCACGCGCTTGACGTTGAAATGCTCGGTATAGAACCGGATCGCCTCGGGCGAGGCCGCCCCCGCCTGCACCGACAGGTGCAGACGCAAGTCCGGGTGTTTCTCGGCCGCATAAGCGGCAACGCCGATATCGGCGATGATGGCGGCATCGGCCCCGGCCTCGGCGGCGATGTCGATGGTCTCGGTCCAGTCCTTGAGATCGTCGCCCGGCGGGAAGGTGTTTGTCGCCATCAGCACCTTGGCGCCGTGCGCGTGGGCGTAGTCCACGCCTTCGAGGAACTCGTCGGGCAGGAAGTTGAGGCCGGGGAAGTTCCTGACGTTCGAGCGCCGCGCCAGCCCGCAATAGACGGCGTCGGCCCCGGCATCGACCGCCGTCCTCAGCGCCGCCGGCGTGCCGGCCGGACACAGGAGCTCGGGCCGGTTCGGCCTGTCGGTCGCCGCCTTAGCCATGCGCCAGCCTCTCGCCGCGATGCCGCATGAAGCTGAGGAACACCGCGCCCGGCGGCCCGAACAGCTCCGCCACGTCCGTGGCAATCGAGCCGTCGACATCGTCGAGCGCGTTGCGCAAGGCCACCACCACTTCGAGGTCCCCCGTCACCTTGACGTCGCGCGAAAAGAACAGCGCATCGCCGTCGAGCTGGGTGTCGAGCATCTTGAACAGCCCGGCAAACGTGCCGCGGATCTGGGCGTCGGCCGCCGGGGAATTGCCACGGCGGTAGGCCCGCATGTCCGGCGTCACGTTGTCCGGCAACATGCGCACCACGAAGGGCATGTCGACAGGATCAATGAGGATGGCCTTTTTCGAGGCTTCGCCCATTCGCGCGAACAGGCGCGGCCGCTGGCGGTGGATATTCGAAACGATCCGGTCGAGCGCCGCCTGCAGGACGAAAAGGGGCACGGTTCTGAGGACGAGTGGCAGAAATGTGGGCACAGCGTCTCCTCCGGGTCAGGCCCGCACGGCCTCCCGGCCTTCCCGCCTAGCACCCGCTGCCGCCATGCCCCTTGATCGATGTCAAATGCGCAAGGCTCTCCCCAGTCCCGGCCAGCGACCCAAGCACCTTCGGCAAGAGCCCCGGCAGGTCCTCGGCGATCAGCCCCGGGCCGCCGAATTCCGCCGCTGCCGCGCCGTGCAGCCACGCCCCGGCGGAAGCGGCGCCGAACCCGTCCATGCCCTGGGCCAGCAAGCCGCCGATGATGCCGGTCAGCACGTCGCCCGAGCCGGCCGTGGCGAGACTGGGCGGCGCATTGGTGTTGATCGCCGCCCGCCCGTCCGGCGCAGCGATCACCGTATCTGGCCCCTTGAGCAGCACCACCGCGCCGGTCGCTTTCGCCGCCACCCGCGCCCGGGCGAGCTTGTCGCCGTCAATGCCGGGAAAAAGCCGGGCGAACTCGCCCTCGTGCGGGGTCAGCACCACCCCCCGCTGCGGCTTCGCCCTGATGGCGTCGCCGATCGGGGAAGCATCGCCGGCAAAACTCGTCAGCGCATCGGCATCGAGCACCGTCGCGGCGCCCGAAGCGAGCCCGGCCAGCACCATTTGCCGCGTCACCGGCCCGATGCCCGCCGCCGGCCCGATCACCAGGGCGTTGAGCCGTTTGTCCGCCAGCAATTCGCGCAGTTTTTCGGCATCCGCCACCTCGCGCAGCATCACCGCCGTGACATGGGCCGCCTGCACCATCAGCGCCGCCCGCGTTCCGGCGAGCGATACCAGGCCCGCCCCGGCCCTCAGCGCCGCCATCGCCGCCAGCCGCGCCGCACCGCCATGCAGTTCGTCGCCCGACACCACGACGCAATGGCCGCGCCCGTATTTGTGCCCCGCCGGAACGGTTTCGGGCAGTGTCCATCGGCCCGGAGCATTTTCATGTGTTTGTGGAGTTATTATCTCCAACACGCTGTCTGGAATTCCGATATTGGCGAGGACAACCGCGCCGCAAAGCGTCCGCCCCGGCTCCAGCACATGTCCTGGCTTCTTGCGGAAAAACGTCACGGTCAGCTCTGCCCGCGCCGCCGCGCCGCGCACCTCGCCGGTCGCGCCGTCGAGCCCGCTCGGCGTATCGACCGAAACGATCGGCACCGCCACCGCCGCCATGGCGCCGATCAGCTCGGCCAGCGGCCCGGTGACATCGCGGTCGAGCCCGGCGCCGAGCAGCGCGTCGACGATCAGTTCGGCCGTCTCGAGCAATGCCGGTTCGGCCGGTTCGGCAATGCCCTGCCAGCGCCCGGCATTGGCCGCCGCGTCGCCCTTCAGCCGCGCCGTCTCGCCGAAAAGGCCAAGCCGCACCGGCCAGCCGGCTTCGTGCAGCCGCCGCGCCACGACGAAACCGTCGCCGCCATTGTTGCCCGGCCCGCACAGGACGAGCGTGCGCCGGGGCGAAAACCGTGCCTTGATCGCTTCGGCGACGGCTCGCCCGGCATTTTCCATCAGCGTCAGCGACGCCACGCCGGCTTCGACCGCCAGAGCGTCGGCGCGGCCCATTTCGGCGGGGGTCAGGAGTTCGGACAATCGGGACATGGCTTCATTCCGTTCGGGCATATCCTGAACCTCGGCCCCGAAAAGAAAAAGGCCCCGCGCTTTGCGAGGCCTCATTCTGACTAACGTTTGGTTGCTGATGGCATCGCCTAGTGGTGATGCTCTTCCGGCACCTCGTGCTCGGCCTCGTCCTGTTCGATGAGCTTGGCCAGTTCGGCCCGCGTCATCTTCTTTTCGGTCTTGTCGGCCAGTTCGATGATGAAATCGACGACCTTGTTCTCGAATACCGGGGCCCTGAGGCTCGCCAGCGCTTGCGGATTCTTGCGATAATAGTCGTAGACCTGCTGTTCCTGGCCGGGGAAGCGGCGGATTTCGGCGACCAGCGCCTGCTGGTGCTCTTCCTCGCTCACCTGGATTTCGTTGCGATTGCCGATCTCGGCAATCACCAGGCCGAGCTTGACGCGCCGTTCGGCGATGCGCCGGTACTGCGCCCTCGCCTCTTCCTCGGTCGTGCCCTCGTCCTCGAACGAGCGCCCGTGATGCTCGATCTCGTGCGTCACCCGCTGCCAGATGCCGCTGAACTCGGCTTCGACCAGCCGGCCAGGCACTTCGGTCGTGTGGCCATCGTCGAGCGCGTCGAGCACCTGGCGCTTGACGCGCTGGCGCGCCATCTGCTCGTGCGCCTGCTCCATCTGGCGGCGGACTTCGGTCTTGAGCTGCTCGAGATTTTCAAGACCCAACGCCTGCGCGAAGGCGTCGTTGAGCACGGCATCGCCCTTGGGGCCGTCGATATGCAGGACCTCGACCTCGAACACCGCGTTCTTGCCCGCCAGCTCGGCGCTGCCGTAGTCCTTGGGGAAGGTCACCTTGACCTGCCTGGGTTCGCCGACCTTCATGCCGACGAGCTGGTCCTCGAAGCCCGGAATGTATTCCCCGGCGCCTACGGTCAGGTGGGCATGGTCGGACGAACCGCCCTCGAAGGGCTCGCCGTCGATCTTGCCGACGAACTTGAGGCCGAGCTTGTCGCCCTGCGCCACCACGCCGTCCTCGCCTTTGCGCTCGAACTCGCGGTTGTTGAGGAAGACGCGGTTGACTTCCTTGTCCACCTCTTCGGCGGCGACCTCGACGACCGGCTGCTCGATTTTGATCGACTTGAAGTCCATCGGTTCGATCTTGGGCAGCACCTCGTAGACGACCTCGAAGGTCAGGTCGGCGGTGCCGTCGAGCACCTGGTTGATGACCGTCTGGTCGTCCGGCAGGTCGATTTCGGGCTGGGCAGCAGCACGTTCGGCGCGCTCGGTCAGGCTTTCCTGGATCGTCGCGTTGATCGTGTCCTGCATCGCCTCGGACATCACCGAACGGCCATACACCTTCTTGAGGTGGGCGACCGGCACCTTGCCGGGGCGAAAGCCCTTGATATTGGCGCGGTCCTTGAGATCATTGAGGCGCTCGTCACGCTTGGCCACCAGGTCGGCGGCGGGAATGATCACGCTCAGCTTGCGCCGCAATCCTTCATTGAGGGTTTCTGTCACCTGCATCGGGACGTCCTGTTCTTCGTAAAGCACCGCGCGACAGCGAGAAAAACGATTCCGCAAAGCACGGTGCGATCTGTTGAGTTACTCGTAAGACCGGCCCGGGAAGCTTTAGGGCTGGTGCGGGTGAAGGGACTTGAACCCCCACGCCTTGCGGCACAAGAACCTAAATCTTGCGTGTCTACCAGTTTCACCACACCCGCAAGGCGCCTGCCCGGAGCCATGCTGGCGGGGGAAATAGCCGAGATTGGCTGGGCAGTCAAAGGGAATGCGCCCGGATTTGCCGGGCTGACACCCAGCATCCGGTCCGCGGCGTGCCCGGCGGACACAATCGGCGCTGAACGGCGCCCGTCACGCCCGGCGCCGTCGGCCCCGACCAGACCTTCTTCAAGGTCCAGCGCCCAATTTCGCGCCGCACGGCTCATTTCGCGCCCGTTCGGAGCAAGCAAGCGCCCATTTCTAGATCGTCGCGCCTATTTTTTCATCAACGCGGCACTTGCGGACACGAGCCGGCCCGGATACAATGCCGCTAAACCTTTATAAGAAATACGGTTTTTGTGCAGGCCCATGCGTGGCATAGCCCATGCATCAATTAAGGCCGGCACCCAGCTGGGAGCATTGGAGGCACCTAAGAATGAAAAAAATCGAGGCCATCGTTAAGCCGTTCAAGCTCGACGAAGTCAAAGAAGCGCTGCAGGAAGTCGGTCTTCAGGGCATAACCGTGACCGAAGCCAAGGGCTTTGGGCGCCAAAAAGGTCATACCGAGCTCTATCGCGGCGCCGAATACGTTGTGGATTTCCTGCCCAAGGTGAAAGTCGAGGTCGTGTGCCCCGACGACATGGCCGAAAAGGCGATCGAAGCGATCCGCAATGCCGCACAGACCGGGCGCATCGGCGACGGCAAGATCTTCGTTTATTCGATCGAACAGGCCATCCGCATCCGAACCGGCGAGCAAGGTAACGACGCACTCTAGTTCACCCGCCTCAGACAGTGCCTTCGCCGCTGCCCGAACCCGTTAGAAATCCACAGCAGAACCGAGGAATGACTAAATGAGCTCTGCAGACGATATCCTGAAAAAAATCAAGGACGAGAACATCCGTTTCGTCGACCTGCGCTTCACCGATCCGCGCGGCAAGCTGCAGCATGTCACGATGACGGAAGACTCCATGGACGCCGACGCCTTCGAGGAAGGCATCATGTTCGACGGGTCCTCGATTGCCGGCTGGAAGGCCATCAACGAGTCCGACATGGTCCTGATGCCCGACCCGCAGAGCGCCTATGTCGATCCGTTCTTCGGCCAGGCGACACTCGCCATCAATTGCGACATTCTCGAGCCGCTGACCTACCAGCCCTATAACCGCGATCCGCGCACCACCGCCAAGAAGGCGGAAGGCTATGTCAAATCCTCCGGCATCGGCGACAGCGTCTATTTCGGTCCCGAGCCCGAATTCTTCATCTTCGACGACGTGAAATACGCGGCCACGCCCTACAATACCGGCTTCAAGGTCGATCACTTCGAGCTGCCGACCAACAACGACGCCGACTACGAAGCCGGAAACTCGGGCTACCATATCGGCCTCAAGAAGGGCTATTTCCCGGTTCCGCCGCTCGACAGCGCCCAGGACATCCGCGGCGAAATGCTTGCCACCATGGGCGAGATGGGCGTGCTGATCGAAAAGCACCACCACGAGGTCGCCTCGTCCCAGCACGAACTCGGCATCAAGTTCCAGCCGATCATCCAGGCCGCCGACAGCGTCCAGATCTACAAATACGTGGTTCAGCAGGTCGCCAATGCCTATGGCAAGACCGCGACCTTCATGCCGAAGCCCGTCTATGGCGACAATGGGTCGGGCATGCATTGCCACCAGTCGATCTGGAAGGACGGCAAGCCGCTCTTCGCCGGCGACGAGTATGCCGGCCTCAGCACCGATGCGCTCTACTATATCGGCGGCATCATCAAGCACGCCAAGGCCATCAACGCCTTCACCAACCCGACGACCAATTCCTACAAGCGCCTGGTTCCGGGCTTCGAGGCGCCGGTGCTCCTGGCCTATTCGGCTCGCAACCGTTCGGCTTCGTGTCGCATTCCGTTCGGCCAGTCGCCCAAGGCCAAGCGCGTCGAAATCCGTTTCCCCGACCCGCTCGCCAATCCGTATCTCGCCTTCGCGGCGATGCTGATGGCCGGCGTCGACGGCATCAAGAACAAGATCCATCCCGGCGATCCGATGGACAAGGACCTTTACGATCTGCCGCCGGAAGAGCTCAAGGAAATCCCGACCGTCTGCGGTTCGCTGCGCGAAGCGCTTGCAAGCCTTGACGCCGACCGCGACTTCCTCAAGGCCGGCGGCGTGTTCGACGACGACCAGATCGACAGCTACATCGATTTGAAGATGGAAGAGGTCATCAAGTTCGAGCACACCCCGCATCCGGTCGAATACGAGATGTACTATTCGGCCTGACCACCCGGACAACCGGGCGACAATCCTCCTCCCAGCACTTCAAAAGGGGCCCCGCGGGGCCCCTTCTTTTGTCCTTTCGGACCGCCTACGCGCGCTTGTGCGGCGGCAGCCAGCTCATCCACTGCCTGAGGCAGTCCGGATCCTGCTCGTCGTCGAACTGCATGGCAAAGCCTGTTTCGAGCTGGCGGACGACCGTGCCGACCACGCAGCCGAGCGCCAGCCGCGTGCCGGGCTTGAGTTCGATCTCGGCGGAAATGGCGGCGCCCGTCACCGAAGCGTCGATAATGAAGCAGTTCTCGACGTGACCATTGGCGAGGATGATGACCGGCTTCATGTTCGGCATGGGCATGCGCCTGCCGCTCCTGAGATCGGGAACCTTTTCCTCGACGTGATTGCGGACCCACAGGATCCGGTTGGCGAACACCTCGCGCGCCTTGGGCGTCAGTTGCAGGCTGATGCCGAACGAGCGGTCGCCGACGGTGCAGACGCGGCCGGCCACCAGTTCAAAATGCTCGATCCAGGCCTTGACCCGTTCGCCGACCTCGCCGCAAACGGGTGCCTCGACGATCAGCTTGTCCGGAGAAATACGATGGGTGCGGCAGGAAAAGACGCGCGGCGAGCCGTCCTGGCGCGCAGCACGTTCGAGCGAGTAACGCCCGGGCAGATGCCCTTCGAAACATGCGTCCTCGACATCGGTCGGGCGGGCCGACGCCACATTCATGCCGTTCTCCTGTTTCCCGGCCGCTTTCCGGCCAAGCGGTTAGTCGTCCTTTTCCCTTCGGTGGCGAGCAGCGGCACGCCCGGCTCCGGCGTCGTCGCAGCAGGCGTCGCGGCGTTTCAGAGGAACGAACTCAACGATCGTTCATCGGCGCGTTCATAGGGCACCCAGCCGAGCACCTTGCGCAATGTCTCGGGCGCCTGTTCCTCGTCGAATTTCATGGCAAAGCCGGTCTCGATCTCGCGCACCACCTTGCCGACAATGCACCCGAGCGCCAGACGCGTGCCCGGCTTCACATCGAGATCGGCCGAAATCGCAGCACCCGAGGACGACGCATCGATGATGAAGCAGTCGTGAACATGGCCGTTGCCCAGAATGACGACCGGCTTGAGATTGGGCATCGGAATGCGCTTTCCGGCACGCAGGTCGGGCAGGCCTTCCTGGATGTGCCGACGCACCCAGGTGATCTTGCTGGCAAATTTCTTGCGGGCCTTGGGCAGCATGTGAAAGCGGATTCTGAACATGCGGTCGCCGGTTTCGCAGATCGTACCGGATAGCAGATCGAAATGCTCGATCCAGGCCTTGACCCGTTCGCCGACCATACCGCAAACCGGCCCCTCGACGATCATGTGATCTGTGGCGACCTTTCGGGCACGGCAGGAAAACACGCGCGGCGTGCCGTCGGCTCGCGCCGCCTGTTCGAGCGAGTAGCGGCCCGGCAAAATACCTTCGAAGCATGCCTCGTCGGTCTCGGGCTGGCGGTGTTCAGCCGCCTCATCAAGCGCTACGCTCACCTCGCCTCCCAATCCAGAACGGCCACGCCGGTGGCGCGGCTCCGAAGCGTCCGGCCGCACCCGGAGCGACGCGCGTTCAAGCTGAACCGCTTCGCCGCCCTATCCCCTTGTGGTCGCATCGTTTTGCGCAAAACCGGTTGCCATTTCTGCGAATGAGGCTCCAACCGACGATCAAACCAGATAGAAGGTTGCGGCCAACGCCGCCGCGGCCAACGGCCGGGGCACCTCCAGATGGGCAAGCCGGTACGCAAAACTACCAAATCCGGCTTGCAGCCACTCTGAGACACAAGCAGCCCAATGCCGTCTCCGGTACTCGAAACGTGTCCGTTGGGCGAGCTGCATACGGTACTCCAAACACTTCCGTATGTCCTTTTTCTACCAGTCCGACTTTAAAAAAGTGCTGATGAGAGACGAACCAAAAGTAAAGAAAACCCGGACACTTGGCCCGGGCTCCCGATTTGGCACAATCCGGCGGATCGCACGGTGTCACTCGCGCCGCCGTCCCTGCGTCCGCTTGACGCTGGCGAAGCTAGCGCCACCCGCCCGGGCCGGCACCGAAGCCGCCCGGGAAGCCGCCCTGGAAGCCGCCTGGGAAACCGCCCTGGAAGCTGCCGGGTCCGAATCCGTTGGCAGGCGGGTTACCAAAACCCGGGCCACCCATCGGCATGAGATTGGCGATGGCGCCGTTGCATTTGTTCATCTCGAAGCCGTAGCTGCGGCCCAAACGTCGGGCATTGACATGCACCCAGCCATGATGCTCGCCGCCGAAAACGATCCAGCGATAGCCCTGGGCGTTGAGCGTATCGCGCATCTGCGTTTCGCTCATGCACACCGGCCTGGGCGGCGGCGCGAAATGCCGGCCGATATAGCCGCCATTGCCGAGCGAGAATGAAAAGCTGCTGTTGCCGTTGCCAACCGAAAAGCCGAAGCGAGCGCCGTCGGCGGCTTGCGCCGGCGCCGCCACGGCGAGGCTAAGGGCAAGCCCGGTGCTGATGAGGAGGATGCGGGTGGCGGCAGAGAAAGGGGCAAGTGTCATGTGGTATCTCCCGGATGGCTGGCTCTGTTGCACGGCCTGACTTCGGTTTTGCGCCCGCCGCGTTGAACCGCGCCGGAACCTTCCGTTCATCCGGCGTTCATCATGCCCGCCCCTCGCCGCAAGACCGGCCTGCCCGCGCCGTGTCGGATCGCGCCGGCGTTTGTGGTAGAAAACGAGGAATGATTCGTGCGCCCCGCCCGGACCGGCCGTTCTTGGTACCGACCGGGATCGTGCCACACATAAAGGCCGACAACGGTCCAGGAAGACCATGACCAGTGACGATCTCTTCGGCGGCGCGCCGGAACCCGAGCCGCTTCCGCCCGGCAAGCCCCAAACCGAACCGAGGGCCCGGCCAGCCCCGACCGGCACGAGCGACGACTATTCGGCCAAGGATATCGAGGTGCTCGAAGGGCTCGAGCCGGTGCGCCGGCGCCCGGGCATGTATATCGGCGGCACCGACATCAATGCCCTGCATCATCTGTTCGCCGAAGTCATCGACAATTGCATGGACGAGGCGATTGCCGGCCACGCCAACCGCATCGAGGTGCATCTTGCGGACGACGGCTACCTGACCGTCACCGACAACGGCCGCGGCATCCCGGTCGATCCGCATCCGAAATTCCCCGAAAGGTCGGCCCTCGAAATCATCATGACGACGCTGCATGCCGGCGGCAAGTTCGGCTCAAAGGTCTACGAGACCTCGGGCGGCCTGCACGGCGTCGGCATCTCCGTGGTCAATGCCCTTTCCGATGACCTCGTTACCGAAGTGGCCCGCGACCAGACGCTCTATCGCCAGCGTTTCTCGCGCGGCAAGGCGATGGGCGGACTCGAGGAGGTGGGCAAGGTTCACAACCGCCGCGGCACTTCGCAGCGCTTCCACCCCGACCCCGAGATTTTCGGCCCGCGCATCGGTTTCGTGCCGGAGCGCGTCTTTCGCATGGCCCGGTCCAAAGCCTATTTGTTCGGCGGCGTCGAAATCCGCTGGTCCTGCGACGAGACCCTGTCGAGCGAAACGGTTCCGGTCCGCGAGATCTTCCACTATCCGGGCGGCCTGAGAGAGTTCACCGAGGCGCGCATCGCCGGCGAAAACCGCATTGTCGACGACATCTTTTCCGGCATTTCCGGCCGGCCGGGTTCGCACGGCTCGTGCGAATGGGCCATTTCCTGGCATCTGGGCGACAGCTTCGTCTCGTCTTATTGCAACACCATCCCGACCCAGGACGGTGGCACCCACGAAGCCGGCCTGAGAACCGCCCTGCTGCGCGGTCTCAGGAACCACGCCGAACTGACGGGCAACAAACGCGCATCGATCCTCACCGCAGAGGACGTGATGACCCAGTGCGGCGCCATGCTGTCGGTGTTCATCCGCGAGCCCGAATTCGTCGGCCAGACCAAGGATCGCCTGACCTCGCCCGAAGCGACACGCGTCGTCGACACCGCCCTGCGCGACGCCTTCGACCATTGGCTGGCGGCCTCCCCGGCCCAGGCCGGCAAGCTGCTCGACTGGACCATCGATCGGGCCGAGGAGCGCGTCCGGCGCCGCAAGCAGAAGGAAATCGACCGCCAGAGCGCCACGCGCAGGCTGAGGCTCCCCGGCAAGCTCGCCGATTGCTCGCAGACCGCCGCCGAAGGCGCCGAGCTGTTCATCGTCGAAGGCGACAGCGCCGGCGGCAGCGCCAAGCAGGCGCGCAACCGCAAGACCCAGGCGGTGCTGCCCCTGCGCGGCAAGGTCCTGAATGTTGCCGGCGCCAGCCGCGACAAACTGGCGGCCAACCAGCTGATCGGCGACCTCGTCCAGGCGCTCGGCTGCGGCACCCGCGACCGCTACCGCGAGGACGACCTCCGCTACGAAAAGATCATCATCATGACCGATGCCGACGTGGACGGCGCCCACATCGCCTCGCTCCTCATCACCTTCTTTTTTCAGGAAATGCCACAGGCCATTGAAAACGGCCATGTCTACCTGGCAATGCCGCCGCTCTATCGCATCAGTCAGGGCGGCAAGACGCTCTATGCCCGCGACGATGCCCACAAGGAGGAACTCGTCGCCACCGAGTTCACCGGCCGCGGCAAGATCGACATCACCCGCTTCAAGGGACTTGGCGAAATGCCCTTCGCCCATCTCAAGGAAACGACGATGGACAAAGGCTCGCGCACCCTGCTGCAGGTCAAGGTCACCGACGATCCGGCCGGCACCCGCGACGCGGTCGAACGGCTGATGGGCAACAAGCCCGAGGCCCGTTTCGATTTCATCCAGAAGAACGCCCGCTTCGTCACCGATCTCGACATCTGACCGCATTGCCGCCGCCGTTTGCGGCAAAACGGTACCTTCGCGGCAAAAACACCCGCCAAATTAAGGCAATTCCGCTTTGCGCGTTGACTTGACATAACGACGGGCTATGGTCCCGGCGCCTCGTGGTTCCACCGGCATCGGGATGAGTCTCCCGCATGGCTGAGGCGTGCCAATCGTGGCGCAAGACAATCTGGAGCAACGCGCGACAAAGCGGGTTCCGCTTTTCGCCCGACGGCGCGACAGAGAACTGCAATGCCCCCCCGCCAAGGCAGGGCGCGGCACGAACGAACACCAATCGGGAGAGGATCGGGACGCCCATCGGCCCGGAATCTATCCCCTTATCTGGACAGGACATTTGAGCGAAGACTTTTCCGGGCTCGGGCTCAGCGACAAGGTGCGGCAGGCCGTGACCGCCGCAGGCTACACGAGTCCCACCGACATTCAGGCCAAGACCATCCCGCACGTCCTTGAGCGCAGGGACATCATCGGCATCGCGCAAACGGGCACCGGCAAGACCGCCGCGTTCGTTCTGCCCATGCTGACGTTGCTCGAAACAGGCCGGGCGCGGGCGCGTATGCCGCGCACCCTCATTCTCGAACCGACGCGCGAACTGGCGGCGCAGGTGCATGAGAATTTCGAGAAATACGGCATCAACCACAAGATCAATGTGGCGCTGCTGATCGGCGGCGTCTCGATGGACGACCAGATCCGCAAGCTCGACCGTGGCGTCGATGTGCTCATCGCCACGCCGGGCAGACTGCTCGACCTGTTCGAGCGTGGGCGCATCCTGTTGAACGGCGTCGATATTTTCGTCGTCGACGAGGCCGACCGCATGCTCGACATGGGCTTCATTCCCGATGTCGAACGCATCTGCACGCTGCTGCCGCCGCGCCGGCAGACGCTGTTCTTTTCTGCCACCATGGCCTCGGAGATCGAGAAGCTCACCCGGCGCTTCCTGCGCGACCCCGTCCGCGTCGAGGTGACGCCCGACAACCGCACCGCCGCCACCATCGAACAATGGCTGCTGCGCGCCGGCTCCAAGCCGGTCGAAAAGCGCGCCGCCTTGCGGGCCGGCATCGACGCCGCCGAGAATCTGACCAACGCCATCATCTTCTGCAACCGCAAGCGCGACGTCGCCACGCTCGAGCGCTCGCTCAGCCGTCACGGCTATGACGCCGGCGGCCTGCATGGCGACATGGACCAGAAGTCGCGCACCGAAATGCTCGACAGGTTCCGCGGCGGCGGATTGAAGCTTCTGGTGGCCAGCGACGTCGCGGCGCGCGGCCTCGATATTCCCGACGTCAGCCACGTCTTCAATTTCGACGTGCCGACCCATGCCGAGGACTACATCCACCGCATCGGCAGGACCGGCCGTGCCGGCCGTGCCGGCGTTTCGATCACTCTGGTTGCCCGCGAGGACGCCAGGCATCTGGATGCCATCATGAAGCTCATCCGGCGCGACATTCCCTATCTGACCGGCAACCCGATCCCGGCCGCGCCGCCGGCCAGCGCACCGGTACGGCGCGAAAACGCACCGGCACGGCGCGAAAACGCGCCGCGCCGATCCCGCCCAGCGCGCCAGCCGGACCGACCCGTTGCCGAAAAGCAGACAAAAGCGGCCGAACCAGTGGAACGCAGCCAGACCAAACGCCCCCATCGCGCCGAGACGCCCGAGCGCCCGCCGCGGGATTCCGCCAAGTCGAAATCGCCGGACGGCCCCTTCGACAATGGCTCGGTTCCGGCCTTTCTGCTGCGCTCGACGGCTCGGCCGGACTGAGCGCCGGCACCCCTGCCGATAAAATGCGCTGCAATTGTCGACATTAGCAGCAATTCCGGTCTCGCCAGCACCTCCCGGTTAATTGGACGTTAGGAGTGGATGGGCGAAAATCTGGCTGTGCAATAGGACGAGGCACAAATTGAGCAGCAACGAATATCAGCGGGCAAACAAGTACGCCGGTTCCGCGATCGACATGATGCGGCAACACCACGTGCCGCCATACCCGCAGTTTTTCGAGCTGCTCTACACCTACGCCTCCGGCGTCAATCCCCATCTCAACTCGCGCATCGACCTGCTGCTGCAGAACGATGACGGCACGACGGACGTCGCCGAACGGCTCTATCAGGAATTCCTCAAGACCAGCGACGTCGAGGAAAGGCTGAACCATCTTTCCGAAAAGGTGTTCTCCAAAATCGATTCCGTGCGCGGCGCGGTCAAGAAAGCCATGTCTTCCGCCGAGAGCTATTCGGGCAAGCTGGTCGAGGCCAACGAGCATCTGACCGACGAGATCGACCCAAACGCCCTGCGCGCCCTGACCGCGCAGCTGCTCGAAGAAACCAAGGTGATGCAGTCCAACAACCGCGTCCTCGAGGAGCGCCTGCAATCCTCCAAGACCGATATCGCGGCCCTGCAGCGCGACCTCGACGCCGTGCGCAGGGAATCGCAGCTCGATCCGCTGACCAAGATCTACAACCGCAAGTTTTTCGACCGCTCGATCGACAAGGCCGTGGCGGACGCGGTCGATACCGGCAAGCCGGTGTCGATCTTCCTTTTGGACATCGACTACTTCAAGCGCTTCAACGACACTTTCGGCCACCAGACCGGCGACCAGGTGCTCCGCCTCGTGGCTTTGACGCTGAAATCGATGATCAAGGGCCTCGACATCGCCGCCCGCTATGGCGGCGAGGAATTCGCCGCCATCCTGCCCAACACCTCGCTCAAGGGCGCCACCGCCCTGGCCGAAATGGTGCGCAAGGCCATCCAGTCCAAGGAATTGCTGCGCCGCTCGACCAACGAGAAGCTCGGCCGCGTCACCGCCTCGTTCGGCGTCGCCGAATTCAGCCCGTCCGACAACGCCGTCTCCCTGATCGAGCGCGCCGACCTCTGCCTCTACGCGGCCAAGCGCAACGGCCGCAATCAGGTGATCGACGAAAAGAGCGACCTGGTCGCCGACACAAGGGCCGCCTGACCGCTATCCTGCCGCCCTGCCCGCATCAATCGGATAGCCCTCGAAGGGCTTGATCTCCTTAAGCACGAAGGTCGTCTGCATCTCCTTTATGCGCGGCAGCCGCCGGATCACGTTCATGGCGAAATCGGCATAGGAATCGAGATCGGGCGCCACGACCTGCAAGAGGAAATCGGCATCGCCCGCCACCGAATAGCAGGCGACGACCTCCCGGAGCCGCCGGACGCTGTCCGAGAACGCCTCGGCCTCCGCTTCCGAATGGCTGTCGATCCTGACCCGCACGAAGGCGAGCACGCCGAGCCCGATGCTCTTGCGATCGAGCTCTGCCCGGTAGCCGCAAATGAAGCCGTCCTGTTCGAGCCGGTTGACGCGCCGCCAGCACGGCGACGCCGACAGCCCGACCGTCTCGGCCAGGGCCTGGTTGGTCAGCCGCCCGTCGGCCTGCAGCGCCGCGAGAATGCGCCTATCCACCGGTTCCAGATGCTTGTCAGGCATGATTGCCCTCGATTTTCCATGTAACCGGCCAATTCTACCGAACGAGGCGCCAAGCACACAAGGAAAGAAAGAACCTGCCCGCAAGGAAGGTCTAGTCTTGCGGCGAACATCCTCGACCGGAGCCGCGCGTGCCCTTCGACCTGCGCATCGCCATCATCGTCAATCCCGACCTGCCGCCCGGCCTTGTTGCCAATACCGTCGGTGCCATCGCCATCGGGCTCGGCGCCAGGCTGCCGCAGCTCGGCGCCGCGCGGCTGACCGACGCCGAAGGCAACACCATCGACATCAGCTCCAATACGCCGCTGCCGATCCTTGCCGCCGCGCCAGAGGCGATCGCCGCCATTCTCGGCAAAGTCCTGCCCATGCCCGAAAACTGCGCCGTGGTGCCCTTTCCGGCCTTTGCGCGGGCCTTGCACGACTATGTGGACTACGAAGCGCAATTCCCCAATTGCCGTCTGGTCGACGAGCCGATCGACGGCCTTGGCCTCGCCGGTCCGGGCAAGTGGGTCCGTTCGCTGACTGGTTCGTTGAAACTGCTGCGCTAGAGCCGGGTTCCGCTTTTTCGCCCGACGCGCCTATGCGATCGGCTTTGCGGCGCCGACTTTTCTTCTTGCGCAGGAAAAACGCAGCGGGTGCCCGGTTCCGGCCTAGCCCGCCGCCTCGGTCCGCGCCTCGGCCAGCGCCTTGAGGTCGGCCGGTTCGAGATGAACGCTTTCGCCGCAGCCGCAAGCGCCGGTCTGGTTGGGGTTTTCGAAGGTGAAGCCCTCGGACAGCTTGTCGACCCTGAAATCCATCACCGTGCCGAGCAGGAACAGTGTCGCCTTGGGTTCGACCCAGACGTCGACGCCCCTGTCGTTGACATGGTCATCGCCCTGAGGCGCTTCGGCGACATAGTCGAGCGTGTAGGCCATGCCGGCGCAGCCGGCATTCTTGACCCCGACGCGCACGCCGATCACCGGCCGGTCGGCCTCTTCCATGATTTCGCGGATGCGCGCCGCGGCGGCATCGGTCAGGCTCATGATCTTCATCGCCATGTCGTCACCTCGTTTCCGGGCCGGAAGGGGTTTACCACCAGTTGAGCGCGACCTGCGCCTCTTCGCTCATGCGTTCCGGCGTCCAGGGCGGATCGAACACCATTCTGATTTCGACATCGGCCACGCCTTCGACGCCGCGGACGGCGTTCTCGACCCAGCCCGGCATCTCGCCGGCCACAGGACAGCCCGGCGCCGTCAGCGTCATGTCGAGCTTGATGACGCGGTCATCGTCGAGCTCGACCTTGTAGATGAGGCCGAGCTCGTAGATGTCGACCGGAATTTCCGGATCGTAGACGGTCTTGAGGGCCGAAATCAGGTCGGCTGTCATCCGCTCGATTTCCTCTTGCGGAAGCGCGCTGCCGCCGGTCTCGATCAGTGCCATGCCGTTGCCGCCAGCGGGCGTTTCGCCCTCTGTGTCGACGCGTTCCGGCTCGGTGGCTTCTCTCATGAGGTCGTCCTTGGGTTCTCAGACGAAAAAGCTCTTGGCCTTTTCGAGGGCTGAAACAAGCGCGTCGACATCGTCCTTGCCATTATATAGGCCGAACGAGGCTCGGCAGGTAGAGGTGGCGCCGAAGCGCGCGAGCAGTGGCTGGGCGCAATGGGTCCCGGCCCTGACGGCCACGCCATAGCGGTCGAGAATCGTCGAGATATCATGGGCGTGGGCGCCGCCGATTTCGAAGGCGAAAATACCACCTTTTCCCTCGGCATTGCCGATCAGTCGCAGGGAATTGATCGCGCTCAACCGTTGTTGCGCATAGTCGGCCACCGCTTTCTCATGCGCGAAAATGGCGTCGCGCCCGAGCTTTTCGAGATAGGCCAGGGCCGCGCCGAGCCCGATGGCCTCGACGATGGGCGGCGTCCCGGCTTCGAAGCGGTGCGGCGGTTCGGCATAGGTCACGCCGTCGCGCGACACCGCCTCGATCATTTCCCCACCACCCTGATAGGGCCGCATTTCGGCTAAAAGGTCATACTTGCCGTAAAGCACGCCGATTCCGGACGGTCCGTAGAGCTTGTGCCCGGTCATGACGTAGAAATCCACATCGGGCGCCCGGACGTCGACCCTTGTGTGCACCGCCCCCTGGCTACCGTCGACCAGCACCGGGATGCCGCGCGCATGCGCCAGCCGGACGATGTCGGCGAGCGGCGTCACCGTGCCCAGGACGTTCGACATGTGGGTGATGGCAACGAGCCTGGTCTTCGGGCCGAGCGCGGCCGCGAACGCATCGAGGTCGAAGGCCCCCTCGTCGGTGACGTCCACCCATTTCAGCACCGCCCCCTGCCGTTCCCTGAGGAACTGCCAGGGCACGATATTGGAATGGTGTTCCATGATCGTCAGGACGATCTCGTCGCCCGCCCCGATACGCGGCGCCGCGAACGAGGATGCCACCAGGTTGATCGCCTCGGTCGCTCCCTTGGTGAAGACCACCTCCTCGCTCCGCCCGGCATTGAGGAAGCGCCGCACCTCTTCGCGCGCCGCCTCGTAAGCGTCGGTCGCCCGCTGCGACAGGGTGTGCAGCCCGCGATGCACGTTGGCATAGGAATGACGGTAGGTGTCGGCGATGGTGTCAATCACCGCCAGCGGCTTTTGCGCCGAGGCGCCATTGTCGAGATAAACGAGCCTATGCCCGTGAATCTGTTCGGCAAGGATGGGGAAATCGGCACGAACCGCCTCAAGATCGAAACTCACGCGAGCCCCCGCGTCAGCCAGGTTTCGGCCACTGCCGACAGTGCCTCGCGCAGTTCGCCCGTCGCGATGTCCTCAAAGCTCGCCTCGAGGAAGGCCCGCACCAGCATGGCCTGCGCCTCGGCGCGCGGAATGCCCCGGCTCATCAGGTAGAACAGGCTCTCGCTGTCGAGCGCGCCGCAGGTCGAGCCGTGCCCGCACACCACGTCGTCGGCGAAGATCTCGAGTTCCGGCTTGGCGAGGATTTCCGTTTCGTCCGAGAGCATCAAGCCATTGGCCATCATTTTGGCATCGGTCTTTTGCGCGTCCGGCTTGACGACGATCTTGCCCTGGAAGACGCCGCGCGAGCGGCCGCGCCCGACCGTCTTGTAGGTTTCCTTCGAGGTTGTGTATGCCACCTCATGGACGAGCTGCAGCGTCACGTCGCAATGCTGGCCGTCTTCGACCAGGCTCAGCCCACGGAAATCGCCATGCGCGCCCGCCCCGGTGACGCTGGCGAAGATCTGCGTCCGCGACAGCGCCGAACCGGAATTGACAACCAGGGAGGTAAGCCTGGAATCCTCCGCGAGCCGGTACTCGACCGAAGCGAAATGCCGGACGGCCTTGCCGCTCAGGTCGACAAGAATATGCGTCAGCTCGGCATCCCTGCCGAGCGCGACGTAAGTTGCGTGATTGCCTAAGTGTGCGGAATCGCTGCCCGAGAAGCTTTCGACCACCACCGCCTTGCCGCCATCGCCGACAAAGATCTTGACGGCGTCGGCGACATGGCACGCCGCGCCCTCGATGCGCCGGTCGATATGGATCACCGGCATGACCTCATTGTCGAGATCGAGGCGCAGCGCCATGCCGACGAGGCCGGAATTCAGGCGTACCAGCACGTCGTCGCGCGCGCTCAGAACACCGCCCGCAACCGTGCCGGCCATAACGCCCGCCGGCGCCGTGCCCGCCTGCTGCACAACGCCGTTGGCCATTTCCAGCCGGTACGCGCCCGGCACCGCGAAGGCCGGCGGGCTGGCAGTCTCGGCGGCGGCGCTCATGTCGGGCACGTCGCGCAACAGCGCCTTCAAATCGGTATAGTGATAATCCTCGACCCGCCGCGTCGGCAGGCCGGCGCCGGCGAGCCGTTCGGCTTCGTCCGCCGCGCCCGCCGCCCGCAACTGGGAGATGAGCTTGTGCTCGGCCGGCCCGAGCCGGATCAGCGGCGCCGTCGTCATGCCGTCTCTCCGACGAAGCCGGCATAGCCCTTGGCCTCGAGCTCGAGCGCCAGTTCCGGCCCGCCGGTCTCGACCACGCGCCCGGCCGAGAAAACATGCACGACGTCCGGCAGGATGTGGTTCAGGAGGCGCTGGTAATGGGTGATGACCAGCATGGCACGATCCGGCCCGCGCAAGGCGTTGACGCCTTCGGAAACGATCCTCAGCGCGTCGATGTCGAGGCCGGAATCGGTCTCGTCAAGAATGGCGAGCTTGGGTTCGAGTAGCGCCATCTGCAGGATTTCGGCGCGCTTCTTCTCGCCTCCCGAGAACCCGACATTGACCGGACGCTTGAGCATGTCGGCATCGATCTTGAGCCGGCTCGTTGCCTCCTTCACCCGCCTCATGAAGTCGGGCATGAGCAGCTCGTCCTCGCCGCGCGCCTTGCGCTGGGCGTTCATCGCCGCCTTGAGGAACGTCATGGTGGCGACGCCCGGCACTTCGACCGGATACTGGAAGGCGAGGAACAGGCCGGCGGCGGCGCGCTCATTGGGCTCCATGCCGAGAAGGGAGACACCGTCGAGCAACACCTCGCCCTCGGTGATCCTGTAGCCCTCGCGACCGCTGAGCGCATAGGAAAGCGTCGACTTGCCCGAGCCGTTCGGCCCCATGATCGCATGCACCTCGCCGCGCGGCACAATAAGGTTCACGCCCTTGAGGATTTCCTTGTCGTCCTCCTCGATCCTGACGTGCAGGTCGCGGATTTCGAGCATGGGAGTGGTCATATCAGGTCTTCTCCGGTGTCTTCGCCGTCCCAGTAGTCGAGCAGCGGGCGTTCGCGCCCGACGATCTTGAAATCTGCCCCCATCATGCCGCCACCCGGCGGGATGGATGCGGCGATCATGTATTTGTTGCTGTCCGGATATTCGATGATGTCCGGATCGTTGCGGGTTGAGATCGCGAGGTATTTGAGGTCCTCGTGACCGGTATTGGCGAGCTGGTGGGCTGTTCTGGCATCGCCCGCCGGCGCGGCGATGGCATCGCCCGCCTTGACCGGCCAGGACGTGTCGCCCCTGCGATAGGTGCCCTCGCCCTGCAGCACCACGAACAGCTCTTCGTTGTTGCGATGGTTGTGGCGCGGATAGCCAGTCTTGCCCGGCGGCACGACGATATATTGCACGCCCAACGCCTCGGCGCCGACGGCGCCGCCGACCCGCGTCGTATAGGCTTCGAACCGGCCCTTCAGATGGTGCTTGACCGGCAGTTCGAACATATTGGCGATCGGTTTTTCGGTCATTCTTCCCCGTCCCAATAGTCGAGTGAACTCTCCTGGCGCCCGACATAACGCACGCCACCAGACATGGTGGACCAGTCGAAGCGCGAGGAAACGGCGAACTTGCCGCTGTCGGGATATTCGACCACGTCGCCGCCGACAGAATTGGCCGAGATGCCGAGATATTTGAGCGGTGCCGTGCCGGTATTGACGATCTGGTGCGCGACCTCGGCGCCGCCATTCGGCGCGGCCAGTACGTCGTTGGCCCGGATCGGATATTCCTTATCGCCGAACCGATAGGTGCCCTCGCCCTCAAGTATGATGAAAAGTTCCTGCGTCATGTGATGGGCATGAAAGGGAAAAGCGCGCTTGCCCGGCGCGACGACATGCAGCATGGCGCCCATGCCCGTCATGCCGATGCGCCCGGCAAAACTGCCGATCCTGGCGGCGAAGGCCTCGCCATGAGCATTGTCGCGCAGTTCCACATCGTCGAGATTGATCACGGGTCTGATGTCATTGGTCATCGGATTTCTCCTGGAGCCGGTGTGATTGAGGACCAACCACGCAAACACGACTTGCTGACACGAAATGGCAGCAAGCGACGTGTTCGGCCTTCTACCCCACGCTCCCCTCAAGGCTGATCGAGATCAGCTTTTGCGTCTCGACCATGAATTCCATCGGCAGGTGCTGCAGCACGTCGCGGACGAAACCGTTGACGATCAGCGCCACGGCTTCCTCCTGATTGAGGCCACGCTGCTGGCAATAGAACATCTGGTCGTCCGAAATCTTGGACGTCGTCGCCTCGTGCTCGAAATTGACGCTTGAATTGCGGCTCTCGATATAGGGCACGGTGTGGGCCCCGCATTTATCGCCAATCAACAGGCTGTCGCACTGGGTGAAGTTGCGGGCATTGGTCGCCCTGGCATGGGCCGAGACCTGACCGCGATAGGTGTTGTCGGAATGACCCGCCGCGATGCCCTTGGAAATGATCCGGGACGAGGTGTTCTTGCCCAGATGGATCATCTTGGTGCCAGAATCGATCTGCTGGTAGCCGTTGGAAATAGCGATGGAATGGAATTCGCCGTGCGAATTGTCGCCGCGCAGGATGCAGCTCGGATATTTCCAGGTGATGGCCGAGCCGGTCTCGACCTGGGTCCAGGAAATCCTCGAGTTTTTGCCGCGGCAGTCGCCGCGCTTGGTGACGAAATTGTAGACGCCGCCCTTGCCGTTCTTGTCGCCCGGATACCAGTTCTGCACCGTCGAGTACTTGATCTCGGCATCATCGAGCGCCACCAGTTCGACCACGGCCGCGTGCAGCTGGTATTCATCGCGGCTCGGCGCCGTGCAACCTTCGAGATAGCTCACATAGGCGCCTTCGTCGGCAATGATCAGCGTGCGCTCGAACTGGCCGGTCTTTTTCTCGTTGATGCGGAAATAGGTCGAGAGTTCCATCGGGCAGCGGACGCCCTTGGGGATGTAGACGAATGACCCGTCGGTGAAGACCGCCGAGTTGAGGGTCGCGAAGAAATTGTCCGTCGCCGGCACGACTGAGCCGAGATATCTTTGCACCAGCTCGGGATATTCGCGCACCGCCTCGGAAATCGAGCAGAAGATGACGCCGTGCTTTTTCAGTTCCTCGCGGAAGGTCGTCACCACCGAGACGGAGTCGAACACCGCGTCGACCGCCACGCGCGCGCCCTCGACCCCGGCCAGCACCGCCTGCTCGGACAAGGGAATGCCGAGCTTCGCATAGGTTTTCAGCAGCTCCGGATCGACCTCGTCGAGGCTTTTCGGGCCGGAGGTCGATTTCGGCGCCGCGTAATAGTAGAGATCCTGATAGTCGATGGCCGGATAATGCACCCGCGCCCAGTTCGGCTCGATCATGGTCTGCCAGCGCCGATAGGCCTCGAGCCGCCAGTCCAGCATCCAGTCAGGCTCGTTCTTCTTCATCGAGATGAAGCGGATGATGTCCTCGGAAAGGCCTTTTGGGGCCTTGTCGGATTCGATCAGAGTCTCGAAGCCGTATTTGTACTTGTCGACGTCGAGCGCCTCGACCTTGGAGACGGTTTCGAGGTCGATCTCCTGCTTGAGGGTCGGAATGCGTGACCGCGCCTCGGTGCCCGGATCGATTACATTTGCCATTGCTGCCATCTTCCGCCGCCCTGTCAGGCGGCCGCTTCCTTGTTTTTCGTCTGCCGGCGTTTCAGCACTTTCGCGAAAGCCGCCACAAACGCGTCGATATCCGTTTCAAGCGTGTTCCACCCGAGACTCACCCGGAGCGCACCTTCGGCCAGTTCCGGCCGGACGCCCATTGCCGCGAGCACATGGCTCCTGCCGACCTTGCCCGACGAGCAGGCCGAGCCGGACGAGATGGCGATGCCATCAAGATCGAGCGCCATCATCGCCACCGATGCCGCAAGGCCAGGTACGGCAAAACTCGTGACATTGCCCATGCGTTCCGCCGCCGCGCCGAACACCACTACGTCGTCCGTGAGCGCCCGGATTTCAACCTCGATCCGGTCGCGCAGCGCCTTGACCCCGGCCGCCCGATAGGCCGCGGCGAAGGCATTGGCCGCCGCGCCGAACCCGGCAATGGGCAAAAGCGCCTCGGTGCCGCCGCGCCGTCCCGTCTCCTGACCGCCGCCGGGAATGAGGCGCACGTCGTCGCAATGCGGTTTCATCAGCAGGGCGCCGATTCCGGCCGGCCCGCCGATCTTGTGGGCCGAAATCGCCATCATGTCGCTGGCGCGCCCGGCAAAACCGAGGTCGAGCTTGCCGAAGGCCTGCACGGCATCGACCACGAGCACATGGCGCGTTGGCCCGACCAGCGCCTCGATTGCCGCAAGGTCCTGGACGACACCGGTTTCGTTGTTGACATAATTGAGGGCGAACAGCGCCAGACCGCCCGCCACATCGAGACGCGCCAGCGCCGCTTCGATCTCGTCGTGGCGCCAACGCCCCTGATCATCGACGCCGATGCGCGTGACCGGCAGTTCCGTCGCCTCGGCGGCACGCAGAACGGCCGCGTGCTCGGTCGCCCCGACAACGATCTCGGCTGCCGCGAAGGCCCGCGCCCCGCCAATGATCGCCTGCGTCAGGGCTTCGGTGGCGGAACCGGTGAACACCACATCGCGCCGCATGGCACCCGCAGCGCCGGCCACCGCGCCGCGCGCCGTATCGATTGCCGCGCGCACCGCCCGCCCGGCGGCATGAACCGAGGAGGGATTGCCGGTCATCGTCAGCGCGGCACGCACGGCATCGCCCGCTTCGGGCAGAAGCGGCGCGCTCGCATTGTGATCGAGATAGACCGAAGTCCCGTTCATTCTCGCTCCGGCCGCACATGTCGCGGCATGGTCCGGACCCGATGCCCAAACAATCCTTGAATTTTCAGGCGCGTCCTGACTAAAAGAGGCGCTTAAACCGGCGAGCTTGCAAGGCTGCCGGATATAGTTTTGAACAATTCTAAACTGGGCCGATACTCAGTTTTAAAAAGCTCGTGCGCTTTCGTCAAGCCGCGTCCGAACCGGATGTGGCATGTGGCGAATGTCGAGACGTGCCGTCAGGGAGCGCCTACATGCCCGAAGTGATCTTCAACGGACCCGCCGGCCGCCTCGAGGGACGCTACCAGCCGGGCAAATCCGCCAACGGGCCGTGCGCCATCGTCTTGCACCCGCATCCCGAATTCGGCGGCACCATGAACAACCAGGTGGTCTACCACCTGTTCTATATGTTCGTGGAACGCGGCTTTTCCGTGTTGCGCTTCAATTCGCGCGGCGTCGGCCGTTCTCAGGGCCTGTTCGACCATGGCGTCGGCGAATTGTCCGACGCAGCGGCGGCGCTGGACTGGCTGCAGGCCTTGAACCGCGAATCGAAGGGTTGCTGGATCGCCGGCTTTTCCTTCGGCGCCTGGATCGGCATGCAGCTTCTGATGCGCCGTCCGGAGGTCGAGGGCTTCATTTCGGTCGCGCCGCAGGAAAATCTCTACGATTTCTCCTTCCTCGCCCCCTGCCCGTCTTCCGGCCTCATCATTCACGGCACCGAGGACCGCGTCACCCCGCCTTCGTCGGTGCAAAAACTCGTGGACAAGCTCAAGACCCAGAAGGGCATCACCATCGAGCAGCAGCAGGTCCAGGGCGCCAACCATTTCTTCGAGAACAATGTCGAGGAACTGATCGGGCGGTGCGGCGAATATCTCGACCGGCGCCGCGCCGATATTGCCGCGGGCGGTGGCCGGTAGACTTCAAGACCCGAAGGGCACGGCAATAGCCAAACCGTCATTGCGAGGAGCAACGCGACGAAGCAATCCATGGGCGAAACCTGCCCCGGCACCAACAAGTTCGGATTCCGGCCTCCGCCGGAACGACGTCAGTGTCGGGGGGGTGAACTCCCCCAGGCCTCAGCCGTCACCCCGGCGCAGGCCGGGGTCCAGCCGAATGAGGCAAATCGCCCGAAATTGTTGCGCCGAAGCAATCGCAAAGGCGATGTTTTCTGCCGGATCAAGAGACCCAACACTGCCATGACCCAGTTCAAATCCGACTTCCTGCGCACCCTCGGCGAGCGCGGCTTCATCCACCAGATTTCCGACCCCGAGGGCCTCGACGCCCTCGCCGCCAGGGGACCGATCACCGGCTATATCGGCTTCGACGCCACCGCCTCGTCGCTGCATGTCGGCTCGCTCATCCAGATCATGATGCTTTTCTGGATGCAGGCAACCGGCCACCGCCCCATCGCCCTGATGGGCGGCGGCACCACCATGATCGGCGACCCCTCCGGCCGCGACGAGACGCGGCGCATCCTCACCCGCGAGGACATCGCCCAAAACATCGCCGGCATCCGCAAGAGCTTTTCGCCCTTCCTCGATTTCGATGGCGGCAAGGCGCTGATGGCCAACAATGCCGACTGGCTGCTGGAGCTCAATCTCGTCGATTTCCTCAGAACGGTCGGGCCGCATTTCTCGATCAACCAGATGATCCAGCGCGACTCGGTCAAGATGCGGCTCGAACGCGAGCAGCATCTCAGCTTCCTGGAATTCAACTACATGGTGTTCCAGTCTTACGACTTCCTCGAGCTCAACCGCCGTTACGATTGCGTCCTGCAGATGGGCGGCTCGGACCAGTGGGGCAATATCGTTTCCGGCGTCGAACTCGGCCGCCGCGTCGACGACGCATCGCTGTTCGCCTTGACGACGCCGCTTCTCGCCACCGCTTCGGGCGCCAAGATGGGCAAGACCGCCGCCGGCGCCGTCTGGCTCGATCCCGAACGCCTGTCGCCCTACGACTACTGGCAGTTCTGGCGCAATACCGAGGATGCCGACGTCGAAAAGTTCCTCAAGCTCTTTACCACGCTCCCCCTCGCTGAAATCGCCGGCATCGCCTCGGGCGACATCAACGAGGCCAAGAAGGCCCTCGCCACCGAGGCGACGGCCCTGCTGCACGGCCGCGTCGCCGCCGACCAGGCTGCCGAAACGGCCCGCGCCACTTTCGAACAGGGTGCGCTCGACCTGAGCCTGCCGACCGTCGAGATTTCGAGGGCCGACCTTGGCGCCGGCATCGGCGTTCTCGCCGCTTTCGTCATGGCCGGGCTTGCCGCCTCCAACGGCGAGGCGCGCCGCCACCTCAAGGCCGGCGCCCTCAAGGCCAACGACGAGACCGTCGACGACGAACGCGCGACGCTCACTCCGGCCCAGCTCCTTCCCGAAGGCGTCATCAAGCTCTCTGTCGGCAAGAAGAAGCACGCACTCTTGAAGCCGGTTTAGAGACTATCCTCTTCAGCATCCGGGAGGTCGCTCCGCAATTCGGCCTCCCAGTCCTGCCCGCCGTGAAAGACACGCGCGACGACAACGACACTGTCTTCGATCGAATAGGCGATCGTCACCCGGCGTTCGAGAAACACGACCCGCAGCCCGGGCCAGATATCTGCTCTCGTCAGACCCCGTTCCGGGAAATCAGCCAGGCTACGGCAAAACTGCCGCAGCTTCATCGCATAGGACAGGGCGGTTGCCGGCGCGCCTGTTCTGCGATCCAATGCGCAATGGCGTGAAGATTGGCCCCGCTCTTGCCGTGATGACGACTTTTCGGCTCATCCCGCCTTCTTGGCGTCCTCCATCGACCTGATATGCGCCTCGATGCTGTCGAACACCTCATCGACGGACAGCGCGCTTTCCGGATTCGCCTCATAGTCTTCAAGCGTCGGCACGACCTCTTCCCTGAGCCATTTCTCGATAGCCGCGTCGCGCAACTGCAGCGAGCGCAAGCCTTCGCGAATGACCTCGGAACCCGAGGCGAAAGCGCCCGAGGCGACCTTTTCGTCGACATATTTCGCCTGCGCTTCGGTAAGGCTGAAGGTGCGCTTGTGAACACCCGGCATCGCAACATCTCCCGATCCAAGTTTCCGGTATGAATAAGTCATACCGGCGCCTGGCAATGTCAAGCTGCCATTATTGCCCCGTCGTGTCCTCGCGCGGCGCCTCGGTGGCGCGGAATTCGAAAATCGAGCGGAAGACGCCCGGCGCCAGCAGCGACACCGGATTGACGATGACGTTCGGAGCGTCGAGAGCGCCCCTGACCGCGAACGTGACGCCGAATGCGCCCTCGCCGTCGCGCCCGCCCAGCAATTCGCCGATCAGCGGCAATTGCTGGAACATGTTGTTGAGGCCGAACAGCGGGATATAGGTGCCGGTGAGGTCGTATTGCCGCGCCTTGGTGTAGATGAAGCCCTTGAGCGTCGCGCCGATCGAGCCGCCGTCGACCACGGCATCGACGAGCTCGATGCGGTCGGAACGGCGGATGAAGCTCGCCTGCCCGTTCTGGAAATTGAGCCGGTTGCCGGCCGCGATGAGCTGGCGGCTGTCCTGGTGGTTGCCGACGATCTCGGCCACCTTGTCCTCGTCGACGATGGAAAAGTCCCGGATGCGGATTTCGCCGTAATCGACCTTTTCGCGCACATCCGTCCGCAAGGTCAGGCTCCCCGAGCCGCCGAGCAGGCGCGGATAGACATTGAGGAATCGCAGCAGCGTGCCGGCGTCGTTGAAGGCCACGGTCATCAGCCGCCCGCCGGTCGTCGGGTTGGTGGTCAGCGACACCGAATTGCCCTCGGCGAACTGGCCCTGCAGGGAGGCGTCGAGCAGGTTTTCACCCCTCAGGTCGAGCCCCAGCTCGACATTGTAGGCGGTGGTCGAGAAAAAGCCGAGTGCCCGGTTGAGCCGCGCCTTCACCGAGATTTCCTGCGGGACCGAGGTCGCCTGCGGCGAGCCCGTCGAGGTCTTGTCGAGGGCGAAATAGCGCCTCAGCATCGGCTTCAGATCGAACTGGTCGCCGACGATCTGCACCTGATAGCCGCCGGCCTCGCCGGGCGCGATCGACAATCGCGCCGAATCTCCCGCGCTCAGGGCGAAATCGGAGAAATCGGCCGATACCAGCCCCGTCTCGGCGTCGAAGACCATTTCGCCCTTGAGGCGCACATTGGCGAAAGCGACATCGATCTTGGTGATCTCGGTTTTGGTGCCGTCGAGCCGGATTTCGGCGTTGAGCGTGCCGGGCACCCGCGACGGCTTGGCGATGCCGAGGTCCTTTATGTCGACCCGCGCCTCGGTCAGGTCGACGGCAAGCTGCATTGCCCCGTCCTCGATCGGCTTGGCCACGAAGCGGATCGAACCGGACAACAGGTCGGAGACATCGAAGCCGAACTTCTCGAATTCGGCGGCGTCGATGGTCGAGGCGATGCGGATATCGGCGGCACGATTGGCGCCGCCGTCCAGCATCAGCTCGGCCGCCATGCCGTCGAGCTCGGCCGTGCCCTCGACGTGATAGGCATCCGGCGTCGCCCGGAAGGTCAATTGCCCGTCGGTGATGATGCGGTCGGCGATCTTTACGTCGCTGGCGAAGTCTTCGGCGAGGCCGTTGACCGCGTAGTCGATCGACAGCGGCGCCGGATCGGCGCCGAACCGCATGGTCATCACCGCCGCGCCGCTGACCCTGCCCGAGAGCGCCCGCGCATCGAATGGCAGATCGAGCCCGTCGATCACGCCCGGCGACTGGCTTTCGGCAAACCCGATCAGCGCCGGGATGTCGCCGCTGACGTCGCCGGAGAACTCGATCACCGATTCGTGGCGGGCGCTTGCATCGATATCGACCGACAGGTCGGAAACGGCGAACTGGCCGTCCTCGCTGACAATGCGCGTCGTTCCCAGTTCAACGAAGGTCTCGTTGTCCCGGAGCGTCAGTTCGACCTCGCCGCCGAGCGCCACGGGCGAAAAGCCCTCGGTCGGGATGATCGTCACGTCGGTGGCGCGCAGATTGATCCAGCCGCTGTCCGGCGGCAGCGGCGCGTCGTCGGCATTGGGGTCGATCGTCCCCACCGGCAGATCGAAGCGCAGCGAGCCGGTGGTCATCCGCCCCGTCTTGACGTGTTCGACGAACCAGTCGCGGCCGCCTGGCGCAATGAAATAGGGCCAGAGACGCTTGAGGTCGTCGACACTGGCGCCTTCGCCGCCGACTTCGAGGTCGATGCCGATGCCCGACCGGATCATGTCGAACCGGCCACTGGCGCGGATTTCGACGCCCGGTTTGGTCGCCACCATGCGATCAAGGCCGATGGCGCCATATAGCGGCGCGGCCCAGGCCCGGATGCTAACTTCGTCGAACGGCTCGGCCGGCTTGCCGAGATCGTAGGGCGAGAGCGTGAGGTCTCGCAGCATGAGGCCGGCGGAAAACACCGGCCCGTAATAATCGTTGAGCCCGAAGACGACTTCGCCGTCGAAGCGAACCGAACTGTCGCCGACCTCCATCGCCCCTTGGCTGATGAGGAACCGGCTGTCACCCGGTTGCCAGTCGAGCACCAGATCGGCCCGGGTCACCGGGAACATATCCTCGCGCAGGCGGAACTGCGTGCCGCCGAGATCGACCGTGAACTGGCCACTCGTCGCGGCGCCGCCGGCGCGATCGTAGACGATGGTGCCGCCAAGCGCGCCGGCCCCCCTGATCGCCATCATCCCCGCAGGATCGTCGAGCGCCGGAATGAGGCTGGCGAAATCGAGATTTTGTATCGAGAACCCAAGCTCGGCTCCGCCGGTGTCGATGGCGCGATGCTCGAACGCGCCGGCGATCTCGCGACCGGCCAGAACCGCCCTGATCGTCCCCTTGGTCGGTCGGCCGCCCGAGAACGGCGTCACCACCAGATCGAGATCGTCGAACCGCCGCATGATGCCATAGACCGGATCGAGCATCTCGAAAATGCCGCCTCGCACCTCGAACCGCGCCAGGCGCCCGCCGACGGCCTGGCCTTCGAAATCGGCCAGCAGATGTTCTAGGCCCTCGAGATTGTAGACCAGCCACTCGTTGTCCGAGCGGATGCCGACGCCGTCGCCGCGCGGCGGTGGTCCGCTGACCTTGAGCCCGTCCGGACCGATCAGCACCTCGGGATAGACCTCGTCGCCCTGGCGGATCTCGACCAGCGTCTCGCCGCTCGGTAGATCTTCGCGCGACGCGAACGTGGCGAGGCGCGGGCCTAGAAGATCCTGTACCAGCTGCAGTTCCGGTGCAACCAGGCTGACCACGGCGGCCGGCTGTCCGATCAGGGTCTCGAGCGGCGACACGCCGATTTCCAGCGCCTCGATGTCGACCTCGGCCCCCGTGCCGGTATCGGTGACAGCGACCGGGGCGAAGCGCAGCACCGGACGGAAACTGGCGCTGAGCGACAGGGTCAGATCGCCCAGCTCCAGCCGGATTTCGGGCGGCAGCGCGGCGCGGATCATCTGTTCGACATTGGGCTTGGCGAAGGACAGGTTGACCGGACCGATCAGCAGCACGGCGTATATCAGCGCCAGCAGCAGCACCGGCACGCCGGCGACGAAGGCCGCGAGGCGGACCGCGAGCGGCCAGTTCCGCCGCCGTGGCGCCGCAGGCGCCGGCAGGACGGCGACATTGGCATCGGTCGCGCCGTCGGCGCCATCCGGGCGCGGCGCGTCCGGTACGATTTCGGCTGGGGCGGCGCGATCGTCGGAGAGGCTGTCGACCGAACGCGGTGGCGCAGGCGCCATCGCGTCCGGCGCCGTCGCGTCCGCCACCAACCGGCCGGCATGTGCATGAGCGACGGGCGTATCGAGAGCGGCGGCCTTGCTTGTCGCCGGCGCCGCTTTCGGCTCGCCGGAAGCAGCCTTGTCATCGGCGGCGACCGCCGGAGAGGCTCCATCCGACTCCAGAAGCAGCGTGATGTCCTCGGTCAACGCGACATCCGCCGGCGCGGCGGTTTCGCCGCCGGCATTCGTCGCATTGCTGTCGGCGTGCGCGTCCAGCAGGACGGCAAATTCCCCCGTCCAGTCGTCTTCCGGCTGCGCCGCGGTTCCGGTCCCTGTGTCCGCAGCGCGGCTATCCGCCGTGTCGGCGGGCTGGACTTCGGCTTCGGCCAGCATGCCCGCCCCGGTGGTCTCCGCCGGCTCGACCGGCCCGCCTGCACCCGCCGCATCGGCAAGGGCCGGCGCCCCGGCGCTTTCCTCCGCGGTTTCGGTGTGCAGCCCATCCGTCGTCTGGTGTGCCTGACGCCGGTCGGCCGGTCGCGGACGCTCCTTGGCGTGCGGGGTATAGTCACGCACCTTAGCGAGCGCCGCCTTGAGGTCCGGCGCCGGCGCCGCGGATTCGTCCGGTTTCGCCGGGTCGACCGATTCCACTCCGGAGCCCATGTCGGGCCCGTCGCCGCTCCGGCCTTGGCGCACGGCATCCGCCGCGCTGGCGGTTTCGCTCGGTTTGGTGGTCAATGGCGTCGGTTGATCCAATCTCCGGGCCTTGAGAATCGCATCAAGGCACACTCCCCCTTTTAGGATTATACTGGCCGCAATATGGCGCAAGACAAGGCGAATGCGCCAGTATCGCCTGCCGAACCGAGGATTCGCACCATGACCGCACTGGCAGCGGGCGCTCCCGCCCCGCTTTTCACCCTGTCCTGCGACGACGGCGCGTCTTTCGACCTTTTTTCCGAGCGTGGCCGGTTCGTGGTGCTGTTCTTTTATCCCGAGGACGATACCGAAGGCTGCACCATCGAGAACCGCGAGTTTTCCGACCTTGCGCCGGACTTCGCCGAACTGGGTGCGACGCTCGTCGGCATTTCGCCGAACGCGATCGAGCAACACGCCCGATTCCGCCGGAAATACGGCCTCGAGATGCGGCTCGCCGCCGATCCGGACCGTATCGCCATTGAGGCCTATGGTATCTGGGGCGAGAAAACGACGTTCGGCCATGCCTATGTCGGTCTCATCCGCACCACCTTCATCATCGCCCCGGACGGCACGATCGCCGAGATCATCCCCGTCCCCCGCATCAGGGGACACGCCGCCCGCATACTCGAGCGCATCCGCCATTTGCGGGCAAAAAACTGAGCTTGGGCCTTTATTAACCATAATCGCGCAAGATTCCGGCGTTTTTCAGTGTGTCGCGTCGGAGTAGTCGGTTGCGTAAAGTGGCGTCATCCCTTGGTTCGGGCCGCAAGCCCCCGCCGCGCGTCGGCATTTCGCCGGCGCTGTTTTACGGCGTTACGGTGCTTTTGCTCGCCATCAATGCCGGGCTTGTGCTGTTGCTGAGCATGAACGAGGACATTGCCCGCCTCGTCAGCCCGGCCGCCGACGCCCGCATCGCCCTCTACGAGACCCGCATTGCCGATCTCAGGACCGAAATCGACCGGCTGAACTCGCGCCAATATGCCCGCGAGGGCGACGTCAATCTGCAAGTGCGCGAGCTGGTGCAGCAGCAGGAAGACCTCGGCGAACAGCAGCAGATCGTGCGCGCCCTCGCCCGCATGGCCGAGGATCTCGGCCTTGTCGCCGGCGATGCGCCGGCGCCCCTGCCCGCCGCCGCGCGGCCAGGCGACATGGCAGCGCTTTCGCTCGGCAGCATCGGCACGGCGCTTAGCGACATGCAGGCGGAAAACCGCGCCACCATGACGGCCCTCGCCGAGCGCGCCCGCTCGGCCGGCGACACGATCGCCGAAACGCTTCGATCCGTCGGTATCGCGGCCGCCGAACCCGCAATCGGCGGGCCGTTCGAACCGGCTCTCGCCGATCCGGCTTCTGCCCTGACTGAGTCGGCAAATGCCGTGGCCCAGCAATTGCGCCGCTACGCCGCCATTCGCGACGCCGCCGCCGAGGCGCCGGTGCACCGCCCGCTCGTGGGCGCCCTGCGTCTCAGTTCGCCCTTCGGCAACCGCACCGACCCTTTCACCGGCGGCGCGGCCTTCCATTCCGGTTCCGATTTCGCCGCCGCGACGGGTACGAACGTGCTGGCCGCTGGCGCCGGCCGCGTCACCTTCGCCGGCGAGAAATCGGGCTATGGCAACATGGTCGAGATCGACCATGGCGACGGCATCGTCTCGCGCTACGGCCATATGTCGGCCATCCTGGTCGGCGAAGGCGACGCCATCTCGACCGGCGACGCCGTCGGCAGGGTCGGCTCCACCGGCCGCTCGACCGGCCCGCACCTGCATTTCGAAATCCGCCGTGCTGGCGCCCCGATTGATCCGAGCGCTTTCCTCAAGGCTGGCAGAGTATTACAGGCGATTCTTTAGGCTGACTGATAAGAAAAAGCCTCGTCTCGAGGAGACATTTTCACGCGGCCCTACTTCGCCTCATTGCCGACGCGATGCGCCAGCGACGCCTCGAGAAACATGTCGAGATCACCATCGAGCACGTTGGCGGGCTGCATGCTCTCGACCTCGGTACGCAAATCCTTGACGAGCTGATAGGGCTGCAGCACGTAGGAACGGATCTGGTGGCCCCAGCCGATCTCCGATTTCGTGCTCTCGATCTCCGTGGCCGCTTCCTCGCGCTTTTGCAGTTCGGCCTCGTAGAGCCGCGATTTCAGCATGGCCATGGCTGTGGCGCGGTTCTTGTGCTGGGAGCGCTCCTGCTGACAGGCCACAACGATGCCCGAGGGCACATGGGTGATGCGGATGGCGCTGTCGGTGGTGTTGACGTGCTGGCCGCCGGCCCCCGAGGAGCGGTAGGTGTCGATCCTCAGATCGGCCTCGTTGATCTGGATGTCGATGGTGTCGTCGACGACCGGATAGACCCAGACGCTCGAAAAGCTCGTATGGCGCCGCGCCGCGCTGTCGAAGGGCGAAATGCGGACGAGCCGATGCACACCGCTTTCGGTCTTGAGCCAGCCATAGGCATTGTGGCCCTTGATCATGAGCGTCGCCGACTTGATGCCGGCCTCCTCGCCGTCATGATACTCCATCATCTCGACCTTGAACTTGCGCCGCTCGGCCCAGCGCGTGTACATGCGCAACAGCATGTTGGCCCAGTCCTGGCTCTCGGTGCCGCCGGCCCCGGCATGGATTTCGAGATAGGAATCGTTGCTGTCCGCCTCGCCGCTCAACAGCGTTTCGACACGCAGCCGCTCGGCCTGCTCGTGCAGTTCGGTGAGCGCCGCCTCGGCCTCGCCGACGATTTCGGTATCGCCCTCTTCCTCGCCGAGTTCAATCAGCCCGATATGTTCGGCGATGGCGGCTTCGAGGCGGCGGACCTCGCCGATCTGGAAGTCGAGCGACTGGCGCTCGCGCATCAGCGCCTGGGCCTTCTGGGCATCGTTCCAGAAATCAGGAGATTCGGCCTTGGCATTCAGCTCTTCGAGGCGGACGACGGCGTTGTCCCAGTCAAAGATGCCTCCTCAGCAGGCTTACGGCCTGCCTGATTTCGTCGGTCCTGGTTTCGATTTCCGCGCGCATGTTCGTATCCAATGCATTTTCAGGCCGGTGCGATAGCCGGTCTGCGGCGATGGATCAACCCCGGCGCCGTTGCGCCCGTTCAGCGCCGTGCCGCCCGGTTGAGACGCTGCGACAATCCTGCGCACTTGCGGTCGCCCGCCTCAATCCGCATTTAGGCGGTGCAGATTGCAGAATTTTCTTTGCAATCGAGCAACGCCACCCGGCCAGCCGGCCGGAACCCATCAAACGCCAATCCCCAAAGGCAATCCATGTTCAATGTTGAACTGATCGACACCGACGAGAAACGCATTGTCGGCCCGGTCCTGCACACCAGTTTCCTCGACAATCTCCAGGCCAGGGAAGTCCCCGACTTCTTTCACAGGATCATGGACGACGGCACGCTCGACGCCGTCCCCGATCGCATCAACGCCAACCAGATCTGTGCATTCGTCAAGCCGCCGGACTCGCCGGAATTCGACTATTACATGGCCGTCGAGGTGTCTGGGTTCGACCACGTTCCCGCTGACATGAAGAGCTTGATCCTTCCGGCCTGCCGCTGCGCCACCACCTCACTGGTCAAGCGCGGCAATGCCGACGTCATGGCGGCGATGCGCTATATCATGCAGGACTGGATGACGGCCAATGGCCTGAGGCCCGACTTCTCGCTTCCCGCCTTCATCTATTACGACGACCGCTTCCTGCCGATCTTCAAGGCCAAGGGCTATGCCGGCAATCCGGTGGCGCAGCTCTTTGTCCCGGTGATGTGAGGCGCGGCGGCGCGTTCCAGAGCGGCGCGCGTTCAAATCGAACCGCGTCGCCGCTCCGTCTGTGTGTGGTCGCATCGCCTTCTCGCCTCCAATCGTGCCACTGGCACGATTGGCCAAACGACGGTTCGAAGTGCGCAGAACCGGTTTCCACTTCTGCGCACGATGCTCTAAAACAGCCCGCCGCGGCCGGCGTTCGGATCGGCGAACCCGTCCTCGAGATTGAGGAAGGCGCTCGAATCGACGCCGATCACCGAGGTGACGAGGTTCGGTCCGGTCCCCGGCTTGAAGGCCTCGAGAATGGCCGCCTCGCCGGAAATGGCGGCGACGCCGGTGGCCGGGTCGATCCATTCCTGGCTCATGCCCGAAGGCATGTTGAACGGCGTCGGCGGCTTGCCCTCGAGGGCCTTTTCCATGAAGTTCGTGAAGATCGGCGCAGCGAAGGTGCTGCCCGTTGCCTGCCGGCCCATCGAGCGCGGGTTGTCGTAGCCGACATAGACCCCGACCGCCAGTTCCGGGGTGAAGCCAACGAACCAGGCGTCCTTGTAGTCCGAGGACGTGCCGGTCTTGCCGGCCACCGGCCGGTTGAGCCGGCGCGCTTCGGTGCCGGTGCCGCGCCGGATCACGCCCTCCATCATCGAGGTGATCTGGTAGGCGGTCATCGGGTCCAGCACCTGCTCGCGATTGTCGATGATCAGCGGCTCGGGCTGGTTGTTCCATTCCTCGACGACGCAGCCGTCGCAGACGCGCTCGTCGTGCTTGAAGATGGTGGTGCCGTAGCGATCCTGGACGCGGTCGATCAGGGTCGGGGTGATGCGGCGTCCGCCATTGGCGATGGTGGCGTAGGCCGAGGTCATTTGCAGGTCGGTCGTCTCGCCGGCGCCGAGCGCCATCGACAAGACCGGCAGCAGGTCGCCATAGATGCCGAACAGCTTGAAGTATTCGACCACGAGCGGCATGCCGATATCCTTGGCCAGCCTGACCGTCATGACGTTTCGCGAATTCTCGATGCCGCGCCTCAGGGTCTGCGGCCCGTAGAATTCCTGGGCGTAGTTTTCCGGCCGCCACACCGATCCGTCGGGATTGACGATTTCGAGCGGCGCGTCGAGCACCACCGAGGCCGGCGTGTAGCCGTTGTCGAGCGCCGCCGAATAAACGATCGGCTTGATCGACGAGCCGGGCTGCCTGAGCGCCTGCGTTGCTCGGTTGAATTCCGAGGCGTCGAACGAAAATCCGCCCACCATGGCCAGCACGCGCCCGGTGCGCGGGTCCATGGCAACGATGGCGCCTTCGACCTCGGGCACCTGTTCGAGCGTATAGACGCCTTCCTCGTCCGCGACGGCGCTGACATAGACGACATCGCCGACATGGAGGACCTCGCCAAGCTTTTTGGAGATCCAAGAAATCGTCCGGCCCGGCAGCGATGCGGTCACGCGGTCGGGCAGCATCCGGTCATCGACATCGGTGCCGGGCCTCAAACCGATCCTGGCCTCGTTGGTGTCCAGTTCGAGCACCACGGCGAGGGTCCATTCCGGCACGTCGCTGAGTGGCTTGACGGCGTTGATCGCCGCGCCCCAGTCGCCGCCCGAGACGTCGATCGTCGCCACGGGACCGTGGAAGCCCTTGGTGCGGTCGTAATCGATCAGCCCGTCCATCAGCGCCCGGCGCGCCTGTTCCTGCATCTTTGGATCGAGCGTCGTCCTGACGCTGAGGCCCCCGCCATAAAGCTGGTCCTCGCCATAGAGCTTGGCGAGTTCACGGCGGACCTCCTCGGTGAAATACTCGGCGGCATAGACGCGCGTACCGGTTTCGCGCGGCACGACGTCGAGGCTGTCCTTCTTGGCATCCTCGCCGTCTTTAGCCGTGATATAGCCGTTCTCGACCATGCGATCGAGCACCCAGTTGCGCCGTTCGATGGCGGCCCTTGGGTGTTTGAACGGGTGGTAATTATTGGCGCCCTTGGGCAGCGCCGCCAGATAGGCAACCTCGGAAAGCTTCAGCTCGTAGAGCGCCTTGTCGAAATAATTGAGTGCCGCCGCCGCGACGCCATAGGTCTGGCCGCCAAACGAACCCATGAAGATTTCATTGAGATAAAGCTCGAGAATCCGGTCCTTGGAAAAGGTCGTTTCGATTCGGATGGCGATCAGCGCTTCCTTGGCCTTGCGTTCCCAGGTCTGCTCGGAGGAGAGCAGGAAGTTCTTTGCAACCTGCTGGGTGATCGTCGAGCCGCCGCCCTGGATTGCACTGTCGCCCTCGACGCGCGCCAGGAAATTGTCCCTGAGGGCACGGATGGTGCCGTCGAGCGAGATGCCGCCGTGGCTGTAGAAATCCTTGTCCTCGGCGGAAAGGAAGGCCTCGACGACGATGGGCGGAATGGTCTCGATCGGCTGGAACAGCCGGCGCTCGCGCGCATATTCGGCCAACAGCGTGCCGTCCGCCGCATGGACGCGGGTGGTGACCGGCGGCTGGTAGTCCTTGAGCACGGTGTAGTCGGGCAAATCCGCCGACAGCACCGAGATGTACCAGGCCACCCCGCCGATGGCGATCAGTCCGACAAAGACCGAAAAGCCGAAAAACCAGCTCAGAATGCGCAGCATGAATGCCCGTTCCAGAATTGCCCAAACTTTGCCGTCAGATGGCGGTCTCGCCCGACTTGACGGCGGAAATGTGGTGGCGCCGCAGGCGCGTCGACCGGTTTAATCAGTTTTGATCGATCCCGTCAAAATAGGCGGCGATGCCGGCGGCGATCGCGTCGGCGGTCTCGTCGCGCCAGTCCTTGCGGGTCAGGTTGGCGACATCGGCCTCGTTCGACAGGAAGCCGAGCTCGATCAGGAGTGCCGGAATTTCGGGCGCCTGCAGCACGTAAAAATCGGCGCGGTGCAGCGGAATCTTCCTCAGGCGCGTGTGCGATTCGAGGCTTTGCAGGACGGCCTGGGCAGCCTGGAAGGACTTGCGCCGCGTTTCGCGCTGCATCAGTCCGACAAGGATCGAGGTCACCCGCTCGTCGCTGTCGGGCGGCACGAATCCAGCGATCAGGTCGGCGCGATTTTCCCGTTCCGCCAGAATCCGGTCGAGCTCGTGTGTTGCCTTCTCGTCGCGCATGTAGAGCGAGGTGCCGCGGATGGCGGTGTCCTCGAACTTGTCGGCATGGATGGAAATGAACAGGTCCGCCTTGTTCGCCCGTGCCAGCGTCACACGGTCCTCGAGCTTGACGAAAGTGTCGGCGTCGCGGGTCATCGATACATCGAACCGGTTCATCGCCACCAGAAGACGCTGCAACTCGAGGGCGAAATCGAACACCACGTCCTTTTCCCTGATACCGTTGAAGGCTTCGGCGCCGCCGTCGATGCCGCCATGCCCGGGATCGATGACAATGAGCGGCCGCGGCGTGCCGGAAGTGATGGTCACCGGCGACGGGGCCGGCTGCGCCGCCGCCGTCGCGGCTTCGGCCGCGGCAGTGGCCGCATCCGCCGCCGCCTGCCGCGCCAGCGCCGCCTTGTAGTCCTCGGAGACGCGCTCGGCGAATCGCGCCGGCGAATCCGGGATGAGATCGACGATCAGCCGCGCCGGCTGGTCGTCCACCGGCGCGACGAGATAGGCCTGCTGCACCTGGGCCGGTGCCGAAAGCGTCAGCGTGGCGCGCACCCGCCCCGCCTCGGCTTTGGCAAGCGCATAGACGCCGATCAGCCCGTCGCCGGCCGGCGTTTCATCGATCGGCGCCGCGAGTCCCTCCGCCCGCATGTCGACGACAATACGGTCGGGACCGTTGAGCGCGGCAATGGCGAATTCGGTCACGGCGTTCAGATCGACGATCAGCCGCGCTCTTTCGTCATTGTTGAGAATACGCAGGCCCGCGACCTCGGGCGGTGGCGCATCCGCCTGCTCGGGTGCCGCGACAGCCGGCACATCCGCCGCGCCATCGGCCTGCGCCAACGCCGCCGGGACCGCCCAGCATAGCGCCAGGACCGCGAAAATCAGGGCGAAGCCTTGCTGCATGGCGCTTTTTCGGGGCCAGTCCGGCATGCGCGATCCTGCATTCGAGTGAGGGAATCGGGGCGTTTCGCTACATAGCAGACCGAGCGCCTTCATGCTGCATCCGTTCTATCTCGACCCGTCCATACGCGACAGCCAAACTGACTTTCCTGTTGCCAATTTGACGCAACCCACCTAAAGGCAGAAGCGTGGTGCAGTGTGCCGCACCTTCATGCACGCGCGACCGTCCGCCCTGATGGCGACATGGTTCGCGTACAAAAGAAACTAACGGGACACGCGGCGCCGCGCTGTGGCCACGCAGCGGGGAAGCGCCGGCCATCTCGGGCCATCGCCAATGGCGATGCGTTTCGCAGAACACGGAACATGCACGCCGGATTTCAGGGTGCGCATTGTCCCGAAACGGAATTTCGGTCCGTTGCGGCCGAACAGAACAGCGACGCCGCGAGCGGCGTCGGCCGTTCGAACAGGGAAGATCGATATGGACGAATGCGGCGGAAGGAGCGGAATTCAATCGCGCGTCCGCCGCCTGCGTCATCCGATCTTCATCACAACCGGCGCCATGCGCGCCCTTTCAGACAACCAGAGCACCTCGCCCGGCGCCCTTGCGCAGCCCTCATGGCTGGCGGAAATGGGCGCGCGACGGTGTGGAGTAAGAATTGATGTCAACCAAAAGAATGCTGGTGGATGCCACCCACCCGGAAGAAACCCGGGTTGTCGTGACGAGCGGCAACCGTCTCGATGAGTTTGATTTCGAAGCCGCCTCGCGTCGGCAATTGCGCGGAAACATCTATCTGGCCAAGGTCACCAGGGTCGAACCGTCCCTGCAGGCGGCCTTTGTCGATTATGGCGGCAACCGCCACGGTTTCCTCGCCTTTTCCGAAATCCACCCCGACTACTACCAGATTCCCGTCGCCGACCGCGAGGCGCTGAAGGCCGCCGAGGCCGCCGCCGACGAGGACGATGCCGTCGCCGAACCGGCGCCGGCCGACGAGCCGGAGGAATCCGAAGCCGCCACCGAGGACGAAAACGCCGAATCCGACGGTGCCAATGTGCAGCAGGCCGAAGCCGGGGACGAAAGCGTCGACGATGTCGGCGGCGACGACGCCATCGAGGAAGCGCAGAACCGCAAGCGCAACCTGTTCCGCAAGTACAAGATCCAGGAAGTGATCAAGCGCCGCCAGGTCATGCTGGTGCAGGTCGTCAAGGAAGAGCGCGGCAACAAGGGCGCGGCGCTGACGACCTATCTGTCCCTGGCCGGCCGCTATTCGGTGCTGATGCCCAATACCGCCCGAGGCGGCGGCATTTCGCGCAAGATCACCAACGCCGTCGATCGCAAGCGGCTGAAGGAAATCGCCACGGAACTGTCCGTGCCCGACGGCATGGGCGTGATCCTTCGGACCGCCGGCGCCGCCCGCACCAAGGCCGAAGTCAAGCGCGACTTCGAATACCTGATGCGGCTGTGGGAGAATGTCCGCACCCTGACCCTGACCTCGCAGGCGCCCAACCTCGTTTACGAGGAAGGCAGCCTGATCAAGCGCACCATTCGCGACCTTTACAGCAAGGATATCGGCGAGGTGCTGATTGCCGGCGACGCGGCCTATCGCGAAGCCAAGGACTTCATGAAGATGATCATGCCGTCCCACGCCAAGAACGTGAAGCCGTACAAGGAAGACCAGCCGATCTTCTCGCGCTTCTCGGTCGAATCCCAGCTCGACGCCATGTTCTCGCCGCAGGTCACCCTGCCGTCTGGCGGCTATATCGTCATCAACCCGACCGAGGCGCTGGTTTCCATCGACGTCAATTCCGGGCGCTCGACCCGCGAGCACAATATCGAGGACACCGCCTACCAGACCAATCTCGAGGCCGCCGACGAAGTGGCGCGCCAGCTGCGCCTCAGGGATCTCGCCGGTCTTGTGGTCATCGACTTCATCGACATGATGGAGCGCCGCTCCATCCGCAATGTCGAGCGCCGTCTGAAGGACGCCCTCAAAAACGACCGCGCCCGTATCCAGGTCGGCCGCATTTCCCATTTCGGCCTGATGGAAATGAGCCGCCAGCGCATCCGCTTCGGCGTGCTCGAAAGCTCGACCCATACCTGTCCGGTCTGCCAGGGCGCCGGCATCGTCCGCTCGGTGGAAAGCCTGGCGCTGATGGTCATGCGCGCCATCGAGGATCACGTTCTCAAGAAGAACGGGCAGGCCCTCAACGTGCGCGTGCCGACCGAAGTGGCCCTCTACATCCTCAATGCCAAGCGCGTCACCCTGATGGATCTCGAAGCCAAGTACGACCTCGGCATCGCCATCACCGCCGATGACAAGCTCGTCGGCAACCATTTCCACATCGAGCGCGCCGAATCCCGCCTGCCCGGCGCCGAAGTGCCGCGCGCGCCCTTCGTCAAGGTGGACAGCGCCGAAATGCGCGACCTCGACGACGAGGTGGACGAAGACATAGCGGAAGAAGAAGAGACCGAAACCGTTGCCGCCGAAGACGACGCCGACGCTGCGGGCCGGTCGTCGCGCCGCCGCCGCCGCCGTGGCCGGGGCCGTGGCCGGACGGAAGCGGAGACCGCAATCGGGACCCGCGCCGACAGCGAGGCCGAGTCGGAGGGCGAAGCCGAATCGGAGGGCGAAACCGAGGAGGCCACCACCACCGGCGAGGACGGCGAGCCGCGCAAGCGGCGTCGGCGCGGTCGCCGCGGCGGAAGGCGCAACCGCAAGCCGCTGACCGATCTGGTCGAAGGCGAGTTCGAGGCGCAGGAGGCCATCGAAGGCTGGCATCGCCCACCCCTGGCCGAACATGTCGCCAAGGCCGTCAACGATTTCGACGCCGGCGGCGTGCCGGTTCCGGACAATGATTTCGACGCGCCGGTCAAGCGTGGCAGGAACGAGACGCCGGCAGCCGAGGCCGTCGAACCGGCCGAAGAACCCGCCGCCGCGGTGCAAGCCGCGTCCGTGCCCGCCGGAGAGGAAAAGCCCAAACGCAAACCGCGCCGCTCCCGCCGCAGGGCGGGCGAGGCGGAGCCCGAAGCGCCGGCCGAGACCGAAGCGCCGGCCGAGCCGGTGAGCGCCCGCGCCGCCGAGGCGACGGCCGAGGATTCGGTCGCCGAGACGGCGCCGGCCAAGAAGCCGCGTCGGTCGCGCAAGCCGTCCGCCGCCAAGGCCGGCGAGGCGCATGCCGCGCCTGAACCCAAGGCCGCCGCCGAACCCGCCGCCGCGCCAAAGGTAAGCGAACCCGCCGAACGGGCCGAGCCGCGGAGCGCGGCCGGAGCGCCGGCTACCGAAGAAGCCAAGCCGCGTCGCCCGAAGCGCGAACTTCCCGAGGAGGGCATCGTCGTCACTTCCTCGAGCGCGGCCGAGGAAAAACCCGAGGACGACGACAAGAAGAAAAAGACCGGCTGGTGGCAGCGCGGCTTTTTCGGCTGATCCTTTTGCGTACAAAGTGAATCGAAAAGGGGAGGCTCCGGCCTCCCCTTTTTTCCTCGCTTCGCCGTCACGCTTTGCGTCGCTCGCGATCGCAGCCGCCATCATCCTGCCATTTCCCGACAGCATCTGCCGTCATATGATGACTTCGCTTCATCATTGGCCCTTCGTCCGCCCATGTCCCGCACCGAACGTCTGTTCGACCTTCTGCAGATCCTCAGGGGTCACCGCCGTCCCGTCACCGGCCAGACGCTGGCCGACGAGCTCGGCGTCTCCATCCGCACGCTTTATCGCGACATCGCCACCCTGCAAGGCCAGGGCGCCGACATCGAGGGCGAGCCGGGGCTCGGCTATGTATTGAAGCCGGGGTTCATGCTGCCGCCGCTGATGTTTTCCGAAGAGGAGATCGAAGCGCTGGTCCTCGGCTCGAAATGGGTGGCCGACCGCGCCGATAGCCGGCTCGGCGCCGCCGCCAACCAGGCTCTCGCCAAGATCGGCGCGGTGCTGCCGCGCGACCTCAGGGACCAGCTCGAAACCAACGGGCTCTATATCGCGCCGGGCCGGCCCATCGAGGCCGGTACCATCGATCTCGGCGTCATCCGCCAGGCGATCCGCCGCGAGCACAAGCTTGAGATCGACTATGCCGATGCGGAAGGCAGACCAAGCAAACGCACCATCTGGCCATTCGTGGTCGGCTTTTTCGACCAGGTCCGCGTCATCGGCGCCTGGTGCGAATTGCGCGACGACTATCGCCATTTCCGCGCCGACCGCATCCGCGCCGTCGTCGAAACCGGCAAACGCTATCCGCGCCGCCGCCAAGCCCTGATCGCCGACTGGCGCGCCCGGCTCGATATTCCCGAGCAACACAAGCTGCCGGAATCCGACAGGAAATGACCTTAGCCTTGCGCATTCGCAATCGGAGACCCGCAATGGCCGCCCCGTCCTTTCTCATCCTCTACGTCAAAAATCTTCACAAGAGCATTGAATTTTATAAGCGCGTCCTAGGAATGTCGCCAGCCGACCAGGCGCCCGGCTTCGCCATGTTCGTCCTGCCCAACGGGCTCAAATTCGCGCTGTGGCTGGCCGGTACGGTCGATCCGGAGGTCGAGACCGGCGGCGGCGGTGCCGAATACGGCATCGCGCTTCCGGCCAAAAGCGATCTTGCGGCAAGCTACGACGCCGCCCGCGCCGACGCGCTCAACGTCATCCAGCCGCCGACCGAGATGGCATTCGGGCTGACCTATGTCGTCGAGGACCCCGACCGCCATCGCATCCGCTACTACGTGCCGGCGGCGTGACCGGGCGGCCGGCGCCTCACCCAGCGACGAACCGTCCGATCCGCTCGAGCGCCTCGTCGATCTCGCCCGGCGTGCCGGCATAGCAGAAACGCATGTAGCGGTGGCCTTCGATACGGTCGAAATCCACCCCCGGCGCCGCCGCGACGCCCGCCTGCCTGAGCAGCGCCCTGGCAAAGACCATCGAATCGTTGGAGAAGCGGGAAATCTCGGCATAGTGGTAGAAGGCGCCGTCGCCCGGCGCCCCGTCGATGCCGAGCGCCGTAAGTCCGGCGGCCAGAACGTCGCGGTTGCGCCGATAGGCCAATTTTTGCGCCTCGGCATAGTCGGTGGCGCCGAGCGCCGCCACGGCCGCAATCTGGCTAAGAGTCGGCGCCGAGATGAACAGGTTCTGCTGCAGCATCTCGGTCTTCCTGACCAGCCGTTCGGGCAGCACCATCCAGCCGACGCGCCAGCCGGTCATGCAATGGTATTTCGAGAACGAATTGATGACCACGGCGTCGTTCGTGTGTTCGAGCGCGCTCGGCGAAGACGCGCGATAGTCGAGCCCGTGATAGATTTCATCCGAAATCAGCTCGATGCCGATCTCGACCGCGACATCGGCCAAACCATCGAGCTCGGCCCTGTCGAGCGCCGCCCCGGTCGGATTGGCCGGGCTTGCCAATAGCAGCCCGTCGAACGGTGTCGCCTCATGCGCCGCCCGCAGCGCCTCTGCCGTCAGCTTCCAGCCGTTTTCGGCGAAAACCGGGATTTCGACCGGCGAAAAACCCATGCCGTAAATGGTGTTGAGATAGGCCGGATAGCCCGGCCGCGTCACCGCGATCCGCCCGCCCGCCGGGATGGCGGCGAGGAAGGCGAGCAGGAAACCGGCCGACGAGCCGGTGGTGACCACGATCCGCTCCGGATCGACGGCGACGCCGTGCTGGCGCTGGTAATGGACCGAGAGGGCCAGCCTGAGCGGCGAGATGCCCTTGGCCGGCGTGTAGCGCTGCGGCTGGTCGAGCACCGCCCTGACCGCCGCCCGCACTTCGGGCGCCGGCGGCGCACCCGGTTCGCCGGCGCTCAGGTGGATGATGCTGCGTCCCTCCGCCTCGAGGGCCTTGGCCTCGGCCAGGATTTCCATGACATGGAAGGGTTGCAGGCCGGATGTCGTCGTGTCAGTCATCAAATCGTCCAAATGCCGCCCCAACCAGACCCTGAGGGGCGGCGCAAGAGAATGGGGCCAAACAGATGACCGCTATCGCCAACGGGTTCAAGTCGCGACTTGGCCGCATGGCGTCTCTGGCGCTCTGCCTCGTCCTCGCCTTCACTCTGACGGCGACACCCGCCGGCGCCCAGGCCCAGATCCGCATCATCCGCGACGCCGAGATCGAGAGCATGATCCGTGATTTCGCCATCCCGCTTTTCAAGGCGGCGGAAATCCCGTTCGAACCGACGGTCTACATTGTCGCCGACCGCGCCTTCAACGCCTTCGTCGTCGAGGACGGCTCGATCTTCATCAATTACGGCACGCTGATCGAAGCCGGGAACGCCAATCAGCTCAAGGCCATTCTCGCCCACGAGATCGGCCATGTCGCCGGCGGCCATCTCGCCCGCATCCGCGAACAGATGAACATCAACGTCACGCTCCAGGCGGTCGCCATGGTGCTCGGCGCCGGTGCCGCCGCTGCCTCCGGCCTATCCGGCGGCCCTTCGCTCGGCGGCGTCGCCGCCGCCTTCATCCTCGCCTCGCAATCGGCCGGCACGAACGCCCTGATGGCCTATCGCCGCTCCGAGGAAAGCGCCGCCGACGCCGCCGCGCTCAAGTTCCTCGAACGCTCCGGCCAGTCCGGCCGCGGGATGGTCGAGGTGCTCGAATACCTCAAGCGCGAGGAAGCCGCCGGCTATTCGAGCTATGTGCGCAGCCATCCCGAGGCCGGCCAGCGCATCGACCAGGTCAAGACGGCCGCCCGCGACCTGTCGCATTACGGCGACACGGGCAGTTCCCGCGACGACACGCGCCTCGAAATGGCCCGGGCCAAGGTCATCGGCTTCCTCGAAAGCCACGCGACCGTGGTCAATACCTATCCCAATTCCGACAAGTCCCAGGCCGGGCGCTACGCCCGCGTCATCACCGCCTACAAGTCCGGGGCGGGCCTCTCCGCCATACCGGTGATGGCCGATCTGGCTGCCGCCTCCCCGTCCAATGCCTATTTCCAGGAGCTGCTCGGCCAGATGTATGTCGAGACCGGCAACCCGCAAAAGGCTGTCGCCCCGCTCGAGCGCGCCGTCAAGCTGGCACCCGACGAGCCGCTCATCCGCGTGCTGTACGCCCATGCCCTGATCGAGACCAGGAACGCCGCCAATGTCAAAGAGGCGATCCTGCAATTGAAGCGCGCCGCCAACGAAGACAGCGATACCGTTTTCGCCTATACCCTGTTGTCTCGGGCCTATGCCGCCCTCGGCGAGACCGGCGAAGCCAACCTTGCCGCCGCCGAGGCGGCGCTCGGCCGCGGCGACGAGGGCATCGCCCTCGGCCTTGCCCGCAAGGCTCAAGAAGAATTGACCGCGGGCACGCCCGCCTGGCTGCGTGCCGATGACATTCTGAGCCTTAATCGTTAACGCGCCTCGCCTATCGTGCCGGCGCCATCGCCTGACTGGAGACCCCGCGCATGTCGCGTCCCAACATCATCCTTTTGTGCGCCGTCGCCGCAATGGCCGGCGCCCTTCTCGCCAGCGTCTGGTTCCGTCCGGCGCCGGCACCCACATCGGACGATATCCGCGCCATGATCGCCGAGGAGATCGCCAATGCCGACGTGACCGCCAGAATGGCGGCGACACCGGCCGTCGACGCGGCAACGCTCGACCCGATGATCGAGAGCTACCTGCTCGCCAATCCGTCGATTCTCGAAAAGATGTCGGTGGCCCTCAACGCCGAACGCAAATCCGCCGAACTCGAACAGAACCGCGTCGCCATTGCCGCCATTCACGACGACATCTTCAAGAATCCCGACCATGCCGTCGTCGGCAACCCCGAAGGCGACGTCATCCTGGTCGAGCTGTTCGACTATAACTGCTCCTATTGCCGGACCGCGGTCGGCGATCTCGCCGAGATCATCGCCGCCGATCCCGATCTCAAGGTGGTCCTGGCGGAATTCCCGATCCTGTCGCAGGGCTCGGTCGAAGCCGCCCGCGTCGCCATCGCCGTCAATCGCGCCGGGGCGGACTATTGGGATTTTCACTTGGCGATGTTCACCACCCGCGGTCAGGCGAGCAAAGAGACAGCCCTGGATGCCGCTGAGGCGCTGGGCCTCGACCGGAACACGATTTCAGCCGATGCCGATTCGGATGCGGTCAGCGAAATCATCCAGAAATCCTACGATATCGCCCAGATTCTCTCGATCGCCGGCACCCCGGCCTATATCGTCGGCGACGAAGTGGTTTCCGGTGCCGTTGGTCCCGACGCGCTCAAAGAGCGGATCGCCAACCTGCGGGCCTGCGGCAGCACGGTTTGCGACGGCTGAAACCTTTTGCGGCAGGCTTTGCCTTTTTTGTGCAATTGCGATAGTCCGCTTGCCACCGGGGCGACGGCGGTGGCAGAAACGGACAAATGGTCAAGCGCATTCACATCCTCAACGGTCCCAACCTCAATCTGCTCGGGACTCGCGAGGCCGATATCTACGGCACGCTGACCCTTGCCGACATCGAGTCGTTATGCCGGGAGGACTGCGTCCGCCTCGGCATCGAGATGAGCTTCGCGCAGACCAATTCCGAGGGCGAACTCGTCACCCTCATCCAGGCGGCGGGTGCGGCCGGCGCCGGCCTCGTCATCAATGCCGGGGCCTATACGCACACCTCGATCGCCGTGCACGACGCCATTCGCGCGGCCAGGGTCGTTGCCGTGGAGGTGCATCTGTCAAATGTCTACGCGCGGGAAGACTTCCGCCATCACTCGTACATTTCGCCGGTTGCGCGCGGGGTCATTTGCGGCTTTGGCGCGACCGGTTATAGATTGGCCATCTCGGCGCTTGCCGAAGAGCTGGACTGAACGCTTTGGCCGGGGAGACGGTAACAACATGAGCAAACCCCTTGAGGTGGATCAGGTCCTGATCCGCGCCATCGCGGAGCTGCTGAACGAGCAAGATCTCGCCGAGATCGAAATCGAGCGCGACGATTTCCGCGTCCGTGTCACGCGCGCCCATCCCGGCGCCGCCGCGATGTCCTACGCCGTGCCGTCCGCCATGCCGCCGGCGCCGCATATTCATCCGGCCCTGCCGGCCGGCCTAACCGGCACGCCGACCGCCGCTTCAATCCCTTCGCCCGAGGACCTGGCCGCCCTGCCCGGCACCCTGACCTCGCCGATGGTCGGCACTGCCTATCTGGCGCCCGAGCCGGGCGCCAAGCCCTTCGTCGAAATCGGCGCCAAGGTTGCCGAGGGTCAGACCGTCCTGATCATCGAGGCGATGAAGACAATGAACCAGATACCGGCCCACCGTTCCGGCACGATCACCCGCTTCCTCGTCGAAAACGGCCAGCCGGTCGAATACGGCGAGCCGCTTGCCATCATTGAGTAAGAGCGAGGTCCGAAAAGTGGGAACCGGTTTTCGGATAAGCCGAACGGCAACGGAGACGAATAGCAATCTGGTCGCCTGCGAACGGGACGGCCGTTGATGTTTCAAAAGGTCCTCATCGCCAATCGCGGCGAAATCGCCTTGCGCGTCCTGCGCGCCTGCAAGGAACTCGGCATCGCAACCGTCGCGGTCCATTCGACCGCCGACGCCAATGCCATGCATGTCCGGCTCGCCGATGAGAGCGTGTGCATCGGCCCGCCGCCGGCCCGCGATTCCTATCTGCACATTCCCTCGATCGTCGCCGCCTGCGAGATCACCGGCGCCGACGCCGTGCATCCCGGCTACGGCTTTCTAAGCGAGAATGCCCGTTTCGCCCGTATCCTCGAAAGCCACAAGATCGCCTTCATCGGCCCGTCCGCCCATCATATCGAGATCATGGGCGACAAGATCATGGCCAAGAAGACGGCGCTCGAACTCGGCATCCCCTGCGTGCCCGGCTCCGCGGGCGGTGTCGCCAGCGAGGCCGAGGCCAAGAAGGTCGCCAAGGACATTGGCTATCCGGTGCTGATCAAGGCCGCCTCCGGCGGCGGCGGACGCGGCATGAAGGTGGCGAAATCCGAATCGGAAATCGCCATAGCCTTCTCGACGGCCCGGTCCGAAGCCAAGGCCGCCTTTGGCGACGATGCCGTCTATATCGAGAAATATCTCGGCAAGCCGCGCCATATCGAGGTGCAGGTCATCGGCGACGGCAAGGGCAATGCCATCCATCTCGGCACGCGCGACTGCTCGCTGCAGCGCCGCCATCAGAAAATCCTCGAAGAGGCCCCGGCCTCGACCATCGCCATCGAGAGGCGCATGGAGATCGGCGAAATCTGCGCCGCCGCCATGCGCAAGCTCCAGTATTCGGGCGCCGGTACCATCGAGTTCCTCTACGAGAACGGCGAATTCTACTTCATCGAGATGAACACGCGCCTGCAGGTCGAGCATCCGGTGACCGAGCGCATCACCAACATGGACATCGTCTACGAGCAGATCCGCGTCGCCGGCGGCGAGCCCTTGTCATTGACCCAGGACGAGATCACGTATTTCGGCCACGCCATCGAGTGCCGCATCAATGCCGAGGACGCCGAGACCTTCGCGCCCTCGCCCGGCACCATCACCTATTACCATCCGGCGGGCGGCGTCGGCGTGCGCGTCGATTCCTCGGTCTATCAGGGCTACAAGATCCCGCCCTATTACGACAGCCTGATCGGCAAGCTGATCGTGCATGGCCGCACCCGTGACGAATGCCTGATGCGCCTGAGGCGCGCTCTTGACGAATTCATCGTCGATGGGGTCAAGACCACCCTGCCCCTGTTTCGCCGGCTGATCGACGAGCCGGCCATCAAGACGGCCGACTACGACATTCACTGGCTCGAAGCCTGGCTCGAAGCTGGCAGGAAGAAGGGGTAAGCTCATTTCATGAGCCGCCCCGACCCGTTCGAACTCGAAATCACGCCCGACCTGATCCTTAGGGCCTATCGCGCCGGCATCTTCCCCATGGCCGAGAGCGCCGGGGACGAGGACCTGTTCTGGGTCTCGCCCGAACGGCGCGGCATCCTGCCGCTCGACGGGCTTCACGTCTCGAAAAGCCTCAGGAAATCCATGCGGCGCAACGACTACGCGCTGCGCATCGACACCGATTTCGACGCCATCATTGATGCCTGCGCCACTATGGGCACCGACCGCGACTCGACCTGGATCAATTCGACCATCCGCTCGGTCTATGGCGAGCTGTTCCGAAGGCGCCATTGCCACACCGTTGAGGTCTGGGACGGGACCGGCCTGGTCGGCGGTCTTTACGGTCTTGCCATCGGTGGCGCCTTTTTCGGCGAATCGATGTTCCACACGCGGACCGACGCTTCCAAGATCGCCCTGGTGCATCTGGTCGAACGTTTAAAAGCCGGCGGCTTCGTTCTTTTGGACACGCAATTCCTGACCGAACACCTCGCCTCGCTCGGCGGCATCGAGATCAAGCGCGAGACCTACGAAATGCTGCTCGCCGACGCACTGGCCCGGAAGGGGGATTTTGGCGCGCTGGACAGGCAGATGGAAACCTGAACGGGCGGCCCACGCCTATCCCCGCTGGTCGGGCGGCGGTACGTCGCTCGACTGCTTGCAGTCGATCAGCCAGATGTCGTAGACGGCGTTGTCGATGGCGTTGAGCGCCGGGCTGTCGGCGAACATCCAGCCGGTGAAGACGCGCTTGAGCGTGCCCTGCAGGCTCACCTGGTCGACCTCGATGAAGACGGTGGTACGCTGCGTCTCGGTCGGCGGCCGCGTGTAGCAGGCGCGCGGCGTGATCTGCAGCGAGCCGTATTGCACCGTCTCATCGATATAGACGTCGAATGTGGTGATCCGCCCGGTGATCTTGTCGAGCCCGTCGAAAGTCGCCACCGGATTGGCGATGCTCTCGGCCAGTGCCGGCGCGACGCCGAACGCACCCGCCAACAAAAACCCAAGTCCGAAAAGAAATCGCTTCATCGCCACGCGGTCAGCAAGTGCAGGATAATGTGTCCGATTGGCGGCGCTCACGCGTCCGGCGACCAGGCCTCATAGTCGCCCGTGACCTTCGGCCGCCTGCCGGCGTTGAGGATGCTGCCATCGGGGCGATAGGCGGCGGCGCTGCCGGTCAGGTTGACCTGGTGCGGCACCTCCCAGGAATGGGGTATGTAGGCATCTTCGGTTGGCGGCACGTCGGTGCGGTGGTGCATCCAGCCGTGCCAGCCGGGCGGAATGGCCGAGGCGTCCGCCGGTCCGTTGAAGATCACCCAGCGCCGATCGTTCTTTCGCCCCCGGTAATAGCGGTTGCCCATCGCGTCGGAGCCGACATAGCGGCCCTGAAATGCCGTCCACAGGCGCACGCCGAGCGTTTGCTTGTGCCACCAGATGAAGAGTTCGGCCAAAAGCTGCATGCTGCCGGTCCGTTACGTTTGCGGGATCGGCCCAGCATCTAGCATGGGACTTGCCGCTAGCCTAGCCCCGAGGCCTCGCCGTTTGCCGGTCGAAACAAGGCCGTTGCTCGGTCGGGCGACGGTGCGGTGCCTCTTGCGCCGAATCCGAGCCGGCGCAACGCCAATAGCCGGCGGGCGCCGGCACCGTCCATCTTTTGCACCGCCGCCCCGGGCCGGGGTGATTCGCGGTCCGGGCAACACAGGTCCGCCGGAAAAGCCGCCGCCGCCCGCGCCAACTCCGCCGGACCCGTCGGCGGAAATGCCCGCCGGCCGGCGCCGACGGCGCGGTTGCCGCCGTCCCGATGCCGCGACGACCGCGTCCGGGCGTGCTTGCGCGACGAGCAGGTGTCGCGGCGTCGGGACGGCGACTTGTGCAATCCCGTTAAAAAAATGCGCTTGACAGAATCGTCACAAAAACTTGTGCGAAAGCCGCCCGCTTTCGTGCCGAGATCGCCGCAATGGCATCGCAAAATGCGAAACAGGTTCGAGCGGTGAAAACCTTGCTGTGCGGTGCATTTGCCTGCCGGAGTGCATGAATCCGTTCGGGACGAACCGCGCGGCAGGCGGCAAGATTTGCCCATTGGAAAAAGCGCCAAGAGCCTATATGCCGCAGCACCGGTTTATCCCCGGTGTTCACACTTTGCATACTAGATTTAGCGATTATGCTGGCGTGCAAACACAAGGGGTTGTCATTTTTCGAAATGAGAACGGTTGACGGAATTTCGAAAACGGGACTAGCCTTAGCTCTGCTGCTCGACATCGCTTCTTGGCAAAACGGCCTCAGGCCGGTGCAGGATGCCGAACAGGGAACCGGGATATGCGCCAACACAATTCGGACAGGCGCGTACCGGAACCTTTTCGGCGGGGATCACATTGTGAACCTCGCGTGGAATGCGAGCGGCGGCACCGCCCGACCGAGGCCGGCACGAGACCGGCGGACGGGCAGAGTAGACGGTGCCAGTCGCGTTCGGGGCCGGGTAACGGTCCCGCTTTGGGGAAGCTAGAACTTGGGGTCAGAGGCCGATTTTAGGCTTCGGGGCGATAGTCGCGCCTGTTTTTCAATTGGGGGTTCGCACCAACAATGCGTATCGAGCGTCGTTTTACCAAACCGGATCAGTCGGCCTATGCCGGGATCACCTTCCGCAAGGCGATCAGTGAGATCAAGAATCCGGACGGGTCCATCGTTTTCCGCATGGCGGATATCGACGTGCCGGCCGCCTGGTCGCAGGTCGCGTCCGATATCATCGCCCAGAAGTATTTCCGCAAGGCCGGCATCGCCCGCGCCCTCAGGCGCGTCGAGGAAAACGGCGTGCCCTCCTGGCTGTGGCGCTCCGTGCCCGACGAAAAGGCACTGGCGAAGCTCCCCGAAGACGCGCGCTACGGCGCCGAGACCGACAGCCGTCAGGTCTTCGACCGTCTTGCCGGCACCTGGACCTATTGGGGCTTCAAGGGCAAGTATTTCAATTCCGAGCAAGACGCCCGCGCCTTTTACGACGAAATCCGCTACATGCTCGCCACCCAGCGCGTTGCCCCCAACTCGCCGCAATGGTTCAACACCGGCCTTCACTGGGCCTATGGCATCGACGGTCCGAGCCAGGGGCATTTTTATGTCGACCCGTTCTCGGGCGAGCTGACCCAGTCGCAAAGCGCCTACGAGCATCCCCAGCCGCATGCCTGCTTCATCCAGTCCGTCGGCGATGATCTCGTCAACGAGGGCGGCATCATGGACCTTTGGGTCCGCGAAGCGCGCCTGTTCAAATACGGCTCGGGCACCGGCTCGAACTTCTCGCGTCTGCGTGGCGAAGGCGAACGCCTTTCGGGCGGCGGCAAGTCCTCGGGGCTGATGAGCTTCCTGAAGATTGGCGACCGCGCCGCCGGCGCCATCAAGTCGGGCGGCACCACCCGCCGCGCCGCCAAGATGGTGGTGGTCGACATCGACCATCCCGATATCGAGGCCTATATCAACTGGAAGGTGAAGGAGGAGCAAAAGGTTGCCGCCCTCGTCACCGGCTCGCGGATCGTCTCGAAGCATCTGAAGGCCGTGCTCAAGGCCTGCGTCAATTGCGAGGCTGCCGACGGCGCCTGCTTCGAGGTCAACAAGAACCCGGCTCTGAAGCGCGAGGTCAGGGCCGCCAAGAAAGCGCTGGTGCCGGAAAACTACATCCAGCGCGTCATCCAGTTCGCCCGCCAGGGCTACACAGAGATGGATTTCCCGGTCTACAACACCGACTGGGATTCGGAAGCCTATCTGACCGTCGCCGGCCAGAACTCCAACAATTCGGTGCGCGTCACCGACGAATTCCTGCGCGCCGTCGAGAACGATGGCGACTGGAGCCTTGTCGGGCGCACCACGGGCAAGATCACCAAGACGCTGAAGGCGCGCGACCTCTGGGAGCAGATCGGCTATGCCGCCTGGGCCTCGGCCGACCCCGGCATCCAGTATCATACCACGATCAACGACTGGCACACCTGCCCCGCCGCCGGGCCGATCACCGCCTCCAATCCGTGCTCGGAATACATGTTCCTTGACGACACGGCCTGCAATCTCGCCTCGATCAACCTATTGCCCTATCGCAAGCCGGATTCGCTGTTCGACACCGACGCGTTCGAACACACCGTCCGGTTGTGGACGATCGTCCTCGAAATCTCGGTGATGATGGCGCAGTTCCCCTCGCGGGCCATCGCCGAACGTTCCTATCTCTACCGCACGCTCGGCCTCGGGTTCGCCAATATCGGCGGCATGCTGATGACCTCGGGCATCCCCTATGACAGCGACGAGGGCCGCGCCATCTGCGGCGCCATCTCCGCCGTCATGACCGGCGTTTCCTATGCGACCTCGGCCGAAATGGCCGGCGAACTCGGCGCCTTCCCGGACTACAAGCGCAACAAGACCTCGATGCTGAGGGTGATCGCCAATCACCGCACCGCCGCTCACGGCAAGCAGACGGGCTACAAAAAACTCAATATCGAGCCGGTGCCGCTCGACCATGCCTCCTGCCCGGACGAAAACCTCGTCGCCCGCGCCAAAAGCGCCTGGGACGAAGCCTATGCGCTCGGCAAAGTGCACGGCTACCGCAATGCCCAGGTCTCGGTCGTCGCCCCCACCGGCACGATCGGCCTCGTCATGGATTGCGACACCACCGGCATCGAGCCCGACTACGCCCTCGTCAAGTTCAAGAAGCTCGCCGGCGGCGGCTATTTCAAGATCATCAACCGCGCCGTGCCCCCGGCCTTGCGCACCCTCGGCTATTCGGAGGCCGACATCGCCGAGATCGAGGCCTATGCCGTTGGCCATGGCGATCTCAACCAGGCGCCCGCCATCAATCCGGCCTCGCTCAGGACCAAGGGCTTCACCGACGAAATCATCGCAACGCTCAACACCGCGTTAAAGACCGCCTTCGACATCAAGTTCGCCTTCAACAAGTTCACGCTCGGCGAGGATTTCTGCCGCGACGTGCTCGGTTTCTCGGACGACGAACTCAACGATTTCACCTTCGAGATGCTTCCCGCCCTCGGCTTTTCCAAAAAGGAGATCGAGGCGGCCAATATCCATGTCTGCGGTGCCATGACGCTCGAAGGCGCCCCGCATTTGAGGGCCGCCGACCTGCCGGTCTTCGATTGCGCCAGCCCGACCGGCAAGACCGGTAAGCGCTATTTGTCGGTCGAAAGCCACATCCGCATGATGGCGGCGAGCCAGCCGTTCATCTCCGGCGCCATCAGCAAAACCATCAACATGCCGAACGATGCGACCGTCGATGACGCCAAGTCGGCCTATATGCTGAGCTGGCAGCTCGCCCTGAAGGCCAACGCGCTTTACCGCGACGGCTCTAAGCTTTCCCAGCCGCTCAATGCCTCGCTCGTCGCCGAGACGGACGAGGACGAGGACGATGCCGTCGAGGCGCTGATCGCCCAGCCGGCTTCGGCCCGCACCGCGGCCATCGCCGAAAAGATCATCGAGCGCGTCATCGAGCGCATTCGCGACCGCGAGAAGCTGCCGCATCGCAGGAAGGGCTACACCCAGAAGGCCATTGTCGGCGGCCACAAGGTCTATGTCCGCACCGGCGAGTACGAGGACGGGCGTTTGGGCGAGATCTTCATCGACATGCACAAGGAAGGCGCCGCCTTCCGCGCCATGATGAACAATTTCGCCATTTCCATCTCGCTCGGCCTGCAATACGGCGTGCCGCTCGAGGAATATGTCGAGGCCTTCACCTTCACCCGCTTCGAGCCGGCCGGCATGGTCATCGGCAACGACGCGATCAAGAACGCCACGTCGATCCTGGACTACGTGTTCCGCGAGCGGGAGCGGTTCGACTACACGCCGGGCCACTGCGCCCAGTTCCACCAAGGGGTCGAGCGCCACATCGTCCCGTTGCTACGGGAGTGCCAGAAGCGCCGCGCCCAGGCGATGGGCCTCACCCGGCCCCGACCGTGGGACCTCCTCGCCGACCCGGAGGGGCGGCCCCCGCTCCGTCCGTTCACGGCGAGCACCGAGCTCGTCGCCGGGTGCATGGAGGTATTCCGCAAGGTGTCTCCCGAGCTCGGGGCCCAGTTCCAGCGGATGGCCGACCTCGGCCTCCTCGACCTCGACAGCCGGAAGGGGAAGGCCCCCGGCGGCAGTCCACCCTGGCTGGGCGGCGGCTCCCGTTCATCTTCATGAACGCGGTGGGGAGGAACGCCGACCTGTGGACCCTTCTTCACGAGGGGGGACACGCGTTCCACGTGTTCGCCACGCGCGCTGAGCCCGTGTACGCCTACCGCCACTCGCCGATGGAGTTCGCCGAGGTGGCCTCGATGGGAA
>JAHJQZ010000008.1 GCA_018818925.1 Alphaproteobacteria bacterium
CGACAAGATAACCATGGCGAGTTCCTCTTCTTGAAGGGAACTCCATGATCAGAGCGCGGTCCCACCCCGCGCAAAGCGTTCGACTGTCACGGCTACCTCGCCACCAGCACCCTCCCGCGTCAGCGGGTTCGTGCATTGGCGCGAAGCCGCCCTTCGTGAAGCTTGCCTCAATGCTGATCGCCTCGATCTCCAACGTCTGTCCCGGCTCGACTGACTCCAGACGCATGGCGTGCGTGCCCGGGTGGTCGCAGGCTCGCACATGAAAAAAAAGGGCCGGGAAACCGGCCCTTTCGATTTGGCTCTAGGCGTCTGTCAGTCGACAATCTCGATGACGATGGCCTTGATATCAAGGGCTTGGCCCGAATTGGCAGGGTCCGGCTGGATGCCGAAATAGTCGCCCTTTCCATCCTTCACCGGCTTCACATCGTATGTGAACGAGGCGCTTGAGGTCTCGCGGTCGAACCTGAGCTTCTTCCAGCCGCTCGTGCCGACATCATTGGTCGAATACGCCACCTGGAAGGGGCCGTTTTTCGGGCTCGCCTTGCCGACAAGGGTGACGCGTATGGCATGGCCGCCGAGCTCGGTTTCGATGGCCTCGGGAACAAGGAAAGCGATGGCGCCAGTCTGCTTGCCCGCCGTCGGGCGGGCGACATGACCGGCAAGACCGTATCCGCCTTCGGGCAGTGACGCGGCGGAAAAGCCGTCCGGAACGATCGGGGTCGCACTCTGCACGAGATCGACGAGTCCGGCAGGAATGGGTGCTGCCACGACTTCAGACGCTTCGTTGTCGTCCGGAGCGCCGTCGGCGGACGCGGCCTTCGCCGATTTGGGCAGGCTCAGCACCATGCCCGGCAGGATCAGATCGCATTTGCGGGCAAGGAGCTTCCGGTTTCGGGCGCAAATCTCCTCCCATCGTTCGCCGTCACCGAGCGCCTGCTGGGCGATTTTGACGAGAGTGTCGCCGGGCATTACCACGATCGTTTCGGCGGCAGGCGCAGGGGAGGCGGCAAGGGCGAGGGCGAAAAGGGGAAATAGCTTTTTCATGGCAAATCTTTCTCGTGATCCGTGTCAGGGGATAAGCGCGGTTGCAGGGGTTTGTCCAAGCCCGGCGGACCGGGCGGCTTGAGCAGGAACGGCGGTCGACCGGCGGCATAAACGCGCCGCACCGTCCTGACGCTCGCGGCAACGCCTCAACGCCGGCGCCCGCAATTGCCGCCAAGGTAACCTCGTCCGGGGTCCCGATGCAAACCCGAAGTCCAGCGCTCGGCATCACGATTGCGCCGACGCGGTCGCGACAGGACTTGGCGCGGAGACAGGACTGAACTACGGCAGGAACCAGGCCAGAGCTGGAACTTGCCCATGCCCTCGTAATCGATTGATCATGCCTTTGCCGTCCGCGATCCGGCCTCGGCCGCCTCCGATCCGACCCATGCCGGGGCCCTGTTCTTCATGCGTCGGAAATATGCCAAGTCGCTCAGGGGCGTGGACGCGGTGGTCTGGGGCATTTCCTTCGACGCGGCGGTTTCCAACCGGCCGGGCGCGCGCTTCGGGCCGCAGGCGATCCGCCGTGCTTCGGCGATCCTCGACAACGATCCCCAATACCCCTTTGCGCGCGACCTGTTTGCGGGAATGGCGGTCATCGACTATGGCGACTGCCTGCTCGCCTACGGAAACCATCAGATGACGCCGGAAACGATCGAACGCGAAGCGTCCGCCGGGGAGTTCAGGCGCTGCGCTGTTCGTTGCGCGGGCGGTAATTGGCGATCACGCGCTCGATGTGGCGGATGGCCTTGCCGGCACCATCCTCGGCACGGAGTGCCTCTCCGATGTGGGCGGCATTGGTCAGGTAGGCGCGGTTGGTCGTGAGGTCGGCGAGGTTGTCGGCCAGGCTTTCATCGGTCAGGCGTCTGAGGCGCACCGGCGCCGAGCCGCAGCCGCGCTCGAAGACGCGGCGGCCTACGACGACGCCGACATCACTGCTATCGCCGGGGCGACGATCGCCATGCATTACCTCGGCCTTTTGGCACGGAAACGTGCGGGCCATGGCGGCTGACAGGCTTCCTCGCGGCGGTACTAATTTCGCCTTGCATCTAATTAGAGAACTATCTAAATATCGAACAGCAACCGAATACGAGGTGCTGGCCCGCCGATGTCCCTGAACGCGGTGTTCGAGGCTTTGTCCCACCCGGTTCGCCGCCGCATTCTCGCCCTGCTCAAGCATGGTTCGAAGTCGGCGGGCGAACTCGCGGCGGGCTTCGATCTGAGCAAGCCGACCATGTCCGTGCATTTCGCCAAGCTGCGCGATGCAGGGCTGGTGGAGGTCGATCGGCAGGGTACGAGCCTGATCTACTCGCTCAATGCGAGCGTGCTGGATGAGGCGCTGGCCGGCGTTCTCGATCTTGGCAAGTTCGGGGGGGCTGAAAAAGGAGACGCGTAATGCCCATGCAGCGCATGATTTCACCGTTCAACTGGTTTCTGATGGCCTTGGTGGTGCTTGCCACCGTAGCCGGTTTCGCGGTGGTGCCGCTGAATCAAGATCTGCCGGTCCATTGGGGCCTATCGGGGGAGGCGGACGGATTCGCTCCCGCGCCTGTTGCGCTGGCAATGCCGATCGGCATGCTGGTGGTGCTGATCGGGCTTTTCTACGCCCTGAGAGCTGCCCGGCTGCGGAAGGACTTCGAAAATGGCCGCTTCGTCATCGATGCCGCGTTGGGCGGCATCGCCGCAATCGCGCTGGTCATCATCGTGGTCACGGTACTGATCGGTCTTGGTCATTCGGTCGACATTCCGAGAGTGCTGTCGCTTGCCGTCGCGGCGATGTTCACCCTGATCGGCAATGTCTTGCCCAAGACCCGACCGAACTGGGTGGCAGGCATCAGGCTGCCCTGGACGTTGCGCGATCCCGACAACTGGCAGCTGACCCATCGCTGGACGGGCAGGGCCATGGTGGTGTGCGGGCTCATCGCCTTTGCGATCGCAGCGATCGGTGCGCCGATCTGGGGCCTGATGGTGGCGGTTTTGGGCGCCGCCCTTCTGCCGGTGATGCTTGGTGTCGCCATCAGCTATGGCCATGCCGTGCGGCATGGCGGCGACGGCGCATAGTCGGAACAGACTGGATCAGGCGCGGCGCTGCTCGTTGCGCGGGCGGTAATTGGCCAAGACCCGTTCGACATGCTGGATGGCCTTGCCGGTGCCGTTCTCGCCCGCCAATTCGCGGCCGATCCGGGCGGCGTTTTCCGCATAGAACCGGTTGCCCGCCAGATTGGCGAGGTTGTCGGCCAGGCTTTCATCGGTCAGGCGTCTGAGGCGCACCGGCGCCGGACCGCAGCCGAGCTCGAAGACGCGACGACCCCAGAAAGGCTGGTCGACCGTCTGCGGCACGACGAAAGTCGGCTTGCCGGCATGCAGGCCCGCCGCCGTGGTGCCGGCGCCGCCATGATGAACCACACCCGCGACATGGCTGAACAGCTTGTCATGCGGCGCCTGGTCGAAGGCGAAGACGGTGTCGGGCAGGTGTTCGGGATTGATGCCGCCCCAGCCGCGCGCCACCACGGCGCGTCCGCCCCAGATGGCCATGGCATCCTTGAGAATTCGGGTGTTGCGTTCGGCCCCGAACGGCATCGAGCCGAAGCCGATATAGACAGGCGGCGGGCCGGCGTCGAGAAAGGCGCGGAATTCGCGCGAGGGCTGCCAGTTGGTATTGTCGGGCAATGGCCAATAGCCGGTGACGACGGCCTCCTTGGGCCAGTCGCGCGGGCGCGGCGACACCGTGGTCGAATAGGCGTAGAGCGTGGTCAGGTGGCGCCCCTTGGTGTCCTTGAAAAACCCGCCCTTCTTGCGCCGTTCCAGCCCCATCAGCTCACGCCGCCACTTGTTGCGCGGCAGATCGTAATAGGCCTGCTGCAAAACGGTAACGGAATGAGTCAACTGGTTGAATGTCTTGCCGAAATCCGGTCCGTCATAGGCGCAGAATGGGAACTCGCTGGTGGTGGTCAGCGGCTGCAGCGCCATCATGATGACGGGGATGTCGAGCGCTTCGGCGATGTCGATGCCGAACGAGACGTTCATATTCAGCAAGATCAGGTCGGCGCCCTGGGCCATGACCCAGGCACGGCGGGCGGCGTCGTCGAGGATGCGCTGGCCCTGGCGCAGAAGGGCCGGGCCGTTGATGAGCATGGACTGGCTCATCGCCTTTTCGAAGCGCGACTGATGCAGGAAATCGGCGATGGAGGGGCCGAGCGAGTGGAACTCGACGCCATACGAGGCGATGAGCGGCTCGAATTCCTCGGTGGCGCCGAATCCCACCGAATAGCCATGCGCCTGCAACGCGACCGCCAGCGCCAGATAGGGCTGGACGTCGCCGCGCGTACCGATGGTGGCAAAGACAACGCGTTTCTGCGCTGTCGGCTCAGTGTCCATTTGCGCCCCTCAGGCAAGAGGCGATACGTTTACAAAGCGTGTCCATCCCGGTAAACATGCCGCCCGCAACCCTATTCAAATACCCAAAAGCCATACATTCGGGCAAGCGCAATGATCAATTCGCCTCGGCATAGGTCGGAATCCCGTCGTGCCGCCGCCAAGGCCGGCGTAGCCGTCCAGGCCGCCATCAAGAGCGATGCCCTGACTTCGGTTGCATCGGCGGCAATGTCAAGGGCCGCCGCCGCGGCCTAGCCGCGCAAACACTCCTCCTCCGCCTTCATCGAAAACTCACCATATTTCCGCGATAGTTAAGCGCGTGACCTGTCGTTCTCCGATGTTGGAGAGGCGACGCCAGCCGAGGGTCGAACGACCCCTTGAGGACAAAATGCACCAGGACTTCCATCGCATCCGCCGCCTGCCGCCTTACGTGTTTGAGCATATCAACCCGATCAAGGCCAAGGCGCGGGCAGAAGGGGTCGACATCATCGATTTCGGCATGGGCAATCCGGACCTGCCGACGCCACCGCATATCGTTCAGAAGCTCCAGGAAACGGTCCTGGACGCGCGCACCCACCGCTATTCGGCGTCCAAGGGCATCAAGGGGCTGAGAAAGGCGCAGGCCAGCTATTACGGCCGCCGCTTCGGGGTCAAGCTCGATCCGGACACCCAGGTCGTCGCCACGCTCGGCTCCAAGGAGGGCTTTGCCAACATGGCACAGGCGATCACGGCGCCGGGCGACGTGGCACTGGTGCCCAACCCGACCTATCCGATCCATTCGTTCGGCTTCATCATCTCGGGCGGGGTGGTCAGGTCCATGCCGGCCGAGCCGAACGAGGATTTCCTTCGCGCCCTCGATCGGGCCGTGCGTCATTCGATCCCCAAGCCGATCGCCCTCATTCTCAACTACCCATCCAACCCGACCGCCTACACGGCGACGCTCGATTGGTACAAGGACGTGGTCGATTATTGCCGCGAGCACGAGATCATCATCCTTTCCGACCTCGCCTATGCCGAAATCTATTTCGACGACAATCCGCCGCCCTCGGTGCTGCAGGTGCCGGGCGCCATCGACATCGCCGTCGAATTCACCTCGATGTCCAAGACCTATTCGATGCCCGGCTGGCGCGTCGGCTTTGCCGTGGGCAACGAGCGGCTGATCTCGGCTCTGGCGCGGGTCAAGTCCTATCTCGACTACGGCGCCTTCACGCCCGTTCAGGTCGCCGCCGCGGCGGCGCTCAACGGCACCGACGAGGTCATCGAGGAGGTTCGCCGAATCTACAAGGACCGGCGCGACGTCATGGTTGAAAGCTTCACCCGTGCCGGCTGGCCGCTGCCATCGCCGCCGGCGACCATGTTCGTCTGGACGCCGATCCCCAGCCAATATGCGCATCTGGGCTCGCTTGAATTCGCCAAGCTCCTGATCGCGGAAACCGGCGTCGCCGTGGCGCCGGGCGTTGGCTTCGGCGAATATGGCGACAATTACGTGCGGCTGGCGCTGGTCGAGAACGAGCAGCGCACCCGCCAGGCGGCGCGGGCGATCAAGAAATTCCTTGCGGCGGCGGATGGCGGCAAGAGCAATGTCGTGCCGCTGAAGGCGTAGGGCAAAAAGCGTTCCGCCGCGGCCGGCATGCTTTGTGCCCGGCGGGTGGATGCCGTCACGGGCAGGTCAGGCTGCGAAGGATTACAATGAAGGTCGGAATCGTCGGAGCCGGGATGGTCGGCAGCACCGCGGGCTATGCCATTGCCCTCAGCGGCGCGGCCAGCACCATCGTGCTGGTCGACCTCAATGCCGAGATGGCGCGGGCGCAGGCAGAGGACATCGCCCATGCCGTCCCGTTCTCGTCGGCGCGGCAGGTGCTGTCGGGCGGTTATGTCGACCTCGCCGGCGCCGATGTCGTGATCATCGCCGCCGGCGTCGGCCAGAGGCCGGGCGAAAGCCGCATCGAGCTGTTGTCGCGCAACGCCCAGGTGTTTGGCAACGTCATCGGCAGCATCCAGCGTCACGCGCCGGACGCCCTGTTGCTGGTCGCCAGCAACCCGGTCGATGTCATGACCGAAATCACCACGCGGCTCAGCGGATTGCCTCCCGCGCGGGTGATCGGTACGGGAACGATTCTCGACACGGCGCGCTTCCGTTCCCTTCTCGGCCAGCATCTCGGCGTTTCGCCGCTTTCCGTGCATGCCTATGTGCTCGGCGAGCATGGCGACAGCGAGGTGCTCGTCTGGTCGAGCGCATCGGCCGGCGCCGTGCCGCTCGCGTCCTTCGCGGCGCAGGTCAATGCCCCGTTGACGAAGAACCTGAGGAACCGGATCGATGACGACGTGCGCCGTGCCGCCTATCGCATCATCGCCGGCAAGGGATCGACCTATTACGGCATCGGCGCCGGCATCGCCCGCATCATCGCGGCGATACGCGGCGACGAACAGACTGTTTTGTCGGTCTCTTCGGTCACTCGGGAGGTCGAGGGCGTCACCGATGTGGCCCTGTCGCTGCCGCGTGTCGTCGGGATCGGCGGCATAGGCGTGACGCTGTTGCCCGATCTCGACGACGACGAACACATTGCCCTGCGCCGGAGTGCCGAATTGCTGAAAACCGCACAGGATTCGGTCGTTTTGCCGCAGAAGGGCTCTTGAATTATAGGAATAACCCTATAAATCCTAGGCCATGAATGACATCGCCTCCTTCCGCGCGACCGTCGAGGCCTTCCTGAGCACGCACGCGCTGTCGCCGTCCCGTTTCGGTTCCGAGATCGCCGGCGATCCGCAATTCGTCTTCGATCTGAGGGACGGACGCGAACCGCGCAGCGATACCCGTACCCGTATCCTCAAGGCGATGCAGGATTTCGCCGACGCGCGGGCCGGTTCGGTGGCGCCGTTCCGCGTCGGCGTCGCCGGCCTCGGTACGGTCGGCGCGGCGCTGGTCAGGATGCTGCTCAATGACCAGCCGATCGTGCTCAGGCGCGGCGGCCGGCCGATCGTGGCCACGCATGTGGCGGCGCGCAACCGCAACAAGGACCGCGGCGTCGACCTTTCCGGCTCGATCTGGATGGACGACGCGGTGGCGCTGGCGCGCGACGCCGAGATCGATCTGTTCGTCGAACTGATCGGCGGCGAGGACGGTCCGGCCTATGCCGCCATCAGGGCGGCCCTCGAGCGCGGCGTGCCGGTGGTGACCGCCAACAAGGCGCTTCTGGCCAAGCACGGCGTCGAACTGGCGCGCATCGCCGAGGCGTCGGGAACGAGCATCGGCTTCGAGGCGGCGGTGGCCGGCGGCATTCCGGTGATCAAGACGCTGCGCGAGGGCCTCGGCAGCGCCTCGATCACGCGCGTTTACGGCATCATGAACGGCACCTGCAACTACATCCTGACGCGGATGGCCGAGTCGGGCGGCGGCCGCGACGGGCGCGGCAAGTCCGGGCGCTGGCCCGCCAACTACGACAACGAGGACGGGATGAGCTTCGAGGCCTGTCTCAAGGAGGCGCAGGAACTCGGCTATGCCGAGGCCGATCCGACCTTCGATGTCGAAGGCTATGATACGGCGCACAAGCTCGCCATCCTGACGACGCTGTGTTTCCAGACCGAAATCGCCCCCGGGCAGATGCTGATCGAGGGCATTTCCCACATCAACCAGGTGGATATCAAGGTCGCCGCCGACCTCGGCTACAAGATCAAGCTCCTGGGCATCGCCGAGCGCAAGCCCGACGGCGTCGAGCAAAGGGTGCACCCGACGCTCGTGCCCAAGAACTCGGCCATTGCCGGCGTCGACGGCGTGCTCAATGCCATCGCGCTTGAGACCGACTACGTGTCGGAGCTTCTGTTGGCCGGGCCGGGGGCCGGGGGCGACGCCACGGCGGCATCGGTCTTGTCGGACATTCTCGACATGGTGCGCGGCCACAAGGTGCCACCGCTCGGCGTGCCGGCCGGCCAGCTCAAGCCCTACCGGGCGGCGGCGATCCGCGCCCATGCCGGCGGCTATTACATCAGGCTGCAGGCCCGCGACGTGCCGGGCGCCCTGGCCTCGATCGCCTCGCACATGGCGGCGGGTGGCATCTCGATCGAAAGCGTCATCCAGCGGCCGGATCTTCAGACCCTGACCGGCGACGATGGCAGCTCCGAATTCCGCACCATAGTGATCATCACCCACGATACGACGGAGGATGCGGTACGCTCGGCCCTTGCCAAGATCGCCGGGGACGGGTTTACAAGCGGAATGGCCCAGCTCATCCGAATCGAGGCGCTCGGCTGACGCCCGCGCCCGACGCAAGGCAGATATCGGCGCTATTTGCTATGCATGCGTATTCAAAAAAGGTAGTGAATCCTGAGGGCGGCGCCCCGAGGGCAGGCCACATGCAGTCAGGGATATTTTCATGAAGCTCGCAAAACTGGTGGATACGCCGGAAACCTCGATCGTTTCCCGCAACATGACGCTCGAGGTGGTGCGCGTGACCGAGCGGGCCGCGGTAGCGGCGGTGAGCTGGCGCGGCAAGGGCGACGAAAAGGCTGCCGACCACGCGGCGGTCGAGGCGATGCGCGACGAGCTCGGACGCATCCCGATCAACGGCCGTATCGTCATCGGCGAAGGCGAGCGCGACGAGGCGCCGATGCTGTTCATCGGCGAGCATGTCGGGCGCGGCGACGGCTTGGAGGTCGACGTGGCGGTCGATCCGCTCGAAGGCACAACGCTATGCGCCAAGAATCAGCAGGATTCCATGTGTGTCCTCGCCATCGCCGAACGTGGCGGGCTGCTGCACGCCCCGAACGTTTACATGGAAAAGGTCGCCATCGGCCCAGGCTATCCGCCCGGCCTCATCGATCTCGACATGAGCCCGACCGAGAACGTCAAGGCGCTGGCTAGGGCCAAGGGCGTTCCGGTCAACGAAATCTCGGTTTGCGTGCTCGACCGGCCGCGCCATTCCGCCATCATCGAGGAATTGCGCTCGCTCGACGTGCCGATCAAGCTCATTGGCGACGGCGACATCGCCGGCATCATCCATTCCGCCAATACCGAGGATTCGAGCATCGATCTTTATCTCGGTTCGGGCGGCGCGCCCGAAGGCGTTCTGGCGGCGGCGGCCATGCGCTGCCTGGGTGGCCAGTTCCAGGGGCGGCTGGTGCTCGACACCCCGGACAAGCGCGAACGGGCCGAAAAGCTCGGCATCACCGATTTCAGGAAGAAATACGCCGTCGAGGATCTGGCCGGCGGCGACGTGCTGTTCACCGCGACCGGCGTGACCGACGGTTCGCTGGTGGCTGGCGTCAAGGTTCGCAGCCGCGACGTGACGACGACTACGGTCGTCATGCGCTCCTGGTCGGGCACCATGCGCTGGGTCACGGCGCGGCACCTGCGGTAGGCATCCCTCATCCGGCGCTTGCCGCTCACGCCTCCTATCCCTTTCGGGCGAGGATGCCGAAGGGCGGGAGAAGGAGGGGCCGCTTGCGCGGCTCTATCGGGTTACTTGCCTAATCGCCTATAACCTGCTTATGGACACGCCCGTTTTCCTCAAGGTCGGCGCCTCGCTGACCGGCAAGACTTGGCGCGACCGGCTCGACGTGGCCGCGTCGCGCAACGCTCTGGCCATCGCCCAGAAGACCGGCATGAGCGATATCCTCGCCCGCGTCATCGCCGGGCGGGGCGTGTCGTTGGACGACGCCTCGGGCTTTCTCGAACCGGCGATCCGCGACCTGATGCCGGACCCCTCGACGCTTGCCGGGCTCGATGAAACGGTGGCGCGGCTGGTCTCGGCGGTGGCGCGCGGCGAGACCGTGGCGTTGTTCGGCGACTACGATGTCGACGGCGCCTGTTCGGTGGCGCTGATGCAGCGCTTTCTCGGCCCGCTCGGCGCCAAGGTCATTCCCTATATCCCGGATCGCATCTTCGAGGGCTATGGCCCCAATATCGGCGCCATGGACGAGCTGATCGGCAAGGGGGCGAGCCTGATCGTCACCCTCGATTGCGGTTCGACCAGCATCGAGCCGATCGCCCATGCCAGGCTCCGGGGCGCCGACGTGCTGGTCATCGATCATCACCAGGTGCTGCACGAACTGCCGCCGGCCGATGCCGTGGTCAATCCCAACCGACCGGACGATTTGTCAGGTCTGGGCCACCTATCGGCGGCGGGGGTGACCTTCATGGTGCTGGTCGGGCTCAACCGCGCCTTGCGGCGGGCCGGCGTGACAGGTCTTCCGGACCTGATGGCGCTGGTCGACCTCGTGGCATTGTCGACGATTTGCGACGTGGTGCCGTTGAGGGGCCTCAACCGCGCCTTCGTGCGGCGCGGGCTCGAGGTGATCCGGGCCGGCGCCAATCGCGGCCTGTCGGCGCTGGTGCTGGCGGCTCGGGTTTCCGGCCCGGTCAATCCCTACCACCTCGGCTATCTCATCGGACCGCGCATCAATGCCGGCGGGCGGATCGGCGATGCCGGCCTCGGGGCGCGCCTCCTGGCCGGCGCCGACGAGCACGAAGCGCTGGCCATCGCCGCCCGGCTCGACGACCTCAACAGCGAACGCCAGCGCATCGAAAAGCAGGCGGTCGACGAAGCCATCGCGGCGGCCGAGGCGGAAATCGGCGACGGCGAGGGGCCGCCGGTATTGGTGCTCGCCTCCGAGGCCTGGCATCCGGGCATTGTCGGACTTGTCGCGGCGCGGCTCAAGGAACGGTTCGGGCGACCGGCTTTCGCCATCGCGCTCGGACCGGACGGCACCGGCACCGGTTCCGGTCGTTCGGTGCAGGGCGCCGATCTCGGCAGGGCCGTGACCTCGGCGGTCGAGGAAGGGCTTCTGGTCAAGGGCGGCGGCCACGCCATGGCGGCGGGTATCACGGTCATGCCGGGCGGCATCGGCGCCTTGCGCGCCTTCCTCAACGCGACACTCGCCGAGGACGTGGCGGCCGCGCGGGCCGGCGCCGCCGTGCTGATCGACGCGGCGCTGACGGCGCGGGGCGCCGGTCTCGATCTTGCCCGCGACCTCGAGCGTGCCGGGCCGTTCGGCATGGGCAATCCCGGTCCGGTCTTCGCCTTTCCGGCCCATCACATCCGTTTTCCACAGGTGGTGGGCACCGGCGGGCATATCCGCTTCACCCTCGCCTCTGGCGATGGCGGGCGATTGAAGGGCATCGCCTTTTCGGCGGCCGGCACGCCGCTCGGCGGAGCGCTCGACACGGCGGGCGACATGCCGCTGCATGTGTGCGGCACGCTGTCGATCAATCACTGGCAGGGGCGCGACGAGGTGCAGTTTCGCCTTGTCGATGCCGCAAGGCCCTGAGGGCGAAAGCAGAACCGCAACGGCTTGCATCTGGCAATCGTGCCGCTAAATTGGTCCCAACTGCGAAAGGGACGGAATGGCCGCGGCCCGGCGACACGGCGCGGCACCGTAATCAGCGTCTCTACAAGGGGCTAGGGTTAGCGACATGTCTCACATATTGGTCGACAGCAAACCGGCATCGGCCGGACTAGGCACATGGATCGCCTCGCGGCTGATTGCCTTGATCGGCATGCGCATGGTCGGATCGCCGGCGCGCGGGGCCCTGACCATCGTGTTTCCCGACGGGCACGTCCGCACCATCGGCAATCCGGTCACGGGATTCCATGCCAAGCTGAAGCTCAACAATTTCAAGGTGATCGGCGAGGCAATGCGCCGCGGCACCGTCGGGTTCGCGGCCGCCTATATCAACGAGGACATCGAGATCGACGACCTGACGGCGGTGTTCCGTTTCTTCCTCGAAAACTACGAGCAGTTCGCCGAGGCCAGCCACGGCATGTTCAAGGCAGCGGCGCAGGACATCGCCTATCATCTGTCGCGGGCCAATACCAAGGAGAAGGCCAAGGAAAACATCTCCGAGCACTACGATCTCGGAAACGATTTCTACGGCGAATGGCTCGATTCCTCGATGACCTACTCCTCGGCCGTCTTCCAGTCGGGCGACACGGGGCTGGAAGCGGCGCAGCGCAACAAATACCATCACGTCGCCGATGCCGCCGGCATCAAGGAGGGCGAGGACGTGCTGGAGATCGGTTGCGGCTGGGGCGGCTTCGCCGAGGTGGTGGCGCGCGACTATAACGCCAACCTCAAGGGCATCACCCTGTCGAAGGAACAGCTCAAATATGCCGTGGAACGCATGGAAAGACAGGGACTTTCCAACCATGCGACGCTGGTGTTCGAGGATTATCGCGACACCGAGGGCCAGTTCGACCATGTCTGTTCGATCGAAATGATCGAGGCGGTGGGCGAGGAGCACTGGCCGCGCTATTTCAAGACGGTGCACGACCGGCTGAAGACCGGCGGAACCGCGGCGATCCAGGCAATCACCATCGAGGAGGACTCCTTCGAGACCTATAAGGCCAATCCGGATTTCATCCAGCGCTACATCTTCCCCGGCGGCATGCTCCTGACCCGGCGGGCGATGAAGGAACAGGCCGAGCGGGTCGGCATGGTGCTCGAAAGCATCGAGAATTTCGGCAAGTCCTATGCCGAGACGCTGCGGCTGTGGCGCGACCGCTTCCTCGAGCGCTGGCCGATGATCGCGCATTTGGGCTATGACGAAGCATTCAAGCGCAAGTGGCTTTATTATCTCAGCTATTGCGAGGCCGGTTTCGATCACGGCATGATCGATGTCGGCATTTACAAGTACAAAAAGCCGGCCTGACGGCGCTCGAAAAGACAAAGCACAATGGCCGGCGCGAATCCGGCCATTTCTGTTTTTGGATGGACGGGCCGGGCGTCGTGCGAGCCTTCGTCTGATCGATGCTGCATTGGGCGCATCCGCTCGGGAATGGGAATAATTACAAAGGAATTACAAAGAAATACTGCGCATCTTCTCGGACTTCGCGACAATGCGACTGAGAAAAGACCCAATTTGACACTTGTTTTGTGAAAAATGAGGATTGAGTAATATATGCGTTCTTTGGTATTATTTGTTTGCGATCTCAACGAAGCCTGCGTGATCGCGACGGCGAGGAGCCCGGCTGTGGTTCGGTATTGATCATGCAAGGAGTTCGAGTGTGAGGCAGTTTGTCAGGTTTCTGGCCTTGTTGGCTTTGATATCGGGGCTTTCCGGGATTGGTGTGGTCGCGCCGGCATTTGCGCAAACGACGTCTTCGCCCGCCGCGCAGGCTCCGGACTTCGACGCGGTCGTCTCGCAGTGCCTTGCCGCGACCCGCGGTGCCTCGGGCTCCCAATGCAACGCCAATATCGATGCCCTGCTGGCCGGGCTGGATGGCGACGCCTACGACCAGATGGTTGCGAGGCTGGCCTCGGCGCTGGTGTCGCGTTCCGGATACCAGCCGGGTGCGCGCGGTCCCGACGGGCTGGTCGACGCCATGTACCATCTGTCGCAAGTTTCGCGGAACGCCGATCAGGCGCAATTGGTGACCCAGATTTATTCGGCGGTCTACAACGGCACGGACATCCCGACGGGCGCGATCACGCCCGATACGCCAGCCAGCCCGAACTAGTATCGGTCACAATTCGGCGCAAGCCGTGCTAGGCGGTCTCCCTTTATTCAAGGGCGGTCTGAGGTAGAGCCGTATGCAAGGCGCAATCTGCCTCATCCCCCCTTTGACAAAGCAAGGATTTCGCCGTGGCTTCAGGGCCGCTCATGCCGGCGTGGAACCGAACCGAAAAAGAACGGCCGCTTCTTCCCCGCGCCGAGGCTTGAGCCGGGCAGTTCCGGATCGGAGTCCGGTCAGCATGTCGATGCGGCAGCGCCGGCATTTCGACCTTTAGGTAACACACCGGGCTTGTCGGGCATATACGGAAAAGGCCGACGCATTGCCGGCCTTTTTCGCCAAAACTGGTACGCCCAAGGGGAATCGAACCCCTGTTTGCGCCGTGAGAGGGCGCCGTCCTAACCGCTAGACGATGGGCGCTTCCATTAGTCCGCCGACGCGCGATCCAAAAAGCATCACGTTCGACCGCGTCCGTATAGGGTGGATGGCCCGACGGCGCAAGAGGCAAATGGCATGGTCCGGCAAAGCGTCCGGCCCCGAATCAGCATCCGGAAAAGGTCACCGGCCCCCTGGCGCCGGCCGGGCGGCTGCGCACGTCGATGTGGATGAAATTGCGGTCGGGGTAACAGCCGAGGCCGCCGACCAGCGACGAGCGCCTGGCATGGGCGATCAGCTCCGATTTCGGCACGCCGGGGATGAAGAAATCGGCGGCCATGCACTTCACATGGTACGAATCGTCGGCGCCGCCGACGACATCGTTGTGGTTGGGTGAGCGGTAGCCGGAATTCAGCACGACCTTCTTGCCGAAGCGCCCCTCGAAATCCAAGAGGGCGAGCCGAAGGGTCGGGGTCATGCAGATGGTGTTGACAGTGCTCGAGGCGACATAGGTGCCCCAGGACGATTTGTAGCCGGCATAGTCCTTGCCGCCGCCGCTGGCGAACAGCGCCATCGGCACGCAGCCCGAAAGGGCCATCGCCGAGGCGAGCAGTGCGGCGGCAAGGCGCTTGTCATGCACGGGCGAACGCTCCCCGGCCGCGCGGGCCGGAACTCAACTCACAAATGCATAAAATACGGTGCCGTGCCTTAACCTCGGCTCAACCCGCGTGGTTAAGCCGGCATTAACGCCTCTACCAGCTGCCGGTATTGGGCATGGATGCCCAGGGTTCGGCGGGCGGCAGGGGCTCGCCTTGCTGGATGAGTTCGACCGAAATGCCGTCGGGCGAGCGCACGAAGGCCATATGGCCGTCGCGCGGCGGCCGGTTGATGACGACGCCCATGTCCGAAAGGTGCTGGCACAGTCCGTAGATGTCCTTGACCCGATAGGCGAGGTGGCCGAAATTGCGGCCGCCGGAATAGGTCTCCGGATCCCAGTTGTGGGTCAGTTCGACCTCACCGCCCGCATCGCCGGGCGCCCTCAGGAAGATCAGCGTGAATCGTCCCTTTTCGTTGTCGGCGCGGCGGACTTCCTCGAGTCCGAGGCCGTCGCAATAGAATCGGAGACTGTCCTCGACATTCGAGACACGGACCATCGTGTGCAGATATTTCATCGCAATTCTCTTGAGGAAAGTGTGAGGAACACGCCATTGCGGCGCCGAATGGAAACTAGACGGTGTCGGCGCCGGCGGCAAGCTGTGCAAGCAGCGGGGCGTAACACAAACATTTTTGTGGGACCGCCTTAACTTTTTGTTTTGAATCGGCCAGACTGACAGCACAAGTGAGGCGTACCTCGCATGCGGCGGGGCCGAGTGGAAGGCGTGACATATGGGGGCCAAACTCTCCTCAGACGGCGGTGTGCCAGCCGCCGGGACGGTTCAGTCGGAGCGGTCGACGGAAAATGGGCTCGATTCCATCGAGGCGCGGGATTCTGCGCTCGATACCATGGAGGTCGTCGGAACCATCAAATGGTACGACGTATCCAAGGGTTTTGGCTTCATTGTTCCCGACAATGGCTTGCCGGACGTGTTGCTGCATGTGACCTGTCTCAGGCGGGACGGCTACCAGACGGCCTATGAGGGCGCGCGGGTCGTGTGCGAGGCGCTGACGCGGCCGGGCGGGCTTCAGGCCTTCCGCATCCTGTCGATGGACGAATCGACGGCGCGGCATCCGGCGCAGATGCCGGTGGCGCGCACCCATGTCACGGTCGAGCCGACCTCGAGGCTGGAACGGCTGCAGGTCAAGTGGTTCAACCGCGTGCGCGGCTTCGGCTTTCTGTCGAAAGGCGAGGGGCATCCCGACATCTTCGTCCACATGGAGACGCTCAGGCGCTACGGCTTCACCGAATTGCGGCCCGGCCAGTTCGTGCTTGCCCGCTACGGCGAAGGGACCAAGGGCCTGATGGTCGCCGAAATCCGGCCCGAAGACTGGGGCGACGCGCCCTCGTCGCACTGACGCAAGGCATGCGAGACGCATTCATCCTCACGGCGCGGCGCGTTTTTGCCGCGCTTTTATGTGCGTTGGCGCTGTCTGCCACGGCGGCATGCAGCGACGAGAGCCGGCTGACCGTCCATACCGACACGGGCGATTTCGCCTTTTCGGTCGAACTGGCGGACACGCCCGCCGAGCAGGCGAAGGGGCTGATGTTCCGCGAAGCGCTGGCCGAGGATGCCGGCATGCTCTTCGATTTCCACGAGGAGCGGCAAGCGTCGTTCTGGATGCAGAACACGCTCGTTCCGCTCGACATGCTGTTCATCGCCGCCGACGGCACCATTCGCAACATCCACCTCAATGCCCGCCCGCTCGATCCGACCTCGATCCCGTCCGAGGGGCCGGTGCGGTTTGTCCTCGAAATTTCCGGCGGGCGGTCGAAGGAGATCGGCGCCAGGGCCGGGGACCGGGTCAGTCATCCGCGAATAGCGGGCGATTAGCGTATGGCTCTCGGACCCTCGCTCAATGCGGATGGCCGGGCGCGTAGGGAAAGTGCAGCGCCTTGTAGTGATCGAGCGGATGGGGCGGCGGTGCGTGGCCTTCGGGCGTCGGCAAGCCCGAGACCTGCTGGAAATAGGCGATCGAGGCATCGCGCCACCATTGGGCCTCGCGTTCCTGGATGGCGAGGAAGGCCGCCACTTGGGCAAAGCGGCGCGCATCGACATGCGGCCTGACGTTCTGCCAGATCTCCCGCATCGTCCTCACCTGATCCAGCCCGAGATCGTATTTCTCGACAAGGCTCGTCCACAGGGTCTTGCCCGATGTCATCTGGAAATCCCAGGGCACGTGGTGGAACCATAAAAGGTATTTCTCGTCGAAGGCATGCGGGTCGGCGAACAGGGCCGCCAGCTCGGGCGCATATTGCGCGACGGCATCGCTGCCGGTCCTCGTACGGTCAAAGCCGATGCCATGCCTGTCGGCGCGGTTGTAGTAGGTCGGGTTCCATTCCGGGCGCGTGAGGTCGGAAATCCAGGGCCCCGGTCCGTAGTGATGGCCGGTCGCGAACTGGTGGTGCAGGCCGTAAGGCATCATGTAGTTCACCAGCGTTTCGTGTGACTGCATCATCATGTCGACGACCGGGCGGACCAGAGCCTCGATGCAGCCGAAGCTCATCTTCACCCATTCCTCGGCAATCCGGCGCGAACTCATGTCCGGGTCCCAGGCGAGGCGTCCGAACACATACCAGTTCGCCTGATTGAACACCCCGCCGGTCCAGGCGCGATCGGTGCCGATATTGGCAACGCCCGCCATGCCGGTCACGGTTGGCGCAAAGACCTCGCCCGTCAGGATCCGCGACAGGCTCGTGCCCTTGCCGGCCGCGTATGTGTCGAATTGCAGCACTTCCTCGAAGGCCGGGCCGAGATAGACCAGATGGGTGGCTTGGCCGAGATATTCCTTGGTGATCTGGACTTCCATCATCACCGGCGTCTTCGTCACCTGACCGAAGATGGGCGAGAAGGGCTCGCGTGGCTGGAAATCGATGGGGCCGTTCTTGACCTGCAGGATGACATTGCGCCTGAAGGCGCCGTCGAGCGGCTTGAACGCATCGAGCGCCTCGGCGGCCCGATCGACAAGGGCGTCGGAGGCGTAAACGAAGGTTCGCCAGATCAAAGTGCCGCCATGCGGCATGAGGGCGTCGGCGATCATGTTGGCGCCGTCGGCATGGCTGTGGCCGGTGTCGTTCGGGCCGGGCTGGCCTTCCGAATTGGCCTTGACCAGGAAACCGCCGAAATCGGGGATCAGAGCATAGATCTCGTCGGCCTTGCGTTGCCACCAGTCACGCACTTCGGCATCAAGTGGATCGACCGTCGGCAGGCCGCCGAGGGCGGCCGGCGAGGCGAAATTGACGGAAAGAAAGACGCGGATGCCGTAGGGCCGGAAGATGTCGGCAAGCCGTGCGACCTTGACGAGGAAAGAGGAGGCCAGCACATCGGGCACGGCATTGACGTTGTTCAGGACCGTTCCGTTGATGCCGATCGAGGCATTGGCGCGCGCATAATCGGTGTAGCGGGCGTCGGCATGGTCCGGCAGCGTCCACCAGTCCCAGATGGAAAAGCCGGCATAGCCGCGCTCGATGCTGCCGTCGAGATTGTCCCAGTGATTGAGCAGCCTCAGCGCCAGCCTCGGAGACGAGACGAGATCGATTTCCGCCGGCGCGCCGCCGGTCTGGATATGCCTCAAGAAGGCAAAGCACCCGTAAAGGACGCCGACATCCTCGTTTGCCGCGATGATTGTGACCGCGACACCTTGGACGCTCATGCTCCTTACGACATAGCCGTCCTTGCCGAGCGTGGCGAGCGGCAGATCGAGATTTGCGAGGACGGGCAGGCTTTGCGGCGTGCCTAGGAGAATGCTGCCCGGCTGGACGGCGCCATCATGCTCCGTCCTGGCGAACCGGACCGGAACGCGCGCCAGCAGCATCGCGAACAGGGCCTTTTCGAGTTCCGAACGGGCCGATTTCAGGATCGGGCTTTCGCTTCCCACCAGCAACGCCGTGGCAGATGTGCCGACGGCCGTTCTGCGCGTTGCCGCCAGCGGGAGATAGCGCAGCCAGAGATCGTAGCCATCGTCGTCGAGCCCGGCGGCGGGACTGGTCCCGTCGTCGTCAGCCAAAACAGCCAGAAAACGCGAAAGCAAATTCGTCATTGTGAGTCAGTCACCTGGGCCAGACAGACCCGCTGGCCTTTTGCCCTGTCGGCCCGTCCTCCGTCGCGGCCAGAGGCCGGGCATCCGGTTTCGGCGGCATCCCGAGCCTGTCGTCGCGGCGCGGGCGGGGGCGGGCATGCAAATGCCCAAAAGGAAAGGAGTCGTTCGAGGAACGGGAAAACCATAGCAGGCGCTGGCAAGCGCGAAAAGGCCGGCGCCCGCGCTCGGTCCGTCCATCCGACACCCGCCGAACTCAATCCGCCGCTCCCCCCACATGCTGGCGCAGCGCCGCGATCTCGACCTCGGAAATGCCGAGCCAGGTGAGAAAGGCCTGATGCGCTTGTGGCGCATTGGCCTCGAAGGCCTTGTGCCAGCGCAGCATTTGCGCCTCGTCCATTCCGGCGGCCTCGAGCACGCCGACCCAGGCGTTTTTGTCGAATTCCCTGGTTTTGGCGCCGTCGCTGCCTTGCGCGATCAGCTCGGCAATGGCGCGTTGTTGGGCGCGCAGCCTTCCGATCTCGGTGTCGAGGGCGCGCATGCGGGCGGTGAGGATGCCGGCCTCTTCGGTGCGCGGGCCGTCGAGGACGACGGCCATCGCCTGAAGGCTCAGGCCGGCATTGCGGTAGAGCGCGATGTCGGCTAGTCGGGCCTCGGCGTCGGCGTCGTAGAGCCGGTAGCCGGCCGGGGAGCGCGCCGTCGGGTGCAGCAGGCCGATGCGGTCGTAATAGAGCAGGGTGGCGCGCGACAGGCCGAAGCGCCGGGCCAGTTGCCTGACGGTCAGCATTACTTGCGCATTCCCCACACTCCCGTCAGCGCCGCCAGGGCCGCGAGCGTCGCAGCGGCGCCGACAAAGTATCTTATCGGCAGATCGGCCGGAAGCTCCAGCCGCATCAGCGCATCGAGCATAAGCCCGGACAGCGCCATGCCGATGGGGATCGAGCTGTCGCCCACCGCCTGCGCCGCGCCCATGGCGGCGGCACGCTCGGCCTCGGGCGCGACGACCTGCAATTCAGTCATCAGCGTGACAATGATGATGCCGATGCCGGCGCCGATGCCGCCGAGTGCCAGGGCGGCGACGGGCACCGACGGCACCACGGCCAGCGAGCCGAACACCAGGGCGACGGCAAAGGCGAAGAGCGCGGCGCGGCCGAGCCGGTTGCGCGCCGGCTTCATCAGCCCGACGACGACGAAGCCGATGAGGATGCCGATCGAAAGCGCCGCCATCAACGGGCCGAACCAGGCCGGATCGAGTCCGAGCACGCGCTCGACGTAATAAGGCAGGGTGATCGGCAGGCTGGCAAAGCACAGGTGGAAGGCGGCGATCATCACGAGCAGCGCGCGCGTCCGCCTGACGCTGAGCAGCGCCCGTGTCGTCGCCAGCGTCTCGGTCCATAGGGCGCGAATGCGCAATGGCGCCGGCTGGCGGATTTCGGTTTTGTCGGCCGGCAGGCGGATCCAGCTTTCCGACAGCGCCGACAGGGCGAAGGAAACGGCGTTGACGGCGATGGTGCCGGCAAAGCCGATCGTTGCGAACAAGAGGCCGCCGAGGCCCTGGCCGATGGCGCCGCCGCCGGTCTGGCTGAAGCGGAACACGGCGTTGGCGCGTTCGAGCCGGCTCTCGGGCACCAGCGTCGGGATCAACGCGTTAACCGCCGGTCCGAACGTCGCTCCGGAAAGGCCGAGCACCAGATTGCCGAGGCAGAGCGCCGCGATGACCACGGCGGGGTCGGATTGGGAGAGGAAGGCGACCAGAACGACGCCGACGATGCCGGCACTGATCAGGTCCGAACCGATGATCACGCGCAGCCGTCCGAGCCGGTCGGCCAGCGCGCCGCCGAACGGCGCCAGCAGCGTCGCCGGCAGGGTCGAGAACAGCATGGCCAGCCCCATCAGGGCCGCCGAATCACTGACCTGCTTGATCCACAAGAGCATGGCGACGTCGAAGACGCGGCTGCCGATGGAGGTGACGAACTGGCCCTGGGCCAGTAGGACGAGATTTTTGAACGACGGCGAATGGTTCACGGTTTTGCCCTGCCAGTTGGATGAGAGGAGGCGGGGCTAGACTGTGAAGCCGTAGACAGGTCAAGAGGGGGAGGGGCGGCTCGCGCCTTGTCTGGAGTTGCGACGCGTTCGGTATGATGCTCCCTTAATCGGGTGTCCGTTCCAGACGCTTGTCTGTCGCCTTTTCCGGGATGGGAATCGTCGCTATTGTTCCGGCGCAATCCCGGGGAGGCGCCGATGGACTGGTTTCAGCCCATGGATATCTACTGCGAACGGCTTGGCCCGGAGTTCTGGGCCGAGCCGCTCAACGCATGGTCGAACGGCTCATTTCTGGTCGCGGCGGCGGTGGCGTTCTACTTCGCCTGGCGCGCGGGCCGCATCGGGCCGGCCAATCTCGGTCTGATCGCGCTGGCGGCCCTGGTCGGGATCGGTTCATTTCTGTTCCACACCTTCGCCAACCGCTGGAGCGACATCGCCGATATCGTTCCGATCTGGACCTTTGTCTTTGTCTATGTGCTCGTGGCGATGCATGACTTTTTCGCCATGCCATGGCTTCGCGTCGCGCGGATCGGGGTCATCATCGCCGTGGTTGCCGGCCTGGTGTTCTGGCTGATGCCCGCGGGCACGGACAATAATGAAACCCTGCTGAATGGGTCCGAACAATATATTCCGGCGGTGATCGGCTTGATCGCCTTGGCTGTTCTGCTGGGGCGGCAACGCCACGCCGCCGCACCCTATGTCTGGGCCGGCACCGGCGTCTTCGCGCTGTCGCTCGTCTTCCGAACGCTCGACCAAACCCTGTGTTCCTCACTGCCCATGGGGACCCATTTCGGCTGGCACCTGTGCAATGGGCTCCTGCTCGGTCTGTTGCTCGTCGCCCTCGTCCGGCACGGGGAGGAAAGGCCGAAGGCGGCTTTGTAGCCTTCGGAACTAAATCCCCCCGCGCACCAGCGGGCGCACCTCGTTGCGGTAGAAGGCCGACAGGGCCGCGTGGCGTTCGGGGCCGAGCGGCGGCAGGTTGGCGGCGCCGACATTCTGGGCGAGCTGATAGGGCTTGGTGACGCCGGCGATGATGGTCGAGACCTGTTCGTGGTCGAGAATCCACCTGAGCGCCGATTCGGCCAGCGGCTGGTCGTCCGGCAGCATCCGTTTGGCCTTGTCGGCGAGGCGGACGCCTTCGGCGAAGGGCAGGCCGGCGAAAGTCTCGCCGACATTGAAGGCCTGGCCGTCGCGGTTGTAGTGGCGATGGTCTTCCTTGGCGAATACGTGGTCGGCGGAGAACTTGCCGGACAAAAGCCCGCTGGCCAGGGGCAGACGGACGATGATGCCGACATCGGCCTCGGCGGCGAGCGGCAGTAGCTTTTCGACCGCGTCCTGGCGGAAGATGTTGAAGATGATCTGCAGGGTCGACAGGCCGGTATGGCCGAGGCAGAGCAGGCCTTCCTCGACGGTTTCGACACTGGCGCCCCAATGGGCGACGAGGCCGTCGCGCTTGAACTCGTCCATCCAGTCGAAGACGGCGCCGTCGGCCAGAAGGGCGCGCGGCACGCAATGAAGCTGGGCAAGATCGAGCCGCGCGACGCCGAGCCGGGTGGCCGAGCCCTCGAGGCTGCGGCGCATGCCGGCCTTGGTGTATTTGTCGGGGAACAGCTCGCCGGAGCGCCCGACCTTGGTCGCCACATGCAGGCCCCTGGGCTTGTGCCTGGCCGCGCCGATGCGGCTTTCGCTCAGGCCGGCGCCGTAGACATCGGCGGTGTCCCAGAAGGTGACGCCGAATCCGGTTGCCGTCTTGAGGATTTCCGTTGAATCCGCGTCGGTGACTTCGCCGAAGTCCCCACCGAGCTGCCAGCATCCGAGGCCGATTTCCGATACCTGATAATCGGTCTTTCCGAGACGGCGCGTGCGCATTTTACCCTCCTTGCGATCACTGGCGACCCCGGCAGGACTCGAACCTGCGACCAATAGCTTAGAAGGCTACTGCTCTGTCCAGCTGAGCTACGGGGCCGGCTCGTTTCCCATAGCCGATGATGATGGCTTTGTCAGTGCGTGAGGTCAAAAACCGCACCGTCCGGCGCGCCGGAAAGGCGATGCCCGCCGGGCTTTCGGCGGCTTGTGCCGGCCGGGGTGCGCCCTTGCGCCGCGCGGCATAGGGTCAAGGCGCGGCCGCCAGGTCCGGCCGGACCGGCTCGGCCTTGCCGTTGCGGAGTCGGCCTGGCCGGTGTTTTGCCGGCCAATATCTTGAAAAACAGGTTCTATTCGCTGTCCAAAACGGATTTGCGTTTTTTCTGAGTTACGTATGTCATACTGCCTGAATCCACCTTGACAGCGCCGCGTCAAGTGACTGAAACTCATGCAATCGATTGCAGGACGCCTTGTCAAAAGGCTTTGTAATCGATTACACGCTTTCGAAGGCACCTCGACGACGCCACGAGCGCTGAGGTGCCGGACGATTCGGCCGCAACAATCCCTGTTACGGCAGATGCTTGGGAGGAATACCATGAAGAAAACTTTGGTTGCCGCGCTTGCGGCAACGCTGATGTCGGGCACCGCTTCGTACGCCGTCGACCTGGAAGTCACCCACTGGTGGGTGTCTGCCGGTGAATCCGCGTCCATTGCCGAATTCGCCCGCATCTTCGAAGAGAAGACCGGTAACAACTGGGTCGACAGCGCGCTGTCCGGCTCGGGCACCGGTGCCAATCCGGTCATCATCAGCCGCATTATCGGCGGCAACCCGCCCGGCGCCACCCAGATGAACACCGGCCGCGACGCCGAGGAACTCATCCAGGCCGGCCTGATGCGCGACCTGACCCCGATCGCCGAAGAGCTCGGCATCTGGGACTTCTACGCCGACAAGTCCCTGCTCGATCCGTGCACCTATGACGGCAAGATCTACTGCTTCCCGATCAATATCCACTCCTGGGACTGGCTGTGGCTCTCCACGGCTGCCTACGAAAAGATCGGCGAGCCCGTTCCGACCAACTGGAACGAATATGTCGCGTCCTTCCCGAAGCTGGCTGAAGCCGGCATTATCGAGTTCGGTCTTGCTTCCGGTTGGCCGATCGCCGGCGTTCCGGGTGTGCTCCAGGCCCATGTCGGTGGCGCGGATCTGGTCAATGCGATCATGCGCGAAAAGAGCGTCGACGCCGTGCGCGGCGAAGACTTCCGCCGGTTTGCCCAGGCCCTCGATGACCTGCGCTCCGTGATCAACCCCGACGAGATGGTTCCGCAATTCGCCGATGTTGGCGTCCAGCTCGTCAAGGGCGAAGCCGCCGGCAATATCCACGGCGACTGGCTGCAGGGCGACCTTCAGGTCCTCGGCGGCGTGCCCGGCGAAAACTACGAGTGCCTGCCGGCGCTCGGCCTCGGCACCCAGCTTTCGGGTGGCGGCGACTCCTTCTTCTTCCCGAAGCTGCCCGAGGGTACCGATCAGGCTGTGATCGACGCTCAGACCGAACTGGCCAAGATCGTGATCTCGCCTGAAGCCCAGCTCGCCTTCAACCTGAAGAAGGGTTCGATGCCGATCCGTACCGACATCGACCTCTCCAAGGCCAATCCGTGCATGCAGAAGGCCCTTGCCCTTCTGGACAACGGCCTGCTGCCGACGGGCGACCTCAACCTGTCGAGCGACACCCAGGCCCAGATGCAGGACCTCTCCATCGAGTTCATCAACGACAAGTCGATCACGATGGACGACTACATCAACCGGTATGCTGACATTCTGGCCAGCGCCGAGTAGTGTGAGCTTCCAGGACGGGCCATGTGCCCGTCCTGGTTGTCCTCGAGAAATCGAAATGGCCGGCTTGCTGTTCAGGCCGGCCAAATCGTAAGACGGTATGGAGACCACTTATGGCCAACGTTGTGGTGGCGCGTCGTGCGCCGGCCAAAGGCGTTCTGGGCTGGCTGCAGAAATACGTTTTCCGCAATATTTCCGCCAAGATCGCCGCCCTGCCGATGATCCTGACCGTTCTGGTCGTTTTCGTGGGCGGCATGCTGTGGACGGTTTTTTTCTCGTTCACCAGTTCCAAGATGCTGCCGAACACCAATTTCGTTGGCCTCGACCAATATGTGCGGCTGTTCAAGACATCGAGATGGAATGTCTCGGTCGAGAACCTCCTGGTTTACGGTTCCTTTTCGCTGGTTTTCACGATGGTCATCGGCTTCGTGCTCGCGGTGCTCATCGACCAGAAGATCCGCTTCGAAAGCGTGTTCCGTACCATCATGCTCTATCCCTTTGCCCTGTCATTCATCGTGACCGGGCTCGTGTGGCAGTGGATCATGTATCCCGAGCTCGGATTGCAGAAGGCGATACGCAATCTCGGCTGGGAGAGTTTTACGTTCGACTGGATCACCAATAGCGAAATGGTGATCTACGCGCTGCTGATTGCCGGCCTCTGGCAGGGCACGGGCTTTGTCATGGTCCTGATGCTGGCTGGGCTCAGAGGCGTCGACCAGGAAATCTGGAAGGCGGCACGGGTCGACGGCATTCCGACCTGGCGTTCCTACATCTTCATCGTCCTGCCGATGATGCGCGGCGTCATCGTCACCGCCGTGGTGATTGTCGGCTCCGGCATCGTGCGCCTCTATGACCTTGTCGTCGCCCTCACCAAGGGCGGGCCCGGCATCTCCTCGCAGGTGCCGGCCACCTATGTCTACGACTACATGTTCATGGCCAACAACATCGGGCAGGGCCTGGCCGCATCGACCATGATGCTGGTAACCGTGCTCATCATCATCATCCCCTGGGCCTATCTTGAATTCGGCGGAAAGAGGCGCGCGCAATGACCGACACCGTTGCTGCATCGAGCACATTGCCGGATCGCGCCGGCACGACAGCGTCACCGCGCGGCCCCAAGCCGAAACCGTGGTTCACGACGCCGCGCGTCATCATGTATTCCATCCTGACGGTTGCGTGCCTTTTCTACCTGTTTCCGCTCTACGTCATGATCACGACATCGCTGAAGCCGATGCCGGAGATCCGCTTCGGCAGCATCTTCGCGCTGCCGATCGAGCCGAGTTTCGATGCCTGGGTCAAGGCTTGGACCGGCGCCTGCACCGGCCTCAGGTGCGAGGGGCTGAGCCCCGGCTTCTGGAACTCGGTCAAGATCACCATTCCGAGCGTCATCGCCTCCATCCTGATCGCCTCTGTCAACGGCTATGCCCTGGTGAACTGGAAGTTCCGCGGATCGGAGATCTTCTTCACCGTGCTGATCTTTGGCTCGTTCATTCCCTACCAGGTGCTGCTCTACCCGCTGGTGATGCTCACCTCGCAGATGAAGATCTTCGGCTCGCTTTGGGCTATCATCCTCATCCACACGATCTTCGGCATGCCGATCCTGACGCTTTTGTTCCGCAACTACTTCGCTTCGCTGCCCGAAGAGCTGTTCAAGGCGGCGCGCGTCGACGGAGCCGGATTCTGGCGCATCTATTTCGAGGTCATGCTGCCCATGTCCCTGCCGATTTTCGTGGTGGCGTTGATCCTTCAGATCACGGGCATCTGGAATGACTTCCTGTTCGGCGTCGTCTTCGCCGGCTTCCAGAACAACCCGATGACCGTGCAGCTCAACAACATCGTCAATTCGGCGCAGGGCAGCCCTGAATACAATGTCAACATGGCCGCAACGATCCTGACGGGCCTGGTGCCGCTCATCGTCTATTTCGTGTCCGGCCCGCTCTTCGTGCGTGGTGTCGCCGCGGGCGCAGTGAAAGGCTAGTTTCTTCATGCAAAACAACAGCGTCGTCATCAACGACCTTTCGCTCAGCTTCGGCAATGTCAAGGTCCTGGAACATCTCGATCTCGAGATCAATCGCGGCGAATTCCTGGTTCTGCTCGGACCCTCCGGCTGCGGCAAGTCGACATTGCTCAATTGCGTTGCCGGTTTGCTCGACGTGACCGACGGACAGATCTTCATCGAAGGCAAGAACGTCACCTGGGAACAGCCCAAGGACCGCGGCATCGGCATGGTGTTCCAGTCCTATGCGCTCTATCCGCAGATGACGGTCGAACGCAATCTGAGCTTCGGTCTCAGGGTCAGCGGCATGAAGAAGGACGATATCGAGCGCCGCGTGAAGCGTGCCTCGGAAATCCTTCAGATCGAACCCCTTCTCAAGCGCAAGCCGGCGGCCCTGTCGGGCGGTCAACGCCAGCGCGTGGCCATCGGCCGGGCGCTGGTGCGCGATGTTGATGTCTTCCTGTTCGACGAACCGCTCAGCAATCTCGACGCCAAGCTGCGGTCGGACCTGCGGGTCGAGATCAAGCGCCTGCACCAGCGTCTGAAGAACACGATGATCTACGTCACCCATGACCAGATCGAGGCCATGACCCTGGCCGACCGGATCGCCATCATGAAGGACGGCATCATCCAGCAGCTCGATACGCCGCACCACATCTACAACAAGCCGGTCAATCTGTTCGTTGCCGGCTTCATCGGTTCGCCGACCATGAACTTTCTCAACGGCACCATCGAGAACGGCGGCAAGGCCATCAAGGTCGACCAGGACATGATCTCGGTGCATGGATACGAGTTCGGCGGCGCCGTGCCGGCCAATGGCACCAAGGTCGTGCTCGGCATCCGCCCCGAGCACATCGCGCTCGAGGATCAGGCCAAGGCCATGCCGACTTCGGCCGAAATCGAAATCGATCTGGTCGAACCCATGGGTTCCGATACGCTCGGATGGACGCGGTTTGGCAGTCATTCGCTGATCTTCCGCTGCGCCTCCGAGGTCGAGCTGATGCCGGGCAAGAAGATGCTTATCGGCTTCGACACGGCCCGCGGCTCGATCTTCGACGAAGCCACCGGCAGTCGCCTCTAGAGCATCGTGCGCAAAAGTGGGAACCGGTTTTGCGCGGAAACGATGCGACCACAAAGAGATGGAGCGGCGACGCGATTCGATCTGAATACGCGCCGCTCTCGCACTGGCCATTGGTCCCGCCCGCCTGACGGATGCGTTCCTTGCTTGGCCATGCGTTGCCGGGCAGCTTCAGGTGTTGGCGCGGCGGCGTGCTTGCGGCGCCGGAATCGTTCACCTCGAGGACGGCCGGTGAACAACGGCGTCATTCCGTTTGCCCTCGCCATGGGCGTTCCGCCCGAAAAGCTCCCGTGGCGTCGCCAGGGTATTATCGATAAAGCAGCTTTTGCTGCCGATTCAAGGAGGTCGAACTGATATGGACTATTCCTTCCAGCTCTACTGCGCGCGAAACTTTCCGCCGGTCACCGCCATCCTGCCCAGGCTCAAATCGCTCGGCTATACCCAGACCGAAGGCTTCGGCGGCTTGTTCGGCGAGCCGGAATCCCTTGCCGAGGCCCTCAAGGCGAGTGGGCTGACCATGCCGAGCGGCCATTTCGGCCTCGACATGCTCAAGGATACCGACACGGCGATGAAGACCGCCGAAACGCTCGGCATCACGACGCTGATCTGCCCGGCGATACCGCAGGATCAGCGCGCGCAGGCCGAGGCCGGCTGGGTGGCGCTGGCAGAGACCCTCGCCGGGTTGGCCGAGACCTATCGCAAGGCCGGCTTTGCGTTCGGCTGGCATAATCATGCCTTCGAGTTCCTACCCACCGAGACCGGCAGACTGCCGCTCGAAATCATCCTCGACACGGCGCCGGCCCTGATCTGGGAATGCGACGTCGCCTGGGTGGTGCGCGGCCGCCACGATCCCATCGCCTGGCTACAGCGCTACGCCCCCCGCGTCGCCGCCATCCACGTCAAGGACATCGCGCCGGAAGGCCAATGCGCCGACGAGGACGGCTGGGCCGATGTCGGGCAGGGGGTGATCGACTGGAAGACCGTCATGGGCTTTGTCCGCTCGGAAACCAGGGCCGAGCTTTTCGTCATGGAACACGACAATCCGAACGACGTCGAACGCTTCGCCCGGCGCTCGATCCAGTTCTGCCGGTCGCTGGAGGACTGAAAGATGAGCACGATCACAGGCGTTGGAATTATCGGCTGCGGCAACATCTCGACGAGCTATCTCCGGCTCGCGCCGCTGTTCAAGGGTATCGAGGTGCGCGCGGTGGCCGACATCGCGCCGGAGGCGGCCAGGGTGCGCGCCGAGGAATACGGCGTCCGGGCGCAGGGCGTCGACGATCTGCTCGCCAATCCGGAAATCGGTGTCGTCGTCAATCTGACCATTCCCGAGGTCCATTACGCCGTCACCAAGAGCATCCTGTCGGCCGGCAAGCATGCCTATTCGGAAAAGCCGATGGTGCTGACGCTCGAGGACGGGCTCGATCTGCAAAAAATCGCGCGGGAACGCAATCTCAGGATCGGCAGCGCTCCGGACACCTTTCTCGGCGGCGCCCACCAGAAGGCGCGGGCGCTGATCGATGCCGGCGCGCTCGGCCGGATCACCTCCGGCACGGCCCATGTCATGGGCAAGGGCATGGAGCACTGGCATCCCAATCCGGACTTTTTCTTCCGGCCAGGCGGCGGTCCGATCCTCGACATGGGGCCGTACTACATTACCAACCTGATCAATCTGGTTGGGCCGGTGAAGCGGGTGGCTGCCTTCGCCAATGCGGCGCGCAAGCAGCGGACGATCGCCGCCGGCGCGCGCACCGGCGAAAAGGTGCCGGTGATGATCCCGACCAATATCCATGCCGTGATGGAGTTCCATTCGGGCGCGGTGATCACGCTCGGGGCGAGCTGGGACGTCTACGGTCACGACCACGCACCGATGGAACTCTACGGCACCGGAGGGGCGATCTTCGTGCCCGATCCGAATTTCTTCGGCGGCGACGTGATCACGGTCGATCCCGACGGCAAACGGGAAATCGTGGCGCCGTGGAGCCATCCGCTCGGCGTGCCCAACCAGGAACGCCCGAACGGCCAGCCCGCGATTGCCAATTACCGCTCCGCCGGCTTCGCCGACATGGTGCAGGCCATTGCCGAGGGCAGGGCGCAGCGCTGTTCGTTCGAGATGGCGCTGCACGTCATCGATGTCATGACCTCGATCCTCAGGGCGGCTGAGACCGGCAGCGTCGTCGACCTGACGACCACCTGCGAACGACCGATGCCGCTGTCGCCCGACGCGGCGCGGGCATTGCTAAAATAGGCGCGAACGCCGCGTCAGAGCGCCACAGTCACAGCCGGGGCCGTGCTTGCGCGGCCCCGGTTTTTCATGACGCCAAGGCCGGTGCGCCGCCGGTTTTGGCCCAGGCGCCGCGACCGAAACCTCGGTGCAAAATTGATGCTGGCCGACGATGTAAACGTTTACAGCGCCCGTTTCCATTGATAGAAATCGGACAAGAGGAAGTGCGTTCGACGGCGGACGTGCAATCATGCCTCACAGGGAGGATCAGATGAAAACAATCAAAGGCCCCGCCATTTTTCTCGCCCAGTTCGCGGGCGACGCGGCTCCCTTCAATTCCTTCGACGCCATCTGCAAGTGGGCCGGGAGCCTTGGCTACAAGGGCGTGCAAATACCGAGCTGGGACGGTCGTCTCATCGATCTGGGCAAGGCGGCCGAGTCGCAGACCTATTGCGACGAGCTCAAGGGCATAGCGGCCAGGCACGGACTTCAGATCACCGAACTCTCCACCCATCTGCAGGGCCAGCTCGTGGCCGTGCATCCGGCCTATGACACGGCCTTTGACGGTTTCGCGGCGCCGGAGGTCCGGGGCAATGCCAAGGCACGGCAGGAATGGGCCGTCGATCAGGTCATCAAGGCCGGCAAGGCCTCCCAGCGCCTCGGCCTGACCGAGCACGCGACCTTTTCGGGCGCGCTCGCCTGGCCCTATATGTATCCGTGGCCGCAGCGGCCGGCGGGCCTGGTCGAGGAAGCCTTCGACGAGCTGGCGCGGCGCTGGACGCCGATCCTTAACAAGTTCGACGAATTCGGCGTCGACGTCTGCTACGAGATCCATCCCGGCGAAGACCTGCACGACGGTGTTTCCTACGAGATGTTCCTTGATCGCGTGAAGGGCCACAGTCGCGCCAACATCTTGTACGATCCGAGCCATTTCGTGCTGCAATGCCTTGATTATCTTGACTATCTCGACATCTACAAGGACCGGATCAAGATGTTCCACGTCAAGGATGCCGAGTTCAATCCGACCGGACGGCAGGGCGTCTATGGCGGCTACCAGTCCTGGGTCGACCGGGCGGGGCGGTTCCGTTCGCTCGGCGACGGCCAGGTCGATTTCGCCGGCATCTTCTCCAAGATGGCCGCCAACGATTTCGCCGGCTGGGCGGTTCTGGAATGGGAATGCTGCCTCAAGCATCCCGAGGACGGCGCCCGCGAGGGGGCCGAGTTCATCAAGAACCACATCATCCGGGTCACCGAAAAGGCCTTCGACGATTTCGCCGGTGCCGGCACCGACGTCGCGGCCAACCGCAAGATGCTCGGGCTGAGCTAGCAAGCTGGATCGGCGACCCTGCCGGGCGTCATTGCGAGCGCCCGGCGGGCGCGCGGCAATCCAGAAAGCTGCAATCACTGAGCTGGCTGCCTTCTGGATTGCTTCGTCGCAAACGCTCCTCGCAATGACGAGGACATGCGGGTCTGAAGCCCGCGAGAAGAGGGAGAGACAAGAATGGCGGAACATGGATCGAGGCGCATCCGCCTCGGCATGGTCGGCGGCGGTTCCGGCGCCTTCATCGGCGCGGTGCATCGGATCGCGGCGCGGCTCGACGGCGACTACGAACTGGTGGCCGGGGCGCTGTCGGCGAACCCGGACAATGCCAAAAGCTCGGCGGCCGCTCTCGGCATCGCGCCAGACCGGGCCTATGCCGACTACAACGAAATGGCGAGGACGGAAGCCGCCCGCGCCGACGGCATCGAGGCGGTGGCGATCGTCACGCCGAACCACATGCATGTCGGGCCGGCCAGGGCGTTCCTCGAAGCCGGCATCCATGTGATCTGCGACAAGCCGCTGTCGAACACGCTTGAATCGGCGCGCGAGCTCGCCGCAGTAAAGCCAAGGAATGGCGCCAAATTCCTTTTGACGCACAATTATACCGGCTATCCGCTGGTGCGGCAGGCAAGGCAGATGATCGCCGAGGGCCGGCTCGGCACGCTCCGCGTCGTGCAGGTCGAGTATCCGCAGGATTGGCTGACCGTCGAGGTCCACAACAAGCAGGCCGATTGGCGCACCGATCCCAAGCGCTCCGGGGCTGGCGGCTGCATCGGCGATATTGGTACGCACGCCTACAATCTGGCGCGTTTCATGACCGGGCTCGAACTCGAGGCGCTGAGCGCCGATCTCGACAGCTTCGTCGCTGGCCGCCAGGTCGATGACAATGTCCACATCATGCTCAGGTTCAAGGGCGGCGCCAAGGGCATGCTCTGGGCCAGCCAGGTGGCACCGGGCAACGAGAACGGCCCGTCGATCCGCATCTATGGCGACAAGGGCGGCGTGGAATGGATGCAGATCGAGCCGAACAAGATGTGGTTCTGCCCGTTCGGCGAACCGCGCCAGCTGATGACGCGCGGCGGCGCCATGCCGATCGGCGCCAAGGGGGCGGACGGCGCCGGCATCCGCATTCCGGCCGGTCACCCCGAAGGCTATCTCGAAGCCTTCGCGACGCTTTACGCCGAGTTCGCCAGGGTCATTCGCACCGGCGCCGACAATGCGCTGCTGCCCGGTCTCGCCGACGGCATCGAGGGCGTGCAGTTCATCGCCGCAGCCATCACGTCGTCCAAGAACGACAGCCGGTGGACACGGCTCGGGGAGGTCTGAGCATAAGGTCCGCAACATCCGAAGGCCCGGCTCACGCCGAGTCTTTTCTGAGCGGAACCCGTGAAGGCCGACATCCCGTTTTTCGCGGCAGCTCCAGTTGCCGTCGATGGCGACGAGTGCATTGCTTGTCCGGTCCGATAACAGGGCGAAAAGTCGCAGCGCCTTTGAACCTGCCGACAACCGCCTATTTGGTACGGCAGTACTTGTCGGACTTCATCGTGGGAGGCGGACTTGGCCGGTGTAGCGACATCTCGAATTGCCGGCGCAGCCGGCCTGTTGGCGCTGGCAGCAAGTGTGGTTGGCGTCTTGTTCGAAGCCGGGTTTCCGGATACGCGCGACGCTGCCGTGCTCAGCCAGTTCGTGCTCGACCACAAGGACATGCTGCTCCGGCAGTCGGTAGCCTTTTCGCTCAGTCCCGCGCTACTCATGTTCCTGATCGCCGGCCTCAAGACCCGCATTGCGCGGTCGGAGGGATCGACATTTTTCGGCGATGCCGCTTTCGGGGCAGGCATAATCTGGCTAGGGCTGCAGATCGCTGCGCAATGCCTGCAGGTCGGTTTCACACTGGCGACGACATCCGATATGCCCCTTTCTATGGGCGCCATATCGTCGGCGACGGCCATGCTGACCCTGTCCGGCATTGTCGGCGCGGCATTTCTTGGGGCGACTGGCGCCGGAATCCTTGTCGATCGGCAGATGCCGGTCTGGTTCGGCATGCTGTCGCTTGTCGCGGCGCTGGCGCAAATGCTGATCTGGATGACGGCCGTGGTCGAAAGCGGCCCGTTTTCGCCGGTCGGCTGGACGGCCTGTGTCTTGCAGCCATTCTTCGTGGTCTGGCTGGTGCCGGCTTCTTTCTTGATGCTGCGTGACCGGCCGCATTCAGCGGAGGCGCCTTAGCGCAGCCCGGATTCCTCCAGCAGCCCCAGGCGCTTGGCCTCGAAATAATAGCCGGAACGGTAGAGCCGGTCGGCGCGCTTTTCGTTGCCGCCGGCCACGACATAGGCGCCGGCGAGGTATTTGACGGCGTATTTGAGGTTGGTGTCGGCATCGAGCAGGCCTTCGGGCGTGCCCTTGTAGCCCATGGAGCGGGCCGTGGCCGGCAGGATCTGCATCATGCCCCAATAGGGGCCGTTGCGCGCCGCCGGGTTGAAGCCGCTCTCGCGCGCCGCGACATGGCGGACAAGGCTGAGGGGCACGTTATAGACTTCGGCGTAATAGGCCATCAGGTGTTCGACATCGTCGGTCGGGCCGACGGCTTCGGCATAGGTCAGCACAAAGGCGGGCACATAGCCGGGCTTTGGCGCCGCGACGCCGAAATCGCGGAAGGGCGCCGGCGCGGGCGCGTCGGCGACCGGCGCCACAAAACCGGCCGCCATCGGCAGGCCCGAGCAGCCCGAAATCAGCGCCGAGGCGAAGAGAACCGCCGCCAGTCTATTCGGTGGGAATGCCCGCACGTCGTTGCCCCGTGATTGCCCAACGTGTGCTCTTGACTGCAATTAGGGCGCAGTTGAGGCGGAAAGCCGGCGCAATTCGCCGCTTCCCGCTACGAATTCGGCCGGGCTAGCGATAGGCGCCGAGGTAGTGATGCTCGAATGCGCGCTTGAGCCAGTGGAACAGCTTGGAAGCCGGAGTGACGATGCTGTGCCTTTCGCTGCGATAGACCACGATGCCGGTGTCGAGCGTGTCGACGATGCAGATCAGTTCCGGCTTGAAGCGCCGCGTCGCCGGCTTGTCGTCAAGGACCGACAGGATGTTTTCGGCCACGGCCACGGCTTGCAGGTCGGCCTGGTGCGCCTGCTTGGCCAGCCAGTCCGGGCCGGGATAGGAGCCGGCGTCGCCGACGACCCAGACGTTCGGATGACCGGCGACGGCACAGGTCTCGTCGGCGGCGATCATGCCGCCCGGCGACAGCGGCAGGCCGGTTTCGGCGGCCCAGGCCGGCCCGGTCATGCCCGGCATGAACAGGATCATGTCGGCGGAGATCTCGGCGGCTTCGGTCACGACTTTGTCGGCTTCGAAACGCATCAGCTTGGACCCGAGATAGGTATCGATGCCGCGCTTTTTCATGTTGGCGAGAATCCTGTCGACGGCCTTTTCGCCGAGGCGGATGCCGGGGCGCGGGGCGGGCGAGAAGAAAACCAGCTTGAACGCGTCGCGCCGGCCGGTTTTGCGCAGATGGGCGTCGATGATGAACAGCAGTTCGAACATCGGGCCGCCGCGGATGGCGCCCTGTTCATTGGGGTTGGTGGCAAAGCCGAATGCGATTGTGCCGCCCTGCATGTCGCTCAGCCGCCGGTCGATCTTTGTGCCGACCTCGAGGCCCTCGCAGATGGTCAGGGCATTCTCGATGCCGGGCAGCTTTTTGAGAAAGCGTCCGCCGGTGGCGATGACGAGGTGATCGTTCTCGAACTCGCCCTTGTCGGTAACGATGGTGCGGCCCTTGTTCCTGAGGCCGGTGACGGAGGCCTGGACGAAATTGACCTTGTTTTTCGCAAAGAACGGACCGAGGGGAATTTTGAGGTTCTCGGCCTTGCGGAGCTTGGCCGGAATCCAGATCGAGGAGGGCAGGTAGTGCAGTTCGGTCCTCGGCGAGATCAATGTGATCTCTGCGCCTATGCCGCGCTTGCGCAATTCGCGCACGGTCGTAAGGGCGCCGAAGCCCGAGCCGAGAATGGTGATGTTGGTCATGAAGCGCTGCTCCGGGATTGAGGTTGGGGCGAGGCTGCCCATGCATTGGCTCGATACCTAGGCGCGGCGCGGCGCCAGTTCTATCGTAAAAAGACGATGAATATGCGGCGGAATGTCGCAGGCCATCGCGGACGCGATGGCGCGGATGCGATGAAAATACAGCCGGATCAGGCTGTTAATGCGTCCAGGGCTGCTTACGGTCGTGGCGGAAATTGTCGGGATAGGCGACGCGCTTGGGCGAGCGGTCATGCGGCTTCTGCACCATATAGGCCAGTCCCTCGCGGCGGGCATAGGCCTCGGCCGCGTCCAGCGTCTCGAAGCTGAGGCGGACCTGCTGGCGCATGTCGCCCGAGGAGGTATAGCCCATCAGCGGCTCGATGCGGCGCGGCTCCTCGGCTTCGAATTCGAGAATCCAGTTTTTCGACTTGCCGCGCCCCGACTGCATGGCATTGGCAGCGGGTCGGAAAATGCGTGCCGTCATGATGCTGAACTCTCGTGCTCGCCCATTGTCCCGAGGTTTGCCGGCGGCGGATCTCGGGACTGGCGCCGTTGGTCGGGGCAACAAGATTCGAACTTGCGACCCCTGGTTCCCAAAACCAGTGCTCTACCAGACTGAGCTATGCCCCGGGCCGTTCGGCTGGTCGCTCTCGATTACAGATTCTTGTTGATGAGGGCAAGCCGTGTTAGCCACGCCCCAGTCCGGCGAGAAGGGGCAACATGTCGACAGGCACGAAACACGAAGCAAGGCCCGGCGTTTTGGCGCGACGCTGGCCGGCGGTGGCGATTGGGCTTGTCGTTGTGTTCTTCGGCACGATCCTGTTGTTCGATCATCGCGTCGCGGTGACGCTGGCGAACTGGCCGGAAGGCGAGCTCCGCTTCTTTGCGTGGCTGACCGAATTCGGCGAAGGGGCGGTCGTCCTGGTGCCGGCGCTGATCCTGTGGCTCGGCGGACTTGTCGGCGGGGCCCTCGTCCGGCGCTACTGGTGGCGCTGGGGCCTCAGGGGGCTGAGCGCCGTTTCGGGGTTCACCTTTGCCGCCGTCGGCCTGCCGGGCCTCATTTCGGCGATCCTCAAGCGGCTGTTCGGTCGGGCGCGGCCGGTCTGGCTCGACACCGAAGGCGTTTTCTCGTTTTCCTTCTTCCAGCCGATGCGCTGGGACTTCCAGTCCTTTCCCTCGGGCCACGCCACGACCTCGCTGGCTTTTGCCCTGGCCATGGTCATGCTGTTCGGGCGGGCGGCGTGGTGGGTGTTCGTTCCGGCCGTGTTGATCGCCTTTTCGCGCGTCGCCATCGGCATGCATTTCACCTCCGACATGGTCTTCGGGGTGGCGCTCGGCCTGTTCGGCGCCTGGGCGGTCGGCGCCTTCTGGCGGCAAAGGGGCTGGGTGTTCGCACCGGCGCCGCCGGCATCCGGCTGGCGCGACCGCTTTGTACCGGTGCTTGGCCGTCAGGCGGGTCGGATCATCCAGCGCGCGCGGCGCGGTAGCGTTCGAGCCCGTCCGACAGATCGGCCTTGAGGTCGTCGACATCCTCGAAGCCGATATGTAGGCGCAAGAGGTTCCCCTCCGCAACCCACGGCACGGCGGTGCGGACGCGCCCCGGCTTGGTGGGCAGGATCAGGCTTTCGTAGCCGCCCCAGGAATAGCCCATGCCGAACACGCGCATATTGTCGACCAGCGCCGCGACGGCCTCGCGCGGCGCCGGTTCGAGCAGCACGGAAAACAGGCTGCCGGATCCGGAAAAATCCCGTCTGAACAAGGCGTTGTCCGGGTGGCTTTCGAGCGCTGGATGCAGAACCGCAGCGACGCCATCCTGCCCCTCGAGCCAGGACGCGATGTCGAGGGCGCGGCGGCGGTGCTCTTGCATGCGGATCGACAGGGTGCGCAATCCGCGGGCGATCAGATAGGCCTCGTCCGGGGCGGCACAGATGCCCATGGCCCGATGCGTTGCCGCCAGTTGCTCGAAGGTTGCCGCATTGGCCGAGATCGTGCCCGACATGGCATCGGAATGGCCGACGAACATCTTGGTGCCGGCATGGATGACCATGTCCGCCCCGAGCTCGAGCGGCTTGAAGTAGAGCGGGGTGGCCCAGGAATTGTCGATCAGCACCTTGGCGCCAACCTTGTGGGCCGCATCCGCTATGGCGGGCAGGTCCTGGATTTCGAAGGTCAGCGAGCCGGGGCTTTCGACAAAGACCGCTTTGGTGTCGGGGCCGATCAGGTCGGCGATGCCGGCGCCGATGCGCGGGTCGTAATAGCGTGTCGAAACGCCCATGCGCCCGAGCACGGTATTGCAGACATTTCGCGTCGGTTCATAGGCGCTGTCGGTGACGAGGATATCGTCTCCCGACCCGACAACGGACATAAGGGCCGTGGTGATGGCCGAGAGCCCGGAGGGAGCGAGCCTTGTGCCGGCGGCGCCCTCGAGGGCGGTGACCACGGCTTCGACATCGGTGGTGCTCGGATTGCCGGTGCGGCCGTAGCCATAGGGCTGGGTTCGCCCCTCGATGGCGTCGAGTGTCGGGAACAGCACCGTCGAGCCGCGATAGACCGGAGTGTTGACGAAGCCGAAATGGTCGGCGGGGTTGCGCCCGCCATGGGTGAGGATGGTTTCGGGCTTTTCGGACGAATGGGTCACTTGGTTTGCCATTTCGAGACTTTGGGCGGGTGCCCGAGGTGAGAGCATGCGTCGCCGCACTCTGTCCAGAGACCGGAATCGTCGCGCGAGAGCAAGGTCTTTGCACCCCAAATGCCGCCCGGCTGCGGCCAGAGGTCGCGATTCCGGCGAATTGTAGCCGCGCATGCAGATTTCTTGCCGCTGAGCCTGCTCAACGGAACAGCAGTCTTGACCAAGTGACAAGTAATAGGCTTCGATGCTGTCAGCGCCACCATGCGCAAAAGCGCAGGTGCACTTCCGGAGCTCATGTGAAAGCACTTCCGGAAAAAATCAGGTTTGGAACAAAGGGCAAACTCATGCATACCAAAACAATTCTCACCACTGCGGCACTGGCGCTCGGGCTGAGCATCACCGCCGCCTCGGCCGGTACTCTGGAAGACGTGAAGGCCAAGGGCTACTTGGATTGCGGCGTTACCGAAGGCGTCGCCGGCTTTTCGATTCCTGATGCCAACAATGAATGGTCCGGCATCGAAGTCGACTACTGCCGCGCCATGGCCGCTGCAATCTTCAACGACGCGGATGCGGTTCATTACACTGCCTTGAACACCGGCGAGCGCTTCTTGGCGCTGTCTTCGGGCAAGATCGATGTCCTTTCCCGCACAACTACCTGGACAATGAGCCGCGACACCACGCTCGGCATCGATTTCACCGGCGTCATGTTCTATGACGGCCAGGGCTTCATGGTGCGCAAGGACCTTGGCGTGTCCTCGGTCAAGGATCTTGCCGGCGCCAATGTCTGCGTGCAGGCCGGCACGACCACCGAGCTCAACATGGCCGACTACTTCTCGGCCAACGCCATTGAATACACCCCGGTCGTGTTCGCCGGCCGTCCGGAAGTCATCGCGGCTTTCGAAGGCGGCCGCTGCGACGCCTACACCACTGACGCTTCGGGTCTGGCCGCTGACCGCACCCGTTTCGCCAATCCGGGCGACTACGTGATCCTGCCCGAAATCATCTCCAAGGAGCCGCTTGGCCCGTCCGTCCGCCAGGGCGACGACAACTGGTTCAACATCTCGCGCTGGGTCTATTTCGCCATCCTCGAAGCCGAGGAACTGGGCGTGACCTCCGCCAATGTCGACGAAATGCTGTCGTCCGAGAATCCGTCGATCAAGCGCCTGCTCGGCGTCGAAGGCGACTTCGGCACCCCGCTCGGTCTGGACAAGGACTGGGCCTATAACATCATTAAGCTCATCGGCAACTATGCCGAAATGTTCGACGCCAATGTCGGCCCGGACACGGCCATGGGCCTGGAGCGCGGCGTGAATGCGCTGTGGACCAAGGGCGGCATCCAGTACGCCCCGCCGATCCGCTAGTCATCGTGTTGCGTCCGGCGCCCAAACTGGGCGCCGGACTCCGTGTTTCGGAGCGCGCATGGGCGCGCCGGGCTGTCCGAATTCTGGCTGCCGGAACGGAGACACAATGGCGGTTCAAGACACCTCACGACACGAGCCTCAGCGCTCGTCCTTTCTGAACGATCCGGTTGTCAGGGGGCGGCTCTATCAGCTGCTGACAGTCGTCATCGTTGCCGCGTTCGTCTGGTTCATCGCCGATAACACCGCGGCCAATCTGGCAAGACAGAACAAGACGACCGGATTCGACTTTTTCTGGTTCACGTCCGGATTCGACATCCAGTTTTCGCTGATCCCCTATTCGCGCGCTTCGACCTACGGAACAGCCTTCCTCGTCGGCATCCTGAACACGATGTTGGTCGCCGTGATCGGCGTATTTTTCGCTTCGCTGCTCGGCTTCATGGTCGGCATTGCGCGCCTCTCGAACAACTTCATCATCTCGCGCTTGGCGCTGATCTATGTCGAGACGCTGCGCAACGTGCCGCTGCTGCTGCAACTGGTGTTCTGGTATTTTGCCGTTCTGAAATCCATGCCGGGCGTGCGCCAGAGCTTCATCTTTCTTGATGGCGTCGTGCTCAACCAGCGCGGGCTCTACCTGCCAAAGGTGGTGACCGACGCGCAATTCGCCTGGGTCTGGGGGGCGCTGGCGCTGTCAATCGTCGCCATCGTCGTGCTGCAGCGCTGGGCGCACAAAAGACTTGAGGCGACAGGCCAGCGTTTCCCGGTGTTCTGGACTGCGCTCGGCGTTCTCGTCGTTCTGCCGCTCGTGGCTGGGCTCATTTCGGGCACCCACCTGTCCGTCGACCTGCCGGTCCTCAAGGGCTTCAACTATGCCGGCGGCATCGGGTTGCCGCCCGAACTGGTGGCGCTTTGCCTCGGCCTCATTTTCTATACCGCCACTTTCATTTCCGAGATCGTGCGCGCCGGCATCCAGTCGGTCAGCTACGGCCAGACCGAGGCAGCGCAGGCGCTCGGCCTCAGGGACGGCGACCGTCTGCGGCTGGTCATCATCCCGCAGGCCATGCGCGTCATCATTCCACCGCTTGCGAGCCAGTATCTCAACCTCACCAAGAACTCCTCGCTAGCCATCGCCATCGGCTATCCGGATCTGGTCAGCGTGTTCATGAACACGACGCTCAACCAGACCGGGCGGGCCATCGAGGTCGTGTTTATCACGATGCTGGTCTATCTCACTCTCTCACTGGCGACTTCATCCTTCATGAATTGGTACAACAGGCGCATTGCGCTGGTGGAACGGTGATCAGCCAATGAACACGCAAGATCTCGCCTACGTCCGTACGAAATTCGAGCCGGCGCGCCCTGCGCCGATGTCCAATCTCGGACTTGTCGTGTGGTTGCGCAGGCATCTGTTCGCCACCGTAGGAGATACGGTCCTAACCCTGTTGGGGATCGCTTTTCTCGTCTGGGCGCTTCCCAACCTCTATAACTTCTTGATCGGCGATGCGGTTTTCGCTGCCGAGAACGGCGACGCATGTCGCGCGGCAAATGTCGGCGCCTGCTGGGCCTATGTCTGGGCACGCCTGGATTTCTTCCTTTACGGCTTTTTCCCTGCCGATCCCTATTGGAAGGAGCAGGCGGGCCTTTTCGCGGAGTTTATGGCGCAGTGGCGCGTGAACCTTGTGTTCTTCATCGGCCTTGCGCTGGTCGTTCCGCTGTTGTGGCCGTCGGCGCCGTTCAAGGTCGTCAATGCAGCCCTGTTCTTCATCGTTTACCCGGTGGTGGTCTTCTATCTTCTGGCCGGCGGTGCGTTCGGTCTCGAGAAGGTGCCGACCGAAAAATGGGGCGGGTTGACCATCACGCTGATCATCGGGCTGGTGGGTATCGTCACATCGCTGCCGCTCGGCATTCTTCTCGCGCTGGGACGTCAATCCAGGCTTCCGGCGATCAAGTATCTATCGACCGGGTTCATTGAATTGTGGCGCGCCGTGCCGCTGATCACCGTGTTGTTCATGGCCTCGGTCATGCTGCCCTTGTTCATGCCTTCGGGCGTAACGATCGACAAGCTGCTCAGCGCCCTGGTCGGCATCGCCCTGTTCAACTCGGCCTATATGGCCGAGGTGGTGCGCGGCGGGTTGCAGGCGCTGCCGCGCGGCCAGTACGAGGCGGCGTCCTCTCTCGGGCTCAACTACTGGAAGTCGATGTTCTTCATCATCCTGCCGCAGGCGCTGAAGCACGTCATCCCGGGCATCGTCAACACCTTCATCGCTCTGTTCAAGGACACCTCGCTGGTCTCGATCATCGGCATTTTCGACCTGTTGAAGACGGTGCAGTCCTCGACCGCCGATCTCGACTGGACGGCGCCGACCCAGGCCATCACCGGCTATATCTTCGCGGCGGCGGTGTTCTGGATTTTCTGCTTTTCCATGTCGCGCTATTCCATCTTCATGGAAAACCGGCTCCACACCGGACACAAAAGGTAACTCGCATGAGCAACGACACCCTTACTCCCGACGCCGCTCCGCAAAAGAACGACCGCACCAAGATGGTCGCCTCGGAAACCGAAGTGGCGATCGAGATCGTCGACATGCACAAATGGTTCGGCGATTTCCACGTCCTGAGGGACATCAACCTCAAGGTGATGAAGGGCGAGCGCATCGTCATCGCCGGGCCGTCGGGCTCGGGCAAGTCGACGCTGATCCGCTGCATCAACCGGCTCGAGGAGCATCAGGAAGGCCAGATCATCGTCGACGGCATCGAACTGACCGGCGACCTCAAGGCGGTCGACGAGGTCCGGCGTGAAGTCGGCATGGTGTTCCAGCACTTCAACCTGTTCCCGCACCTGACCATCCTGCAGAACTGCACGCTGGCGCCGATCTGGGTGAGAGGCACCCCCAAGGCCGAGGCCGAGAAAACGGCCATGCACTATCTCGAAACCGTCAAGATCCCGGAGCAGGCCAACAAGTTCCCCGGCCAGCTCTCCGGCGGCCAGCAACAGCGCGTCGCCATCGCCCGGTCCTTGTGCATGAACCCCAAGATCATGCTGTTCGACGAGCCGACCTCGGCGCTCGATCCGGAAATGATCAAGGAAGTGCTCGACGTTATGGTCAAGCTGGCCGAGGACGGCATGACCATGCTGGTCGTCTCCCACGAAATGGGTTTCGCCCGCCAGGTGGCCAACCGCGTCATCTTCATGGACCAGGGCCAGATCGTCGAGCAGAACGAGCCGGAAAAGTTCTTCCACAATCCGCAGCACGAGCGCACCAAGCTGTTCCTCAGCCAAATCCTGCATTAGCCAGAAACGCGTTCAAGCCACATCGCGACACCACTCCATGTCTTGGTGATCGCATCCTTGGAATCTGCAGTCGCGCCGCCGGCTCGACTCGCGGGCGCGGCGTCATGGTGGTTGCGGCCTGCCTTGCGCGCCAATACGCGCTGGCTTGCGCCAAATCAAAAGGCAGCGACGAGAAAAGTGTACTAATGAGATCGGATTGTCGTGGTCGGCGCCTGGTTCGCCGACCTGCCGCCAGTACCTGCGGCGAATCATCGGCGTTCGAGTGAAGAATTTAGCAATTGGTTAAAGCGGGCCGTCTAGGCTTGGCTATCGAGTTTTTTAGGAGGCGATTTATGTCGCTGCTCCTTGTAGCAATGGCTTTCGGAATTGTCCCCGCATCGCGCGGCAGCTTGATGGGCGTGCTGTTCGGTGCCTGGCTGCTTGCCGGCGCCATGTCGGCAGCGATCCTGTCCGGTTCGATCGATCCGGCCGGGCTGTTGCCGTCGGTTTTTCTGGCGGTGCTCGGCTACAATGCGGGCATTGGCATGGGCTATGGCCTCACCTACGCCGCGAGCCTCAAGGCCGTCCGGTACTGACCTACTTTATCTCATAGGGAACGACGGCGCGGCGTCCTTCGGGCACGGCGATGCCTGCGGTCAACGGCGGCACCGAGCGCTGCGGGCAGTGCGGGCGTTCGCAGATGCGACAGGATATGCCGATCGGATCGAAGGCTTCCACCCCTGCGAGATCGAGATCGGTGGCATAGACCAGCCGTGATGCCTGCGCGATTTCGCAGCCGAGCGTATAGGCGTAGCGCCTGATCGGGCCGCGATAGCCACCGAGACGCTTTTCCTCCGACCAGGCCAGAAACAGGTAGCGGCGGCCGTCCGGCGTTTCGGCGCGCTGGCGAAGGATGCGGCCGCGGTGTTCGAAGGCGGAATGGACGTTCCACAGGGGGCAGGCGCCGCCGAAGCGGGCAAATTGCAGCGGCGCGGCGGAATGGCGCTTGGTGATGGTGCCGGCGGCATCGAGCCGGGCGAAGAAGAATGGCACGCCGCGCGCCTTGGGGCGCTGCATGGTCGAGAGGCGGTGTCCGACCTGTTCCAGCGAGGCGGTGAAGCGATAGGCGAGTTCGTCAAGGTCGTAGCCGAGCGCCTCGGCGGCTTCGAGAAAGCCGCGATAGGGCATCTGCAGGGCGCCGGCGAAATAATTGGTCAGCCCGATGCGGCAGATATCGGTGGCCTCGGACGACTTGAACGGTGCGGCGGCGGCGATCTCGCCGATCAGTGTCACCTGTTCCATGCCGCCGAGCTGGGCGGCGAGCTGGAAGATGCGGCTGGGTGGTTCGAGCCTTGCGTTGACGGCGAGCGTGCGCGTCTGGCGGTCGAAGGCGCGCAGCATTTGCGCCTCGTCCGGCTCGACGAAATGCACCGTCACGTCATGGACCTCGGCGAGATAGGCGACGAGCCGCGTTTCGGTCAGGCCGGGATCGGCGCCGAGTTCGACCGCCAGCGTTTCGGCGGCACGGTCGAGCGGGTCGAGATAATTGTCGGCGTAATGGAAGAAGTCGCGCACCTCCTCGTAGGCGGTCTGGAAGCCGCCCGAGGGTGTGTCGGCCATGGCCGCGTCCATGTCGGCCAGCCGCTCATTGCCCTTGCGATAGGCCTCGTAAAGGCGGACGAGGGCATGGGCCACGTCCGGCGTCTGGGTCGACAGGGTCTTCAAGGCCATGAGGCCGGGCGCCGTGCCGGCAAAGAGCGGATCGGCGACGATCTCCCGCAGATCGGCCAGCATCCGGTCCTGGCGGTCGCCCATCAGCTCGTCGAAATCAAGGCCGAACTGCTCGACCAGGGCCAGCATCAGCGAAGCGGTCAGCGGCCGCTGGTTGTTCTCGATCTGGTTGACGTAAGACGTCGAGACGGCGAGCCGGCGGGCGAGCTCCCGCTGGGTGATCTGGTGCTCTTCCCTAAGGGCGCGCAGGCGGGCGCCGGCGAAGACCTTGCGCTGTGACATTTACAAAATCCACAAATTCACAATTTGCAGTTTTGCAATTATAGCATATCCGCCTTTCCCCGTCTCGCCAAATTGCCGCGGCGCGCCTAGACTTTCGGGCGAGGATCGAGGGGAACCTAGATGCAGGAAATCATTGCGGCGCTCGACGCGCGCCGGGACGAGGCGCGCTTGGGCGGCGGCCAGCGCCGCATCGACACCCAGCACGGCAAGGGCAAGCTGACGGCGCGCGAGCGGCTCGACGTGCTGCTCGATCCCGAGAGCTTCGAGGAATACGACATGTTCGTCACCCATCGGACCACCGAGTTCGAGATGGACAAGCAGGTCGTGCCCGGCGATGGCGTCGTCACCGGCTGGGGCAAGGTCAACGGCCGGCTGGTCTACGTGTTCTCGCAGGATTTCACCGTCTTCGGCGGCTCGCTTTCCGAAACCCATGCCCAGAAGATCTGCAAGATCATGGACCTGGCCGTACAGAACGGCGCGCCGGTGATCGGATTGAACGATTCGGGCGGCGCCCGCATCCAGGAAGGCGTCGCCTCGCTTGGCGGTTATGCCGAAGTGTTCTGGCGAAACGTCCAGGCCTCGGGCGCCGTGCCGCAGATTTCGGTGATCATGGGTCCCTGCGCCGGCGGCGCCGTCTATTCCCCGGCCATGACCGATTTCATCTACATGGTCCGCGACACGAGCTACATGTTCGTGACCGGCCCGGACGTGGTCAAGACCGTGACCAACGAGGTGGTCACCGCCGAGGAACTGGGCGGCGCCTCGACCCATACGCAAAAATCCTCCGTCGCCGACGCCGCTTTCGACAACGACATCGAGGCGCTTCTCGAGGTACGGCGCCTCGTCGACTTCCTGCCGCTGAGCGCCATTGTCAGGCCGCCCAAGCGCCGGGTCAACGACAGCACCGACCGGCGCGAGATGAGCCTTGACAGCATCATCCCGGACAGCGCCAGCAAGGCCTATGACATGGGCGAGATCATCAGGAAGGTCGCCGACGAAGGCGAGTTCCTCGAGATCCAGCGCCAGCACGCCGCCAATATCATCACCGGCTTTGTGCGCCTCGACGGCGAGACGATCGGCGTCGTCGCCAACCAGCCGATGGTGCTGGCCGGCGTCCTCGACATCGCCAGTTCGAAAAAGGCGGCGCGGTTCGTGCGCTTCTGCGACGCCTTCAGCATCCCGATCCTGACCTTTGTCGACGTGCCCGGGTTCCTCCCCGGCACGGCCCAGGAATATGGCGGCATCATCAAGCATGGGGCCAAGCTGTTGTTCGCCTATGCCGAGGCGACGGTCCCCAAGGTGACGGTGATTACCCGCAAGGCCTATGGCGGCGCCTATGACGTGATGAGTTCCAAGCACATCCGCGCCGACGTCAACTACGCTTGGCCCACCGCCGAGATCGCCGTGATGGGCGCCAAGGGGGCGGTCGAAATCCTTTATCGCGGCGAATTGGGCGACAAGGACAAGATTGCCAAGCGCACCGAGGATTACGAAACCCGCTTCGCCAACCCGTTCGTCGCCGCCGAGCGCGGCTTCATCGACGATGTGATCCAGCCACACGGCACGCGTCGGCGGGTGATCCGGGCCTTCGAGACGCTCAGGAACAAGCGCAGCACCGTGCCGGCGAAAAAGCACGGCAATATTCCGCTGTAGGGGGAGAGGGGAGATGCCTTGGGCCATATGCATAAACTGGGATGCTGTCGCGGCGATTAGTACCGCAATTGCGGCTATTGGCGCTGCGATTGCCGCCTTCGCTTCCTTAAGCCAGCTTCGTGAATCAGAACGGCAGGCCAAGAGAAAACGTGACGATGAACGACGACTGCGTGCGTTCGATTTCTCCGCGGCGGCGTCGCTCCGGTTTGGGGAAGCCTGGAGCAGTTTGAGCAATAGCTTTGGTGATTGGTCGTCAACAGAGCGAATAGACGCTAAATCGGCGCAAAGTCTTATTTCAGGCTTTCCGGAAATAAAGGACGATTTCAATTATGTACTAAATCATTTCGGACGGATGGCGTCTGCTGTTTATTATGATGTTATAGATGAAGTTGTAGCAAAGAATTTAGTTGGTTACCGTTTTTGCGGGTTTTGGAGAAGGTTTGAATCATTTTTTGAACTTCAATTCGAACTCAATCCAAATTTGAGGAAATTGTATAAAAACACGATCAAACTATATGAAAACTGGTCACCAGACTTTCCACCAAGTGCAAAAGGCATGGATTCGGATTGATGATTCCAAAGTTCTCTGAATTCATATTTTTGCACGCAAAACTCGGAGGCTGCAATAGACTCGATATCACGTCCTTCGCTGCCGATGCCATCGTCAATGCCGCCGAGAACGCCCTGCTCGGCGGCGACGGCGTAGACGGGACAATCCATCGGGCGCCGCCGTCTTTCTCCCTTGTAACTTGACCGCATCCGCATCTGCTAGAGTTGGGGGTGCGGCAACGGGCGGAAGACCGATGTTCCCTTGGGCCGACAAGCCCGTGGGGGAGCCTGAGTCTCCGCCCGTTCATCCATTGAACCCGAACAGTCGC
>JAHJQZ010000091.1 GCA_018818925.1 Alphaproteobacteria bacterium
CGATCTCCAAACGCTTCCACCAGAGCCCTGACCAGTTCGCCGACGCCTTCGCCCGCGCCTGGTTCAAGCTGACCCATCGCGACATGGGGCCGAAGGCACGCTATCTTGGGCCGGAAGTGCCGGCGGAAGACCTGATCTGGCAGGACCCGCTGCCAACCGTCGATCATACCCTGATCGGGGATACGGACATTGCCTATCTGAAGGCGGAAATTCTTCGCTCCGGCCTCTCCACCTCCGAACTCGTCAAGACCGCATGGGCCTCGGCCTCGACCTTCCGCGGCTCGGACAAGCGCGGCGGCGCCAACGGTGCCCGCATCCGCCTTGCCCCGCAAAAGGACTGGGCCGTGAACGAGCCCGAAACGCTAGCCAAAGCCCTCGCGATCTATGAGAGCATCCAGAGAACCTTCAACGACGCCCAGACCGGCGGCAAGAAGGTGTCGATGGCCGACCTGATCGTGCTGGGTGGCACGGCGGCGGTCGAGGACGCGGCGCGCAAGGCCGGCCATGAGGTCGGCGTGCCGTTCACGCCCGGCCGGACCGATGCGACGACGGAATGGACCGATATCGAGGCCTTCGCCGTGCTCGAACCGCAGGCGGACGGGTTCCGCAACTACCAGCGGACACGGTTCACCATTTCGGCCGAGGAGCTTTTGATCGACAAAGCGCAGCTCCTGACGCTGACGGCGCCGGAAATGACCGTCCTCGTCGGCGGCATGCGCGTGCTCGGTGGCAATTGCGGCGGTTCGGCGCATGGCGTGTTCACCAACCGGCCGGGCGTTCTGAGCACTGACTTTTTTACCAATCTCCTCGACATGGGCACCGCCTGGACGCCGGTCGACGGCGAGGCCGAGTTCTTCGAAGGCCGCGACCGGGCGACCGGCGCGGTCAAATGGACCGCGACGCGCGTCGACCTCGTCTTCGGCTCGAACGCGCAGCTGCGCGCCCTTGCCGAGGTCTACGGCCAGGACGATGCCGGTGAGAAGTTCGTCCGCGACTTCGCCTCGGCCTGGGTCAAGGTGATGAATGCCGACCGTTTCGACCTGACCTAGAGCGGCGCGCGCAAAGTGGGCACCGGCTTTGCGCAGAAACGGTGCGACCACAAAGAGATGGAGCGGCGAATCGATTCAGCTTAGAAGCGCGCCGCTCCAGGCGGGCGGAACAAATCGATGGCGACAAAGGGGTGGCGGGCGAACCTGCCGCCCCTTTTTGCCGCGTCAGCTGCCGACGAAAGCCAGAAGATCGTTGAGGTCGCGCCCCTCGCCGGCCGGCCGGACGCCCAGTTCCTCAAGCGCGTTGCCGGGGCGATTGACCCAGAAGGTCCGGTAGCCGTACCAGGTGGCGCCGCAGACGTCCCAGCCGTTCGAGGAAACGAAAACGATCCGGGCGGGCGGGTAACCGAAGGCGGCCGGTCCGAGATCGTAGGCCTCGCGCGCCGTCTTGTAGCGCCTTATGGCATCAACGCTCAGCACATGGTCGAACAGCCCCTGCATGCCGGCATTGGCGAGCACGGCGTCGAGCATTGCCGGCGTGCCGTTGGAGAGGATGGCGAGCTTCAGTCCCATCCGACGCAGCGACCCGAGCACCGCGACATTTTCCGGATAGGCGCTAAGGCAATCATATTGGGCCATCAGCCGGGCGCGCCTATCGGCATCAAGGTCGAGGCCGAGCGTCTTGCTGGCGAAGACGAGGGCGTCCTCGGTGACCTTCAAGAAGTCCTCGTAGCGATCGCTGAGAGTGCGCAGCCGCGTATAGTCGATCTGTGCCACGCGCCAGGCCGCGCTCAGGCGGGCGCCCTGGCCCGCAAACATGGCCTCGGCCAGCGCGCCGACCGAATGGACGTCGAACAGGGTTCCGTAGGCATCGAAGGCGACGGCCTCGATCGCTCTGGTCATGCGTTGTCACGCCTCGCGCTTTTGTATGGGCAAGAGGGTCACCAATGGCTAATCTCGCGGCCAAATACAACTCACATCAGGGAGATCGCCGCCTCATGAAACGCTTCGCCACACTCGCTCTTTTTGGGTTCGCCGTCCTGTCCATTGCCACCGCCGACGCGGCGGAGCTGCCCGATCTCGGCGGCCGGACCATCGTCGCCGTCACCGAGAACGCCTATACGCCGCTCAACTTCGCCGATCCGGCGACGGGCGAGGGCATCGGCTGGGAATACGACGCCATGAACGAGATCGCCAAAAGGCTCAATGCCACCATCGACTGGCAGCTCGCCAGCTGGGATACGATGATCCAGGCGGTGCGCGACGGTCAGTTCGACGTCGGCATGGACGGCATCACCATCACCGAAGAACGCGCCACCCAGGTCGATTTCTCCGAGCCCTACATGGTCTCCCAGCAGTTCATGCTGGTTCGGGCCGACGAAGCGCGCTTTGCCGATGCGGCCGCATTCGCCGAAGACCCGGACCTCCTGGTCGGCGCCCAGCCCGGCACGACCAATTTCTATGTCGCGGTCTACGACGTGCTCGACGGCGACGAAGCCAATCCGCGCATCAAGCTGTTCGAGACCTTCGGGGCGAGCGTGCAGGCGCTGAAATCCGGCGATGTCGACACCGTCCTGATGGACCAGACTTCGGCCAACGGCTATATCGGCGCCAATCCCGGCGCCTTCAAGATCGTCGGCGATCCGCTCGGGACCGAGGAATTCGGCTTCATCTTCACGCCCGGCTCCGACCTTGTCGGTCCGGTCAACGCGGCGCTGGCCGACATGAAGCAAGACGGCACGCTCGACGCGCTCAACACCAAGTGGCTCTACGAGTACAACCAGTAGGCACCTGCGATTGGATAGGCCCGCGGCGCCTGATGGATAAGCCGCGGGCCAGACTTCATGCCCAGCTCCGCAACCCACAAGCCGGGCAAGCCCGTGCGCGAAATCCCGTTCTGGCTGCTCGCCATCGGCCTGATCGGCGTCATGATCCTTTGGGGGATCAGCGCCGACTACAACTATGCGACCATCTTCAAGGCGCTGAGTTCGGGCGTTCTGACGACGGTCTGGGTGACGCTCATCGCCTTTGTCCTCGCCTCGGCGCTTGGGTTGGTGCTGGCGCTGATGCGGCAGTCGCGGTCGCGGATCCTCAGGGAAATCGCCACCTTCTATATCGAGATCGTGCGCGGCATCCCGATCCTTGTCCTCCTGTTCTACATCGCCTTCGTCGGCACCCCCTGGTTCGTTTCCGCCTATAACGACACGCTTTTCGCGCTCGGGCTGGCCGACACGCTGCCGGCCCTCAGCGTCAGGCAGCTCGATTTCACCTGGCGGGCGATCATCGCCCTGATGTTGGCCTATGCGGCCTTTCTCGCCGAAATCTTCCGGGCCGGTCTCGAGGCGGTCGATCGCGGCCAGATCGAGGCGGCCCAGGCGCTCGGATTGAAGCGCTTTGCCATCTTCCGGCTGATCAGCGGACCGCAGGCCTTCCGCATCATCCTGCCGCCCTATGGCAACGACTTCGTATCGATGATCAAGGATTCGGCGCTGGTTTCGGCGCTCGGGGTCCAGGACATTACCCAGCTCGGCAAGGTATTCTCGGCCTCGACCTTCAAGTTCTTCGAGACCTACAATATCGTCGCCTTCCTTTATCTCGCCATGACCATTTCGCTTTCGCTTCTGATCCGCATGGTGGAAAAGCGGATCAAGCGTACCGATATCGAGCGAACCAATCGGTAACCGCCTTTTCACGCGATTTGCATATGACCGATCGGACGCATTAGCTTTTGCGCCGAATGGCGCGGACCGCAACGACCCGACAAAAGTCAAAGGATTGCCTCTCATGAGTTCCATCGACCGTTTCCGCCTCGACGAGGACGACAAGCCGGAAAAGGAAGACTCCCCTGCCCTGCCGTCGAAAATCGTCGAGGAGACGCTGTTCAAGAAACGGCATGTGCTGATCACCGGTTCGATCAACGACAAGGTGGCGCGGGCAACCGTCGAGCGCCTGCTCGCCCTTTCCGCCGACAACGACGCGCCGATCAACGTGTTCATCTCCTCGCCGGGCGGCCACGTCGAATCCGGCGACATGATCCATGACACGATGAAATTCATCACCCCCGAGATCCGCTGCATCGGCTCGGGCTGGGTGGCGAGCGCCGGGGCGCTGATCTTCATTGCCGCCGAAAAGAAGAACCGGTTCTGCATGCCCAATACGCGCTTTCTGATCCACCAGCCGTCGGGCGGGGTCGGCGGCTCGGCCACCGACATCCAGATTCAGGCCAAGCAGATCGAGATCATGCGCGCCCGGCTCAACCGGCTGTTCTCCGAAGCGACCGGCCAGTCGATCGAGCGCATCGAAAAGGACATGGAGCGCGATTACTGGATGAACACCGACGAGGCCCTCGCCTACGGACTTTTGGGCAAGGTGGTGCAGTCGGAAGCCGAACTGGCCGCCGCAACGAAATAGACCATCGCCATCGCGGCCCGCGCGCCTTGCGCGCGGGCGCCGCGCACCCCATGTGTTGACCACTCGCTTCGCCACTTGGGAGTGTCCGATGAGAAAATTCCTCGTTTTCGTCGCCGTCGTGCTCGCCGCCGCCACATGGTTCGTCCCGAGCCATGCCGAGGAGGTGGGTCGGGTCGGCGTCGACTGGGTCGGCAACGACATCGTCATTGATGCCATCGAGGATCCCGCAGTCGCGGGCGTGACCTGCCATGTCGCCTTTTTCGACCGGTCGTTGATCGACCGCCTGCAGCAGGGCAACTGGTTCGAGGACCCGTCCAATTCCTCGATCGACTGCGTGCAGACCGGCCCGATCGTGATCGGCAGGATCGCGCTCGACCGCGACGGCGAGGAAGTGTTCCAGGCCAAGCGCTCGCTGATCCTCAAGACGCTGGCCGTCAACCGCATCTACGACAAGGATCACAACGCCCTCATCTATCTCGCCCATACCCGCGAGTTGAACCAGGGGTCGGCCAAGATGTCGATCTCGGTGGTTCCGCTTGTCGGCACCGATGTCACCTGGACCGAAGGCAAGCCCGAATAGGCGCTTTCGACGCGGCATCCGGCAGGCATGAAGGCCGCCGCCTGGCGGTCCTTTTGAGCTCTTTTGCGTGATCGGGTCGAAGCGGAACGTTTTCGCGTCTATGCGGTTTTGCCGACAAGAATAATCCGCCTCCCCCCGCTACATCGCGCAAAGCGCTCGCGCCTATAGTGGTGCCGGCGCTTTTCAAGCCTGTTCTCACCCACGGAGGCCAGCATGGCACTGCTCATCGGCGACACCGCGCCGGATTTCGAAGCCGAAACCACCGACGGCAAGGTGCATTTCTACGATTTCATCGACGGCCACTGGGCCGTGATCTTCTCGCATCCGGCCGACTTCACCCCGGTCTGCACCACCGAACTCGGCTACACCGCCAGGCTGAAGCACGAATTCGACAGGCGTGGCGTCAAGGTGATCGGGCTTTCGATCGACCCACTGGACAAGCACCGCGCCTGGATCGGCGATATCGAGGAGACGCAGGGAACGGCCGTCAACTTCCCGATGATCGCCGACGAGGATGGCGCCGTCGCGATCGCCTATGGCATGATCCATCCCAATTCCGACGCCAAGCTGACCGTCAGGTCGCTGTTCGTCATCGGCCCGGACAAGAAGATCAAGCTCAAGATCGAATATCCGCCCTCGACTGGCCGCAATTTCAACGAGGTGCTGCGCGTCATCGACAGCCTGCAGCTCACGGCCAGGCACAAGGTGGCGACGCCGGTCAACTGGGTCGACGGCGACGACGTCATCATCGTGCCCTCGGTTTCGAACGAGGACGCCAGGGTCAAGTTCCCTAATGGCTGGAACGAGGTGAAACCCTATTTGCGCATCGTGCCGCAGCCGAAAGACTAGATTTTTCCTTTCCGCTCCGAGCCATCCGCGGTCATTGCGAGGCGCAATGCGGCGAGGCAATCCAGAAAGCCGCTTGTGCCAACGCTTGGAGCCCTCTGGATTGCCCCGCGCCTTTCAGGCGCTCGCAATGACGGAGATGGCCGCGCGTCCCCTGCCGTCGTTCGGCCTGTCAGGCCGTGATGCCGAGGACGTTGAGTCGGCGGACCTCGTCGGCCATGACGGTGCGCAGGCGGCGTTCCTCGCGGGAGACGGCGTCCTGCTGGCGCTCGAGGCTGTCCTGCAGGCTCGACAACTGGCCGCCGAGCACGAGGCGCACCTCGTCGGTCAGGCCGGGCTGGGTCAGCTTGTCGGTGACCGCGTCGATCTCGGTTCTGATGCCGTCGGCCTCGCTGCGCGCCAGATAGACATCGCGCGCCGCGATATAAACGCGGCCGAAGCTCAAGCCGATCTCGCCGGTGCAGACCTGGTAATAGGCGCCGCCGCTCGTGCCCGTCTCGGCGGCCCGGTCGAGACGGCAATAGGAGACCAGCCCTTGCTCGTAGCCGGCCATGTAGAGCTCGCGGCTCGGGGCGACACCGTGCTGGGCGCAGGCTTCGGCATGCTGCTCGATGCGGCTCGACGAATAGCCGTGACTGCCGTCGCTGAGGCCGATCCCGCGCCAGTCGCCGGTCTGGCATTCGACCTTGGAGAGCGTGGCGCAGCCGGACAGGACGACCACGAGCATCAGTCCGGCGACAGCGAGAACGAAACGCAGCATGACGATTTCCTCCCGGCCAGCAGTGTTGGCAAAAGGGGGACGCCGGCGCAAGCCCCGATGCTTCAGTCGAAATTAAGACGGCATCAGCACAGTTTGACAACACCTGATTCGCATTGTGCCAATGCCCAGCCTGCCAGAACGCCTCAAACCGATCCTCGCCCAGCCGGTACTGCCGGCGGTTCTGGTCTGGCTTGCGCTTTGCGCGCTGTTCGCGACACGGGCGTGGGACAGCAATTTTCTCGCCCTGTTCGGCGACACCGACGACGCGACGCGGCTCGTCGTGGTGCGCGACCTGATGGGCGGGCAGAACTGGTTCGACCACGTCCAGTACCGCTTCAACACGCCTTATGGCGCCGAAATCCACTGGTCGCGGCTGATCGATGCGCCGCTATGGGCGCTGATCGCGCTCGGCAATCTTTTTGCTTTCGGCCAGGGTGAACGCGTCGCCCTGTTCGTCTGGCCGCTTTTCTGGCTCCTGCCGGCGCTGTGGCTGACGGCAAAGCTCACCGATCGGCTGCTGGGGCCGGGCAACATTTTGGCGGCGCTCTTTCTCGCGGCACTGACCGTGCCGGTCGTTTCCGAATTCGCGCCCGGCAGGATCGATCACCACAATGTGCAGATGGTACTGGTCCTGTGGCTGATGCTCGAAACCCTCAATGCACCGCGCAGCAATTCCGCCGCCCTCAAGGCCGGCATCGCCGCGGCGACTTCGCTCGCCATCGGCGCCGAGACGCTGCCGGTCATCGTCGCCGCCATCATGGCGTTCGGGCTCTTCTGGGTGCGCGACAAGGGCTTCGCTCCGCGACTTGGGCGGTTCGGCGCCAGCCTTGCCGGCGCCATGCTGATCCATTTCCTCGTCGCGGTCGGGCCGGCGGACTGGCTGGCGGCGCATTGCGATGCCCTGTCGCTCGTCTATGTGGTCGCCGCCTTCGGCATCGCCGCGGTGTTCTTCGGGCTCGGGGCGCTGCCGCTGCCCGAGGAGGCGCGGCTGCCGCGACTGGGATTCGGGCTGGCCGGCGGCGCCCTGATCGGAGTGGTGCTGTTCGAGCTCTTCCCGTCCTGCGCCGCCGGTCCCTATGCGGCGCTCGATCCGTTCCTTCGCCATGCCTGGCTCGCCAATATCGTCGAAGCGCGGCCGTATCTGACCAGCCTTGCCAGCCTGCCCGCCTATACGCTGGCGGTGAGCCTGCCGCTGTTCCTGGCGCTCGGCGCCGGCATTCATCGGCTGGTCACGACGCGCGCCGCCGCCCGCGGCGACTGGCTGGGCTACGTGCTGCTGCTGGCGTTCGCCATCGTCGGCATGATGCTGCAATTGCGCGGCGTCAGGCTGGCGGCGCTCATGGCGGTGCCGGGTGGCGTGGCGCTTGTCGCCATGCTGCGCGCCCGCTACCTGGCGCGGCAGGGACCGAGCAAAATCGGTGCCGCCTTCGCTCTGGTCGCCGGCTGGGTCGGCATGGCCGGGGTCGTCCTGTTCATGCTGGCCAGTCTCGTCTTCCCGGCCGGGAGCAATGATGCCGGGGCTTCACCGCTCGCAGCCTGCCTCAGCGAACCGGCTTTCGAACCGCTCGCCCGGCTGTCGCCGGCGCGCATCGCCGCTCCGGTCGATCTCGGCCCCTATATCGTCTTGATGACACCGCATGCGACGATCGGTTCGCCCTATCACCGCAATACCGAGGGGATAGGCGACAGCCTCAGGGTCTTCGGCGCTGACGAGGAAGCCGCCTGGCGGGTGATCGCCCGGCGTGGCATCGACCTCGTCGTGATGTGCGACGACATGCTGGCGGTGATCGGCAACGGCTTCGGCGACGCCAATTCGCTCAAGGCGCTGTTCGAGGCCGGCGGACAGCCTGACTGGCTGACGCCGGTCGCGGTTCCGGCTGGGGCGCTTAAGGTCTATCGCGTCGCTAGATAATCGCCTAGGCCGAGATTCGCCTTCTGCCGGGCGGTCAGCTTTCCGGCAACGAGCCGGTGCGCCTCCGTGAGGTAGGCGGCGAGTTCCTCGGCACCGAGCGGCGCCCCGGGGCCGGCCGCCACCCATTTGGCGCGGGCGAGATAGGGCGCCGGCACGATGTCGTCGAGCTCGGGCAGGAGTTCGAACGCCATGTCCGAGCATTTGAACGAGAGGCGCGGCGCGGTGTCGTCGCCGCCAAAAATAGCGAAGATCTTGCCGCCGACCTTGCCGACCGAGGCGTCGCCCCATTGCCTGACGATTTCCGTCGCCGGCAAGGCAAGGACGAAGGCTTCGAACGCATCGCGGACGAACAGGTTCATCATCGATATCGCGCTCAGGAGGCGGACACGCCGATGCCGACGGGACAGGAGACGCCGGTGCCCTTGAGGCCGCAATAGCCGTTGGGGTTCTTGGCGAGGTATTGCTGGTGATAGGTCTCGGCGAAGTAGAACGGCCCGACGGCGACGATTTCACTGGTGATGGCGCCGCGGCCTTTTGCCGCGAGCGCCTGCTGGTACGTGGCGCGGCTGCGCGCGACCGCCTCCGCCTGTTCCGGCGTCGTTGTGTAGATCGCCGAGCGATACTGGGTGCCGTGATCGTTGCCCTGGCGCATGCCCTGGGTCGGGTCGTGCTCTTCCCAGAAGCATTTGAGCAAGCTATCGAGCGAGACGGCTTCGGGCCGGAATACCACCATGACCACTTCGGCATGGCCGGTCCGGCCGCTGCACACCTCCTCATAGGTCGGGTTGGGCGTCAGCCCGCCCTGATAGCCGACTGCGGTGACATGCACGCCGTTGATCTGCCAGAACAGGCGCTCGGCGCCCCAGAAGCATCCCATGCCGAAATAGACGGTTTCGCTGCCCGCCGGATACGGACCCGCGAGGGCGGCGCCGTTGACGAAATGGCGTTCGCCGACCGGCATGGGCGCGGCACGCCCCGGCAGTGCCTCGGCGGCGCTCGGCAAGGTGGTGGGCTTTTGTCCGAACAGCATGGGCTTTTCTCCGTTTTCGGAACGGCGGGACAGGCAGTGTGGCCACGAAGGCGCGGCCGGTGCCATTTTAGACGGTCCGCGTCGTTTTGCGGCACCAGGCCTGACCGCCCAAGCGGCGGGCATTCAACCTCAATCGCTTCGCCGCTCTATCTTATTGTGGTCGCATCATTTTCGCGCAAAGCCGGTTCCCATTTTCGCGCAAGACACTCTAGACATAGACTGGTGGTTTCGGCTCCTCGCGCCTCTTGGTGAAGCCAAAGATCAGCATGGCGCCGATGACGCAGAAGACGGCGCCGCCGCCCAGGGCCAGCCAGGTCGGCCAGTTGAGAATGGTGGTGATCACCGGATCCCACAGAAACGGCATGGCGAGCTTGCGCTCGAAGAACACCTGGAAGAGCTGGATCGACGGCGAGCCGAGGATGGGGCGCAGCACGTCGTCCTCGAACCAGACGCGGCCGAGCGGAAAGCTCAGCTTTTCGTAGCCCGACAAAAGGGCATTGAACAACAGGCCAATGGCGAAGAAGGCCGTCAGCATCAGCATGAGCGCGACGATGCGGAAAAAAGCGCGGATGACATCGAGCACGAAGCGCATGCCCTATTCTCCTTTCACGAGAGCGTTTTCAGGCGAGGTGGAGACCGGTTCGCCGATTTGAATACGCGACACGACAAGTTCCTAGAGTGGGTCGGCGAAGACCGGCTTGCGCCGCTTGCGCCCGAGAATCAGCGCCAGCACGCCGATACCGGCGGCCAGGGCCCAAGACGGCGTAGCGAACACGGCCCTTGCCGCGCCGTCGGCCGAGAGCGGCACGAGATGGGTTGCCACGAGTTGCTGGACTGCGGCCCAGCTCGGCGCATGCAGACCGGCCCACAAGCTGCCTAGGGAAGTGAATACCGGCGCGTTGTCGGCGAGCGACCTGGTGCCGTCCACTACAACCAGAACGACTGCCAGGGCGATCATCCATGTTCCGAAAACGCGCGTTATGAACTTCATGGCTCAGTCTTATCACGCGCCGGCCGCGCCGCCAGCCCGGCTGTTGTGACATGGAGATTTTCCGGCCGCAAGCAGGCGCGGCGCCACGGCCGATCACGGCTTGCCACCTTTGTGTGAAACGTGAGTGAAACCGGGCAGGCTCCGCCATTGTTCCGCAGTTTGGCGCTGGGGGCTTGCGCAAGCAATCACTTGTCGCTAGTTCCGTGTTCCGGACGGTGGCACGCCACCGTCCGATGCGGAGAGATGGCCGAGTGGTCGAAGGCGCACGCCTGGAAAGTGTGTAGGCGGGGAACCGTCTCAAGGGTTCGAATCCCTTTCTCTCCGCCAGTCAATTCCAAAAATCGCTTATTTTCTGGGTTTTTCGGCTTCTGGCTAGTTCGCGACTGGCCACGAGCGACTCACCAGTCCTGCTTGGCAGGGCTATCGCCGAACTTTCGCAACTGCGCCCTCTACTGCTGCCGCGAAATTTGTGTCGTCGACAGAGGCAGCAAAGCCTGACATCTGTGCCCCTTCAATTTCGAAAGATTTTGCACGCAGTTGCGCTCGCAAATCGGCGCACCTCGCACGTGCGATAGGAACGATGTGTTCGGCAGCAAGATTGGGTTCGTGCAAGGCGATATCTTCTGCTGCTGTAGAGCCGCAGTTCAAATACACTTCGGAGTACCGGCTTAGTTCAACATCCTGCTCTGGTGTGACGTTCGGTGGTTCCAATCGATTGAGGTTTGTGGTCTGGCAAGCGCCAAGAGATGCACCCGACAATAGTATCAGGAAAACAGCAGGACTCTTCACTCGTGCCCCTTCAATCGTTGGCGATGGGTTGCGTCCTGTCAGCCAGCCTCGAAACATCACAATCTTCCCAAGGCGGTACGATTACTAGCAAGAGACAAATTGACCTAAACTTGCGCGAGTAATCGGGCCAGCCCGTTGGGCTGCTGAGTAGGTCCCTCGGATGAGTTGCGTCAACATGCCCTCAAACGCTCTATCATCACACGATTGTAGCTGAGTGACGATGCAACAAGGCGCATGGATTCATATGAGCCAACTTTTGCCCCGGTTTTGCGCATCAAGCGCCACACGTGGCTGTGAAGGTGCGGCGGGCAATCGCGGCAAAGTCCGGCTCGGCCAGATTCCGGGGCGGGCGGCCACGGCGATGAAAGAGCCGGCTTGCCAGAACGGTGTCGTCATCGAGCCCGGCCGACAAGGGCCAGCTCGTCAATCCCGCTTGCCGGGCCCGCAGCAAATAGGTCGAAACCGTCGTCTTGCTGAGCTTGAGCCGTTTCGAGATCGCACGAACCGACAGACGCTGATCGCACGTCAGTCGCAATATGGAGCGAATGTCCTTTGCGCTCGTTGCTTTGGTCTGCTTCCGCTTCACCATGCTTTCCGTTCCAGTCCAATCCTGGCGGGAAACTGGGCGACGGCGGCGCACACGAAAACCGGTTCCTCTTCACCTCAAATGCTGTCCGGGACTTGGCGGAATCACTGTCCGGGAATTACCGAAACCCGCATCGCGATCCTCTACCATGCCTCGATCACCGCCTCGGCCATGCTGACTCCCACTGCCGGCCAACCAGGCGCGAGCGGGGTCTTGTCGGCGCTGATCGACGCGCTGCTGATCTGGGCAGCGGCGCTGGCACTGGTCTTCGGTTTCAGACGTGATTTCACAGCAAATGGTCAGTTCGGCAGCAATTCGCAGAAAACTGGTGTCTTATCCACCACCGGATGCGGCGCGCTTTTCTTCTTTGGTTTGAACCGTCTCCGTGTGCAGGTCGGGTCGCGACCGGCCGCTCTCCGGCCAGGCAGGGCTGCGGCGGGCGAGATTGACCTGCGTCATTGCCGGTGCCGTCCGCCACACTAGGCTGAGGGTTGAGCCGCTTGGCAGCGCAGGCGCCCATGTCCTCAGGGATCGCACGTCAGCAGCGAGGTACGTCAACGCTCGTGCGAAGGACAGGACGATTCATGCTGATCGCGATCGGCACCATAGTCGGGGCCTTGCTCGTTCTGATAGCTGCGCTGCTGATGACGAGCGCCGGCGTCTCTCCCACCTTCCGGGACGCCAGCGGGCAAGTTGTCGCCAACAGCATCTCGGAGAAACTCCGTGTCGAGATCAACGGTGCGGAGCAGGGCATGTTCATCGTTGGCAAGGACCGAACAAGGCCCGTACTGCTGTTCCTTCACGGCGGTCCGGGCATGCCCGAATTTGCGTTGAGCCGGAACTATCCGTCTGTCCTTGAAGACCTTTTCGTCGTCTGTTGGTGGGATTTCCGGGGAAGCGGGCTGTCGTACCGCTCGGACGCGTCCGTGACTCTGGAGCAGCTGGTGTTGGACACGATCGCTGTGACAACGTATCTGCGCCAGCGTTTCGGACAGGACAAGGTCTATTTGATGGGCCACTCCGGCGGGTCGCTTGTCGGCATCCAGGCAGCCGCGCGGGCACCAGAACTCTACCACAGCTACATTGGCGTAGCGCAGATAACCCAGCAGATGGATTCCGAGAAACTCGCCTACCGGTTCATGCGGGAGCAGTTCGCGGCGCTCGGCGACAGGAAAATGGTCGATGCGCTGGACAGGATACCGCTTCCCCAATTGCAGACGATGCCGGCAGAATATCGTGCCCTGCGCGACGGAGCCATGCACGCCCTCGGCGTCGGCACCACCCACACCATGAGGTCCGTTGTCACCGGCATCTTCCTGCCGATCATGCTCAGCCCGGTTTACACTTTGAGAGAGAAGATCGACCTGTGGCGTGGCAAATGGTCGGCGCAGTCGACAAACATGTGGAACGAACTGCTGGCAACCGACCTGCCCGCAATTGTGCCGCGGATTTCGGTCCCGGTCTATTTCCTGCACGGCAAGTACGACTACACCGTGAGCTATGACATGGCGCGAGACTATCTCGACAGGCTCGAAGCGCCACTCAAGGGCTTCTACACGTTCGACGAATCCGCCCACAGTCCGCTTTTTGAAGAGCCTGAGAGAATGCGGCAGATTCTGGAGGACGACGTGCTCGCCGGCTCGGTCAGTCGCGCGGATAGGCCTTAGGCGAATCCCCACAAGGCAGCGGAGCAACTGGCGTCGTCGAAACGGTCCCCTTGCCGCGTTCGACCCGGATCAGCACGCGTTCGCTGTCGATGTCGGCGACCTTGAGCATCGACACCTCCGCCACGCGCAATCCGGCGCCTCGGGCAACCGACAGCGCCGCCTGATGTTTGAGACAAGTGGTGGCGTTGTGCAGGCGCGCGACCTCGTCGCGGCTCAACACCACCGGCAGGTTGCGCGGCCGGCTCACCCGAACCGGGCGACGCTCAATCAAACCGTGATGTCAGATCCCTTGCCGATGCCTCTCCACAAGCACCCCTCCCGCGCAGCGGGTTCGTTCCCCGACCCCATGTTAACCGCCCGTTCCCGCTGCCAGCAGCCAGACGGAAACGGGCCAAATCCGGCCATTCAACAAGGGATGCCGGCACCCACCGGCTTCTCACCCCCCGCCCGCTTCGCCTTCTGCACCGCCTGAGCCGGGGCATTGGAGAAGGCCAGCTGGTCCCTGTCGGCAAAGCCCGGATTGTAGCCGGCGATGGCGCCGCTTTCATATCGAGGAAGGCCTCAGGGCGGAGAGCACTTGCAGGCACATGCGCTGACAGACTTGCTGGCGGAGCGCCTCGCGCCTCAGGCGATCTTGCGCCCGCACAGTCCGTCGAGGGCGAAATCGAGGATGGTTTCC
>JAHJQZ010000092.1 GCA_018818925.1 Alphaproteobacteria bacterium
CCAAATCGTTCACCCTCGAGATCTTTTCGTCCGACATGCCCATTGGCCTAATTTTCCTCACTCTCGGCCAGGATTGCTTGGGCGAGGCTGCGGTATTCGTCGAGCGCCGTGGATGCCGATGTTGACGTCAGGCGTTCATATCGCTTTGTGCCGAATACGACATCGTCCCATTTCAGAATTGGATTCTCGCTTATGCCGGACAAGTAGCGCTGGATATTGCTCCAATCACGAAAGTCCGTGCCGGGCGGCGCGTCTCCTAACAGACGAATTCGGCTCGTATCCGTTTCGTGGTTCATGCTGAATTTCCGGCTCGCTTCCTCGATATCCTTGACGAAAAGACCGGCGCGGCTGCACAGGCTCCGTAGGACCGCGGGATCTTCCGGCATTTCGGAGGGCACCGCCACCGGGATCACAAGAATGCTCTGGATACTGCTGTCTTTTCGTTCTTCACGCTCATTGAACTCCATGATGAACCTTGTCGCGCCGCGAATGAACTGGCGGGACCATCTGACAAATTCGCAAAGATGATCGCAGAACTGCAGTCCGAACAATGCCGGCCCTTGGGTGCCGGACGGCGAATCCACTAAAAGAATATCGTATTTTAAGATTTCGTTCAGGTAAGCGAGAAACGCGCCAAAGCTTCGCGTGTCCGCCGTCGAGAAGCTGGTGCGCACCTGGTGTCCCTTGAGGATCTGGAGCGACGGCATGACCTTCAGCCAGCCGCCTTCCACACGCCCGTGCATGAGCGGAATGTCGCAATGCGAATTCCGCCACATTTGCTCGAACTTGTCCCGGCCTAGGTTTGCCACATTTTCGCCTCCCAAGATGCCCTGGACGGAATTGAAGTCGTCAGTTTCGCTGCGCTCTTCGACGTCGAACAGCACGCTTGTGCCGGCGCTTTCCAGATCAAGATCGATGATGAGCACGCGTTTGCCAAAATCCCTGGCAAGCGCGGTTGCGACATTGCCCGTGGTAACCGAACGACCAGCTCCTCCCTTGAAAGAGTGCATCAAAAAACTCTTGCCCAATTTGGTTCCCCCAGAGCCTGCCCGTGGTTAGGGCTTTTCCCTCGGCGCGATCGCGCCGAGAAGTGCCTGCTGATAGTTTGGCACGTCGTCGGCCTCGTCGCCTTCGAGATAGGCCTTTTCGATTTTAGCGAGACCGACCAGCAGCCTGTCGAACCGGAGAGCCATGCTCTCGCCACTTTCCTTGGCCATCTCTTGGGCGCGTACCCGCACCGCTTTGCCTCTGACATTCGGCGTATCCATGCGCCGAAGCGTCGCCTCTTCCAGAATTTCTGGAAGAAGATGCGTCACCGTGACAAAGACGAAAGCGAGCATCTCCTGCGCTAGCTCAAGCTCGTTTTTATTGTCTTTCAGTCGCGGTATTGTATTCTTTCTGTCCAGAGGAGTTGACTTGATAAATTTCTGAAAAAAATCTTCGTATCCCTCCTTTTCAGTTCCAGCCTCAAACAGAGTTTTGCTCACATGTTTTAGCGCAACCGAGAGAACTGCGTGTTTTACCATTAAGCTAGAAGACTCGCTTTCGTGAGACTTTGCCTTTGAAGCCACCCCACCGGAGACAACGGATTGCATGGCCGCAATCCTTTCGTCGACGAGTTTTTCCAACTCCGGTCGCAGCATGTTGGCGATCAACCGTTCCAGCGATGCGGCCTCGCCTAGCTTCGCATGGGCGCCGCTGCTGCTTTCCGTCTGCGGAGCCGTCTTGCTCAATTTGAGCAGGTAGTCGTAGACATCGATCAGCGCCTCGATTGACCGGGCCGTATACGCAAGATTGAAACCGAGACGGTCCCAAAGGCCCGGCGCATCTGCAGCGTCCTCGTCGCGGCGGTCGCCGAGCAGCATGGACAGAACGCTGCCCTTTCGCGCTACGATAACGGCCTCCGACTGATTCAGCCTCTCGACATAGTAGCGAAACAACGTGAGCGATCTCAGGAACTGCGGCCAAAGGCCGGCATCTACGAAATCCGCCTCCTGCGGTTTGCCAGCCCGTTTCGCCTGCGCGCCGAGCATGGTAACCTTCAGCGTAGTGTTGATCGGCTCGTTCATTATATCGAGCTTGCGATCCACCTTGCCGCTCAGGTCACCGAAGCGGCCGATCAGGCGGTAGAATAGTTGGCGAAGCGAGTCCTTGACCGCGGGGCGGTCTTCGTCGGCGCGCGACAAGATGAGCGATTCGAGCAGATAGCCCTCGTAGTAGCCGGCTATGAGCTCGTGCCTTGTGGCGCGGTCGTCATCGTTGCCAGTGGCACCGAGATCCGGGTGCAACCGGCCTTCGATCCTGATGTCTTCCATTCTCAGGCCGGCCGGCTTGCCATCGCGTCCGGCCGTCGCCTGATCAACAAAACGATCAATAAGGAAATTGACCGACGGAGCTACCAGGCGCGAATAGACTTCGTTCAGCTTCTTTGGATCGCCTTGGCCATCCTTTATCGGATTGTCCTGCCAAGCGGCGATGCGCTTGTCGAGTTCACCGCACAGGGCCTTTGCTGACTCGGAAATCTCGCGGTCATTGTCAATGCCGGACAGCAAATAGTCGTCAACGTCGGCAAAGGCCTGGTGCACAGAATAGGTGAAAACCAGATCACTGCCACCGTTCTTCATGCTGCTTCCGGAAAACGACCAGCCGCCATCTGGCAGTTGAACGTCCGCCAGCACCCTGATACCGTCTGCGATCAAATCCAGCGACTTGGTTTCCATCTCCTCCGGAAGTTCAAGATCGAACTCGTCGGCCACGCGAAGCAACACAATCGCAGTCGAGATGGCCCATGATGCCGCATCAGTGTAGACTGCAGGCCCTTCGTCGGCTGAAATCACACCCTTGAGCGTGACATCCTTGCGATAGGGCTCCATCGTCGTGAAGCCCTTAGCGAGACGGTCGACCACGCCTGCCCATTCGTCGCAAAGGGACGCCCAGTTCTCGCGCAAGCATTCGCCGGCTGGCGCGAAGTCCGGCTCCTGTCCGAGAGCAAGCATGGCGCCGGCCACACTACGCAGCCCTTGCATTGATGCCATCGGGCCGCTTCCGCCGGCGCAGCCGCCCAGTTCCTCCTCGTCCTGATCTGAAAACCGTCCTTCGGGACTGTCGCTGCGATATGCGAGCAAGCTGACAACGGTGCGCGACGTCATTGTGATGACTTCCTGCACGCTGTAGTGGGTGTCGTCGCCGCCGATTTCAGTCATGGGATATCCAACCAGTTTTTAGCGAGTTCTCCATCGACGCCGTAGTCATCAGGCGCGAATAGCCTTTGCCGCGGGACGTACGCCAGATTGTTCGCCTGCGCCCGGGAAGGAACGCAAGGATTTTTGGAAGCACCGCAGTTTCATCGAAGAACGAACAGGAGAAAATGTCGAAGTAGGCCCGCCTTTCTTCCGGAAAGACATGCAGGCTGATATGGCTTTCGGCGATCATCACCATGGCGCTGAGGCAACGCACTCCGTCCGGCGTTCGATTCTTCAGCAAATAGGGCCGCATGATGGGCGTCATGCCGATTGCAAAAGGAAGCGCCTGGATTACGTCGAATATTGTGTCGAGCGTTGTTGGCCCTTCATATCCTTCCGCCTCGATGACGATATGCGGCCCGAAATCGTTGTCGACATCGATCGCCTTGTCTTCGGGACGGCCAGATTCGGTGGCATAGGTGTGCGCGTTGACGATCTCGCACGGCAATGCCGCCTCGAGGCGATTTTGCACCTCATGGTCATTGAACGGGGCGGGATAGAGCAGGTCGGCGAAATAGGCTTCGCGGTAGGAAAAGGTGTGTAGAGTGAAGTGTCCGCCCTTGAGGAACACGAATGCGCTGATACCGCAGTCCTCCGGCTGGACACCATTGTAGTACGGTATCAAAAAGGCCGGCATCACAGCATCTGCGCCTGCGTGTGTCGGAATTTCCTCGAGAAGCTCCTGCACGAGTTCGACATCGTCCATTCGTGAACGAAATCCTCGAAAGCCGTCGATGATGAAGTGACGCATTATGCTGCAATTCGCTTGTTCACAACGGGGACCATGGTAGCGGGGCGCTTCTGAAACCGCAACGGCAAGTCAGTCGCAGGTCAGGATTATGCTTGCTTCGCAGCGGCATAGCGCACACTGGCCATCGTTGGAGAAAGGTGTTGACCTGCTCCCCCCAACCATCGCCATGCCCATGAGCGCTCCTTTCCCGGCAATAGAGCCCGGCGCCACCGCCTTTGGCAACGCCACCTTTTCGCTTGCCTCGTGCAAGCGCTCGGTGGGCGCCATTCAATGGCGGCTATGGCTAGGCGACGCGAATGCCCTCTCCCGGTGAGGACCGAACGATGATCGGGCGGTAGGAGCTGGTCTCGCTGCCACGATAATAGACGCGGCACTTGCTCCCGAGGAACGTGCGGCGTCCGCGCTCCCACCCGAGCGTGCGCATCGCTGCTCCGAATGGCTCGTAATGCATCCGCCTCTGCGCGGGCTGGATTCCCAGGATCTTCCAAGCATCATCGCTTCGGATCATTCCCTCCATGTCCCCCAGATGATTGTCGTGGGTCTCTTCGAGTGGGTTCTCGATGGAGTGTTCCTCCTGGATACGCTGTGCCTCGGGCCAATATTCCTCGGGCAGTTCGATGGAATGCCCCTGCCCCTCCACGAAGCTTGCTTCTGCCCAGAGCTGGTCCCGGTTGCGGATAAGGCCCTGGATGTCACAGTGGCTTCGCACAATGCTCGGCCAGAAGCGGCGATTGCCTGTGTAGTCGCCCAGCGGCTTGTCCTGGTTGGTGGTTCCGAAGAAGACGAACGCACGCGGCACCTCCATGACCTCATGGCCATAAGCCATGCGGGCGATGTCGACCTGGCGGGAGAGCTGCGCCTTGACCTCGGTGACGTCGGCTCTGCGGTTGCCCATCAGGTCCGAGATCTCGGCGATCCACTTGCCGCGTGTCGGCGTCAGCAGGGAAGGCCGGTTCAGGCCCAGCCCAGATCGCGGCACAGCGGACGCGGTCGGCAGCGAGCCGCTCGGCCTTCAGCGCCTTGATGGCCTTGGCCTTGTCGGCCACGGAGAGACCTTCGGGCTTGCCGCGATAGTGCTCGGCGACCTGTTGCTCGATGTCCTTGATGAGTTCCTCGCGGTGAAACCGCCAGGTCCAGGCATCGACACGCTGTGCAACCGGGATCGCATCGCGGAGGAGCGATGAGGGTTCTCCTTCACCACTTCCTTCGAGAACGTTGACGACGACTTTTCGCCAACGTTGTTTCCCTGCGCGATGTTGCAGCCCCTGGCGCGAACAGCGCCCGGCGTCGCGTCAGGGTGCAGCCGTTCATAAATCGCCTTGGCTTCTGCGAGCAGAAGCGAAGTCTTTGCCGCTCCAAGCCAACCGCTGCGGGAGAGCTTGCCGTAGATTTCATTGAGCCGGTTGAGTTCCATTCGAATATCTCCTGTTGAATGCATTTCGAATGGATGATACATATTCACTCAACGAGCCGAATCAAAATTCAGATTGGGTTTGTAGTTAACACTCAAACAAGGATTTCGGCGCACTATGTCGTATGTTCCCGACTCGGAATGGGAGAATGGAATGGCCAATCAAGCACGGGAGAACGCAGAAAAGGCAAGGGATCGTATAGTTGCGCGGCTCCATGAGCTTGAGGCGGAGTCGGAGACGCTTCGCACTCAGCTTGAAAGCGTGAATGCATTCCTGGAGACGCTCAAAGGATACGAGAGCCTGAATCCTGATGAGGAACTGCCTAGCGTACCCATTCAACCCAAGCACTCACCCAGGAAGCGACCGAACAATCCGCCTCGTGAGCAAGTAGCCGACGCGGCGCTCGAAGCCTTGGCGAAATCAAGGACGCCAATGTCGCGCCGCGATCTATTCGAAGCGGTGCGCAAGGCAGGGTTCGATATCAAGGGGAAGGACCCCGAGGTCGTCTTCTCGACCATGCTTTGGCGGGAACGACATCGGATAGTGCGACTGGACAAGCTCGGCTACTGGCCTGCAGACAAGCCCTATGAGCCCGCGGGCTATGTTCCAGGCAGCGGCGATTAGCCTTCGAGGAACCGCGCCCACTCGGCCATCAAGGCTCTGCGCCTCTCTAGGTGATCAGTCCGCAAATATGCGGCGACCGTCTTGCTGGAGATCGTGTGGGCGAGTGCCGCTTCGACCACCTCGGCCGGCGCGTTCGAGCATTCTGCGGCCCAATCGCGGAACGAGGACCGCATGCCGTGGACGGTGAAGCCCTCGCCGCGCAAGCCGCGCAGAAGTTCGAGCATCGCCATATTGCTTAACGGCCGATTAGGCCGATCGCCCGCAAACACATGCTTCTTCTTGCTCGACTGGCCTCTGACGATCTCAAGGGCCTCAGCGCTGAGCGGCACGCGATGAGGTCGCTTGGCCTTCATGTGCTCCTCGGGCACTTGCCAGACCGCATCGTCCATGTCGAACTCTGTCCATTCCGCCTTTGTCACTTCGCTGGTGCGCGCGGCCGTCAGAATAAGGAAGCGCAGAGCGCGAGCGCTCTCGCTGCCGTTCTTGCGAAGTTCAGCCATGAGTCCGGGCAGCTCGGTGTAGGGCACCGCCTTGCGATGCTGGATTTTCCGAACCTTCCCAATGGGTGGCAGAATGTGCTGAAGCGCGCCCGACCATGAGGCCGGGTTGTCACCGGCTCGATATCCCATCGCTGTCGCCCACCCCAGCACCTTCTCGATGCGGCCACGAAGCCTCGAAGCCGTCTCGGGCTTCTCGGTCCAGATCGGCTTGAGCACCTTGACCACATGCTCGACGGAAATCTGGTCGACTGGAAGCTTGCCGAGCACGGGCTTGGCATACATGCGGATGGTGGATTCCCACTGCGCCGCGTGCTTGTCGCTCTTCCATCTCTTGCGGTTGTCTTCGATGTACTGGTCGGCACAACGGGCGAAGGTGGGGACATTGGCTGACGCAGCGATTGCGGTGCGCTTGGCCTCTTTAGCCTGCTTGCGCTGCTCGAAGGGATTGATGCCCTTGCGGAGGTCGACGCGGATTTCTTCTGCTCGCGCCTTGGCATCGGCGAGACTGACGTCGCGCGCGGCTCCAAGGCCGCGCTGGACTTCAACTCCGTCAATCCGCCCGCGCCAGATCCAGGAGCGTGCGCCATTGGGTCGGACCTGCAGAGCAAGGTTCGGCGCCACGCCGTGAAGACCGAAGTCCTTTATGGCGTCCACTTCCCGCTGCGACAGAGCACGCATGCGCCGTGCCATCCGATCCTCTCAGCCCAATAGGTCATCAGCACCTTGGCTTGGTCTGCAGGCATAGTCCAGCATTGCGCCAGGACCTACGTTTGGACTCACGTATTCAGCATGGCCGGAGAGGCGCAGGAATTGGGGATTTGTTGGTTGTTGGCTAGCAAGCGGTGACGAACATGGCGGAGAAGCGCTGGAATTTCAGTGGCTTCACGGACGTCTACGGACGTCGTGGGACATCAGTGGATGGCTGGGTGCGATTATGGAACTGGCGGAGAGGGTGGGATTCGAACCCACGGTACGGTTACCCGTACTCCGGTTTTCGAGACCGGCCCGTTCGACCACTCCGGCACCTCTCCGTCGGTGCGGCGCCGTCTGGGGCGTGCTCGGCTAAAGTGGGTCCCACTTTTCCCGTCCGAACGCGCGACCATTCAACGTTGCGAACCGGGCCTCTTGGCGATGCCAAAAAACGGCACGGTCCGGTTTGCGCCGGTCGAATGCGGGCGAGCTTATGGCATAGGCTCGCGCCTGCTGCAACAGCATCGAAACGAAGCGGGGATCTTGCCATTCCCGCCCGCTCCGCCAAATGTGACTGGCACCTCGGGGCTTGTGCACCATAATGGCGCCACGCGCTTTGTCCATCGTGGCCGCCCCCATCGCCCAGAGACGAGGAGACCGGAATGACCCTCAACCGACGTGATGCCCTCAAATTGGGCGCAGCAGCAGCGGCCGGCCTCGGCCCGAGCCTGTCCATCGCCACGACGGCGCGGGCCATGACCATGTCCGAATATGCCTACACGCTCGGCGGCGGCGCCGTTTCGGTCCATCCGGTCAGCCACGCCTCGCTGGCGCTGACCCTGCCAGGCATGGTCGCCTATGTCGATCCGGTCGGCGATACCTCGGCCTATGAGAGCCTGCCCCAGCCCGATCTCATCCTCGTTACCCATGAGCACGGCGATCATTTCAAGCTCGAAACGCTTGCCGCGCTCATGGGCGATTCGACCAGGCTCGTGGTCAATCCCGCCGTGTTCGGCCTGCTGCCGGCCGAGCTGCAGACGGTCGCGACCGCTCTCGGAAATGGCGACGGCACCACCATCGGCGACGTCGCGATCCACGCCATCCCAGCCTACAATTCCACGCCCGAGCGGATGAACTATCACCCCGAGGGTCGCGATAACGGCTATGTGCTCACCCTCGATGGCGGCCGCGTCTACATTGCCGGCGACACCGAGGACATCCCCGCCATGCGGGCACTCGAAGGCATCGACATCGCCTTCCTGCCGATGAATCCGCCCTACACAATGGACATCGAGCAAGCCGCCAGCGCCGTGTCCGATTTCGCTCCGAAGGTGGTCTTCCCCTACCATTACCGCGGCAGCGACACCGAAGCGTTCGCCGCGCTGGTCAGGAATGGCGGCACCGCCACCGAAGTCGTCCTGCACGACTGGTATGCCTAGACTCTCCGCCCGCCCGGCACCGGATCCGGTCCGGAGGCCGGGCGAAACCCGTCGCCAGCGAGATGCGGCCGTCGTGCGGCCGCATATTCTTGACTCGCAGGTCGTTTGACATCATAAGCACGGCTGAAACGCGTGCCGGCCTGTCCGGTGCGCGGATTTTTGTTGAAATTGCTGCTCGAGGCTGCCCCGCCGGACACCCGGCAAACACCAAAGACCGCGGCACGAAATGGGCATCGCCGCGGCGCCACAGGGCGCGTCAGAAGGGTCCGGTCCGCAAAAGGATCGGCGAGAAGCACATGTTTGCAGTGATCAAGACAGGCGGCAAGCAATACAAGGTCGCCGCCGACGACATCCTCAAGGTTGAAAAGCTTCCCGGCGAAGCCGGCGACATCCTCACCTTCGATCAGGTGCTGATGGTCGGCAACGGCGCCGACGTGACCGTCGGCACGCCGATCGTCGACGGCGCCCTGGTCGCGGCGGAATATGTCGAGACCGGCAAGGAAAAGACCGTCATCATCTTCAAGAAGCGCCGCCGCCAGAATTCGCGGCGCCGCAATGGCCATCGCCAGCTGCTCACCACGGTCAAGATCACCGAGATCCTGACCGGCGGTGCCAAGCCGGCCGCCAAAGTCGAAGCAGCGCCCGCCGCCGAGGAAACCAAGGCCGCGCCGGCCGAAAAGAAGGCGCCGGCCAAGAAGGCCGAGCCCAAGACCGAGGCGAAGGCGGAAGCCGCGCCGGTCAAGGACGACGTCAAGCTGATCGGCGGCGTCGGTCCGGCCCTCGAGAAAAAGCTCGCCGCCTTGGGCGTCACCTCGCTCACCCAGATCGCCGAATTCACCGCCGAGGACATCGCGCGGGTCGACGCGGAACTGAGCTTCAAGGGACGCATCGAGCGCGAGGACTGGATCGGCCAGGCCAAGGACCTTCTCGCCGGCAAGCCGCCGCGCGCCAAGGCCGACCAGAAGTAAGACGACGAACCGAGTTCAGGAGAAACCAGAATGGCACACAAAAAAGCAGGCGGTTCGTCCCGTAACGGTCGCGATACGGCCGGTCGCCGTCTCGGCGTCAAGAAATTCGGCGGCGAATCCGTGATCGCCGGCAACATCATCATTCGTCAGCGCGGCACCAAATGGCATCCGGGCACGGGCGTCGGCCTTGGCAAGGATCACACCATCTTTGCAGTCGTCGACGGTACCGTGACCTTTGCCACCCGCGCAGGCGGCAAGACCTTCGTATCGGTCAATCCGATGCAAGCAGCAGAATAAGACCGGCGAGACTGTCAACCCGCCGGAGACAAGCTCCCCGGCAGGCATGAAAGGCAAAGCGCCCGGAATCCGACAAGGGGAGCCCCAAGGCTCCCCTTTTCCATTTCGGGCGCGAAAAGGGACAGGAGCCAGAACCCGCAAGGCGCCCGGCCTGCGCACGACCCGCTTCGGCATCAAGGACCTGCCGGCGGGCGGCGCGAAAAAAGCCGAGGAGCGCTTCCGATGACTGCCATTGCCGCCGCCGATCACGTCTTCGTCACCCGTCTGCCCGAGCCGATCGTCACCGACCGCCTCGTACTGCGCGCGCCCAATCGCGGCGACGCCGTGGCCATGGCCCGTCTCGCCAACAATCGCAACATCCACAAATGGCTGGCGCGCCTGCCCAATCCCTATGGCGAGGCGGATGCCGTCCATTTCATCGACTGCGGCGCCCGCTCCGCCGACGAGCACGCCTATGCGGTCGCCACGGACGACGGTGGCTTCATTGGTGTCATCGGCCTGCAACTCAAGTCCGAGGCGCCGGTCGAACTCGGCTATTGGCTTGGCGAACCCTATTGGGGCCTCGGCTACGGCTCCGAGGCCGTCGATGCCCTGGTCGCCGCAGCCGATCGCGCCGGGTGTGACCGGATTGCCGCACGCGCGCTTTCTTCGAACCGCGCCTCGCGCCGCGTCCTTGAAAAGTCGGGATTCGTTGAGACTGCCGAACGCATCGACGATTGCGGCCCGCGAAAGGGCGTCAGCGTCGCCTACTATTTGCGGGAGAGGTTGAGATGCGTGCGCAACTGACCACCAAAAGGCTTGTTCTCAGGGCACCCCGCCGCGACGACGCCGCCATCTATGCCGCCAGGATCGGCAATCCCGCCGTCGCCAGGTTCCTCGACCCTGTCCCCCTGCCCTATTCCGTCGAGATGGCGCGCGAATGGATGAAGACCCTGCCCGACCAACCGGGACCGGAAAACGCCACCTTTGTCGTCGAACTGCCCGACGCCGGCCTGATTGGTGCCGTCGGCATCCGCAACGAGCTCGGCTACTGGTTCGCCGAGCCGCATTGGGGCAAGGGCTATGCCACCGAGGCCTGCACCGCCGTCATCGACTGGTTTTTCGCCCGGTCCGATGTCGACCGCATTTCGAGTGGCACCCACATCGACAATCCGGCCTCGGCAAATGTCCAGCGCAAGCTCGGCTTTGTCGTCGTCGGCCACACCGACAAATACAGCGAGGCCCGCCAATGCATGGTGCCCCACATCGTGACCGCGCTCACGCGAACGGCCTGGTTCGGGAGGACGCCGTCATGACCCCCTGTCTCGAAACGCCGCGCCTGAGATTGCGCAGCCCCGGTTTTGGCGACGCCAGGCGCCTGACCGAATTTCTCGACAATTTCGCCGTGTCGGGAAACCTCGCCAAGGTGCCCCATCCCTATACGATCGAAGATGCCCGCACCTGGCTGTCGGCCTGGCGCGCCGACGCGCCGCCGCGCGAGACGCGCTTCGTCGTCGAATTGCGCGACGAAGGCGCGATCGGCATGGTCGGCTTCCGCGATTGCGACGGCGAGGCCATGGTCGGCTATTGGCTCGGCGAACCCCATTGGGGCCAGGGCCTGATGACCGAGGCGCTTTGCGCCGCGCTCGACTGGTACTTCGCCGTCACCGACGCCGATGTCGTTGTGTCCGGCGTGTTCCATTTCAACATGGCCTCGGCTGCCCTGCAGATGAAGTTCGGCTTCGTCGAAACCGGCCGCTCGATGAGCCACTGCCTTGCGCGTGGGCAAGAGCTGGAGCATATCGACACCGAACTGACGCGCGAGGCCTATGAACTCTCGCGTCCCAAGCCCAAGAGGATCGCCGCCCAATGAAGTTTCTCGACCAGGCCAAGGTCTATGTCCGCTCGGGCAATGGCGGCGCCGGATGCGTCTCGTTCCGTCGCGAGAAGTTCATCGAGTTCGGCGGTCCCGACGGCGGCAATGGCGGCCGCGGCGGCTCGGTCCATGTCGAATGCGTCGACGGGCTCAACACGCTCATAGACTACCGCTACCAGCAGCACTTCAAGGCCGGCTCCGGCGTTCACGGCATGGGCCGCGACCGGGCCGGCGCCGCCGGGGCCGACATCACCTTGCGCGTGCCGGTCGGCACCCAGGTCTTCGAGGAGGACAACGAGACCCTGATCGCCGACCTGACCGCGATCGGCCAGAAGATCATCCTGCTCGAAGGCGGCAATGGCGGCTTCGGCAATGCCCATTTCAAAACCTCGACCAACCAGGCGCCGCGCAATGCCAATCCCGGACTCGAAGGCGTCGAGAAGTGGATATGGCTAAGGTTGAAGCTCATTGCCGACGCCGGCCTGGTCGGGCTGCCCAATGCCGGCAAGTCGACTTTCCTCGCCGCCGTCTCCGCCGCCAAGCCCAAGATCGCGGATTATCCCTTCACCACGCTCCACCCCAATCTCGGCGTGGTGAAGATCGGCGGCCGCGACTTCGTTCTCGCCGATATTCCCGGCCTGATCGAAGGCGCCCATGAGGGCGCCGGCATAGGCGACCGTTTCCTCGGTCACATCGAGCGCTGCGTCACCTTGATCCACCTCGTCGACGGCACGGCCGAGGACGTCGTCGCCGACTACAGGACCATTCGCGGCGAACTCGAGGCCTATGGCAATGGCCTCGAAGACAAGGACGAGATCGTCGTCCTCAACAAGATCGACGCGCTCGACGACAAGACCATTGAAGAAAAACGCAAAAAGCTCGAAAAAGCATCGGGCGCGCCGGTGCTGGCAGCCTCCGGCGCCACCGGCAAGGGCGTCGACCGCATCCTTTATGCCGTGGTCGAGGCCCTGCCGGCGGTGCGTTCCAAGGACGAACCAGAACCCGCGCCCGAACAGGACAAGAGCTGGACCCCGTAACATGTCGCGCGTGCTTTCCACCTACCGGCGCCTGACCATCAAGGTCGGCTCGGCCCTTCTGGTCGATGCCAAGACCGGAAAGTTGCGCGCCGACTGGCTGGCAAGCCTGGCCGAGGACCTTGCCGCCCTGCACGCCGAAGGGCGCGAGATCGTCATCGTCTCCTCCGGCGCCATAGCGCTCGGCCGCCGCATTCTCGGGCTCAACGCCCGGACGCTGCATCTCGAGGAAAGCCAGGCCGCCGCCAGCGCCGGCCAGATCGCCTTGTCCCAGGCCTGGCGCGACGCGCTCGGCAAGCACGACATCACCACCGGCCAGATCCTCATCACCCCGAACATCACCGAGGAGCGGCGCTACTATCTCAACGCCCGCGTCACCATCCGCACCCTTCTGGCGCTCAAGGCGGTGCCGATCATCAACGAGAACGACTCGGTCGCCACCGCCGAAATCCGCTATGGCGACAACGACCGTCTCTCGGCCCGCGTCGCCGTCATGGTCGAGGCCGACTGCCTGATCCTTCTGAGCGATGTCGACGGGCTCTACACCGCCCCGCCGGCGATCGATCCCAATGCCGCGCACATCCCTTTCGTCGAGGAGATCGATGCCGGCATCGAGCGCATGGCCGGCGGCGCCGCCTCGCACCTGTCGCGCGGCGGCATGACGACCAAGATCGAAGCGGCCAGGATCGCCACCCAGTCGGGCACGGCGATGATCGTCAGCCGGGGCACCGAACCGCACCCGCTCGCCGCCCTCGACGATGGTGCCCGCCACACCCTGTTCGCCGCGACGCAATCGCCCGCGGCAGCGCGCAAGCGCTGGATTCTCGGCACGCTCGATGTTTTTGGCACCATCCATGTCGATGAAGGCGCCGTCCGTGCCCTCGAATCCGGCAAGAGCCTGCTGCCGATCGGCGTCACGCGGGTCAAAGGCGACTTTTCACGCGGCGACGCTGTGTCTATTGTCGGACCGGACGGTCATGAGGTCGCGCGCGGACTTGTCGGCATGAGCACCGAAGAAGCCGACCTGGCCAAGGGCAAGAAGAGCCAGGCGGTCCAGGATCTCGTCGGATTCGGCAACCGCACCGAGATGGTGCATGCCGACAATCTCGCCTTGCTGTCGACCAAATGGGGAGGAAGCGGCAAATGAGTGGTCGGCATGAGGCAGGCGCCGCCGCCGATATCGGCACCATTATGCGCGATATGGGGCAAAGGGCGCGAGCCGCCGCGCGCGTGCTCGCCTTCGCGTCGACACACAGCAAGAACAAGGCGCTTCTGGCCGCCGCCATGGCCATTCGCGCCGCCCGGGCCGACATTCTCGCCGCCAACATCCGCGATGTCGACGCGGCGCGCCTTGCCGGCCGCGGCGAATCCTTTGTCGACCGCCTGGCACTCAACGACGTGCGCATCGACGGCATCGTCACCACCTTGCAGGCCATTGCCGCCTTCGCCGATCCCATCGGTTCGGTCATCGCCGAATGGAGCCGTCCCAACGGCCTCGAGATTTCGCGCGTCCGTACCCCGCTCGGCGTCATC
>JAHJQZ010000093.1 GCA_018818925.1 Alphaproteobacteria bacterium
CAACATGGCGGCGCTGATCGCAGAGGCCGCCGAACGCGGCGGCGAGGTAGTTCGTCCCTGGTTCGGCGCCCATCTGCAGGAACTCGATGTCGACCTTGCCCGCAATCTCAAGCTCGATGTGCCGCGCGGCGCCCTTGTCACCGATCTTGCCCCTGGCGGCCCGGCTGAAGCCGCGGGCTTCCAGCCCGGCGACGTCATCGTCGGCATCGATGGCAAGTCGGTCGACGATGCCAAGGCCTTCAGCTATCGCCTAGCGACCAAGGCGCTCGGCGGCACGGCGCAGTTGACCGTCATGCGCAAAGGCGCGGCGCAGACGCTCGAACTGGCGCTGATGGCGTCGCCGGCCGACGATCCGTCCCTGAGGACCACGATCACCGCCAACACGGTGTTTTCCGGCATCACCGCCGCCGAACTGATCCCGGCGCTCGCCGAGGAGCTCGGCCTGCCCTATGACGCCACCGGCGTGGTCGTGGTGGCGGTCGCCGAAAATTCCCGCGCCGGCGCCGTCGGCTTCCGGGCCGGCGACATCATTCTCGGGCTCAACGGCAGTGAAATCCACTCCAAGGACGATTTCGCCCGGCTGGCCGCGGGCAACAGCCGCAACTGGCAGATCGTTTTCCAGCGTGACGGCAACGTCAACAAGGCCTATCTCAGCGGCTGATGAGCGACCTTTTCGGCGGCAGCACCGACATGTCCGAACGGGCGAGGCCGGACGATCCGACCCGCCCGCTGGCCGATCGGCTGCGCCCGCAAGCGCTTGGCGAGGTCATCGGTCAGGACCATCTGCTCGGCCCCGAGGGCACGCTGACCCGCATGCTCAAATCCGGCCGGCTCGGTTCGCTCGTGCTGTGGGGACCGCCCGGCACCGGCAAGACCACCGTCGCCCGGCTTCTCGCCGATGCCACCGGCTATCGCTTCGAACAGGTCTCGGCGGTGTTTTCCGGCGTCGCCGACCTCAAGAAGGTGTTCGAGCGCGCCCGCGACGCGCTCAGCGCCGGAAGGAAGTCGCTGCTGTTCGTCGACGAGATCCACCGCTTCAACCGCGCCCAGCAGGACAGTTTCCTGCCGGTCATGGAGGACGGGACGCTGGTGCTGGTCGGCGCCACCACCGAGAATCCGAGCTTCGAGCTCAACGCCGCCCTGTTGAGCCGGGCTCAGGTGTTGCGCTTCACCGCGCTCGATGGCGAAGCGCTCGATGCCCTGGCGCGACGGGCCGAAACCCTGATCGGCGCGCCGCTGCCGCTCGACGAGGCGGCCCGCATGACCATGATCGGCTTTGCCGACGGCGACGGTAGGGCGCTGCTCGGGCTCATGGAGGAGGTCTACGCGTCCGTTTCGGACGGCACGATGCTCGACCAGCCGGGCCTGCAAAGCCTCGTCCAGCGGCGTGCCCCGGTCTATGACAAGGCCCAGGACGGCCACTACAACCTCATCTCCGCCCTGCACAAGACGATACGCGGCTCCGATCCGGACGCCGCGCTTTATTATCTCGCCCGCATGCTCGTGGCCGGCGAGGACCCGATGTTCATCGCAAGGCGGCTGATTCGCATGTCCGTCGAGGATATCGGCCTTGCCGATCCTCAGGCACTGCCGCAGGCGGTGGCGGCGCGCGACGCCTATGACATGCTCGGCAGCCCCGAGGGCGAGCTGGCACTGGCCCAGGCCGCCGTCTATCTCGCCACGGCACCCAAGTCGAACGCCGTCTATGCCGCCTTCAAGCAGGCGTCGTCGCTCGCCAAGACGTCCGGCTCGCCCATGCCGCCCATGACCATCCTCAACGCCCCGACCAAGCTCATGGGCGCCGAGGGCTACGGCGCCGGCTATGTCTACGATCACGACACGCCCGAGGGCTTTTCGGGACAGGACTATTTCCCCCAAGCGCTCGGCCGCCGCCAGTTCTACCATCCGGTGCCGCGCGGCTTCGAACGCGAGATCGCCAAGCGCCTCGAGTACTGGCAGAAAATCAGGCAAAGCCGCGCAGGCCCGCCGCCGGCACTGGACTCGGACGGCGACGACAAGGCATAGAGCATCGTGAAAAAAGCGCGGTCGCCGCCCTTGCGCGAAAAACGATGCGGCCACCGCAACACCTATGCGAAACCTTGGCGGGCAAGTCCGCGTGGAGACGACATGCAGGCATATCTACTGGTGGGGCTGGGCGGTGGTGTCGGCGCCATGTGCCGCTACGGCTTCGGCGTGATGGTCGGCCGGCTCCATTCCGGCCTGTTTCCGCTCGGCACGTTCGGGGTCAACGTCATCGGTTCGCTGCTCATGGGCTTGCTGATCGGCTTTCTTGCGAGGACCACGCCCGAATGGCAGCCCGAAGCACGCCTGCTGCTGGCGACGGGCCTGCTCGGCGGCTTCACCACCTTCTCGGCCTTTTCGCTCGACGTCGTCACCCTGATCGAGCGCGGCAGCCTGATCACCGCCGCCCTTTATGCCGTCGCTTCGATGATCCTCGCCGTTCTGGCGCTGTTTATCGGCATGTGGCTGACAAGGAGCGTGTTTTGAGTGGGGTCGAGACGCTGAGCGTCGCCGAGGACGAGGACGGCATGCGCCTCGACCGCTGGTTCGCGGTGCACTATCCGGGCCTGCCCTTCGGCCATGTGCAAAAGCTGATCCGCACCGGCCAGGTGCGCGTCGACAAGGGCCGCGCCCAGACCAATACCAGGCTCGAAGCGGGCCAGCAGATCCGCGTGCCGCCGATCGAGGCGCCGCGCGAACGACCGGCCGGGCCACGTTTCGACGCCGCCGACGCCGACTTCCTCCGCGATCTCGTGCTTTATGAGGACGACGACGTCCTGGTCTTCAACAAGCCGCACGGGCTGGCGGTGCAGGGCGGCTCGGGCACCAAGCGCCATATCGACGGCATGCTCAAGAGCCTGCCCAATAACGACGGCGAGACGCCGCGCCTCGTCCACCGGCTCGACCGCGACACCTCCGGCTGCCTGCTCGTCGCCAGGACGCGCGCCGCCGCCACCCATTTCGGCGCGGTCTTCCGCTCGCGCTCGGCGCGCAAGATCTACTGGGCCCTGACCGTCGGCGTGCCGGTGCCGCATCAAGGGCAGGCCTCGTGCTTTCTCAAGAAGCGGCAGACCCGCGATGGCGAGCAGATGGTCGTCGCCGAACACGGCGACGACGGCGCCCAGCATTCGGTCTCGTATTTCTCGGTGATCGACCAGGCCGGCCCCCGCTTCGCCTGGGTCTCGCTCAAGCCGGTGACCGGCCGCACCCATCAATTGCGCGTCCACATGAACCTTCTCGGCACCCCAATTCTCGACGATCCGCGCTATTTCGACCGCGAAGGCTTCGAGAAGCCGGACGGAATGGGCGAGGGGCTGCACCTGCATGCTCGCCGTCTCGGCCTGCCGCTGCGCAGCGGCAAAAAGCTCGACATCTCGGCGCCTTTGCCGCCGCACATGGCGCAAAGCTTCGACATGCTCGGCTTCGAAGCCGGTCGCTACGACGCCCAGGACATGGACCCGGAGGAAGACTGATGCGCCTCGTCGTCTTCGATCTCGACGGCACGCTGGTGAATTCCGGCGCCCATATCGGCACGACGATGAGCGCGACCTTCGTCGAGGCGGGGCTGCCGGTGCCGACGCCGCAGGATATCGCGCAGATTATCGGCCTGTCGCTCGAACTCGCCGTCGCCCGGCTGGGCGGCCTCGCCGGCACGGAAATCGACCGGGTCGCCGCCATCTATCGGCGCCTCTATCACCAGAGCATCGCCTCGGCCGGCAGCGAGCCGTTGTTCGAGGGCGTGCACGAGGTTCTCGACCGGCTGAGCGCCGAACCGGGCACCTTGCTCGGCATCGCCACCGGCAAAGGCTTGCGCGGCGTCCGGCGGATCATCGAGCTTCATGGCCTTGGCAGCCGCTTCGTCACCATCCAGACACCCGACGACAACCCCTCCAAGCCGCATCCGGGCATGCTCGACAGCGCCATGCGCGAGACCGGCATCGCGCCGGAGCGCACCGTCATGGTCGGCGACACCTCCTTCGACATGGAGATGGCGCGTGCCGCCGGCTGCTGCGCCCTCGGGGTCACCTGGGGTTCCCACACGCCGCGCATTTTGCGCACCACCGGTGCCCAAGCCATCGTCACCCGCGTCGGCAATCTCGACGCCGCCATCAATTCGCTGGTGAAGGCCGAGCAAGATGCGTGAGTTTCTCGAAGACGCCCTCGACCATCGCGACGACGGCTACGGGCGGACGCAAAGGGGGCTGAAGCGGCAGCTTCCGAAACGCTTCTACAAGCGCGCCACGTCCGGGGCGCTGGACGACGGCCACGCCGTGCTGCTCGACGGCCGCCCGACGCGCACGCCGGGCCGCGCGCCGGTCAGGGTGAAGCAGGCGGCGCTGGCCGAGAGCATGGCGGCAGAGTGGAACGCCCAGGGCGAGGTGATCGACGCCGAGACCATGCCGATCGTCCGCCTGGTCAATTCGGCGATCGAGGGCGGCGCAGCGGCACTGCCGGGGCTCAAAGCCGAAATCCTCAAATATGCCGGCTCCGACCTGATGTGCTACCGTACCGACAGCCCGGCCGAACTCCGCGAGGCGCAGGAGCGGCGCTGGGATGCGATCCTTGTCGCGCTATCTCGAAAATATGGTGTCGCTTTCGAAACGACATGCTCCATCCATCACGTTTCCCAGCCGCAACCGACTCTCGCCGCCATTCGAAAGGCGCTCGAGCCGAACAATTCGTTCTCGGCGACGGCGCTGACGCTGATCACCGGCATTACCGGTTCGGCGCTCCTTGCCCTTGCGCTCCGCGACGGGCTCGTCTCGCCGGACGCGGCATGGGCGGCGGCCCATGTCGACGAGCATCACAACATGCGGCTCTGGGGCGCCGATTCCGAAGCGCTCAAGCGCCTCGACAAGCGCCGCCGCGATTTCGACGCCGGCGTCGCGGTGCTCGGAATGGTCGGGAACGACTGACCGTCACGAATCCTCCGACGCCGCTATTGCGAGACGCGAAGCGGCTAATCAATCCAGTGGCCAATGGTACTTGCGAAGCCAGTTTTCTGGGTTGCCGCGTGCCCGCGGTCACTCGCACACGACCAAAAATTTATCGGATGAGCGCTTGCCGACCTTTCGCGCATTTGCCTGTGCCACGATCCAGTCCGCCACCTCCGGCGCGATTTCCCTGAGCGGTCCGAGCACGAAGCCGCGCCCATGGGCGTAGGGGTGGGGCAGGGTGAGGCGCCCGGTCCTGAACACCAGACGCTCGTAGACCACGATGTCGATGTCGATGAGGCGCGGCCCCCAGCGTTCCGCCCGCACCCGGCCCATGGCTCTTTCGATGCCGAGGCAGGCATCGAGCAGCGCGGTCGGCGCCAGGCCCGTCTCGACTTGCGCCACCAGATTGATGAAATCCGGCTGGTCGGTCCGGCCCCAGGGCTTTGTCGCGATGGCGGTGGAGCGGGCTGCGACGGCAATTTCGGCATGCGCGTCGAGCCGCGCCAGCGCCGCCGCGATCTGCGCTGCCGGATCGCCGAGATTGGCCCCGAGCGCCAAATAGGCCGTCGCCATCACGCGTCTCTGGTGCGGAAGATCTCGACGGCGAACTCGCCGACCACCGCCGGTATCGGCGCTTCGGGCTTGCGGATGCGAATGCGGATCCAGTCGAAGGGCGCAAAGGCCTCGAACAGCCGGTCGACGATATGCTGGGCCAGCGCCTCGATCAGCTTGTAGCGCGTCTCCTCGGTCGCCACCTTTACGAGATCGTAGATGTCGGCATAGGAAACGGTCGCCTCGACCAGGTCGTTATCGCCGGCGCGCCGCAGATCGATGCCGCATTCGAGATCGATGCGAAAGCGCTGGCCGAGCTTGTTCTCCTCCAGCATGACGCCGTGATAGCCGTAAAAGCCGAGATCGCTCAGGATGATCCGGTCCCTGGTCCCGCTCATGCTGGTCACTCCTTTTCCGGCGGCCCGTAGAGGCAGGCCGCGGCGACGCGCAAGCCGTCGCGATTGGGCCGCACGTCGTGGACCCGGAAGATATGGGCGCCGCGCTCATAGGCCAGAACCGACGTCGCCACCGTTCCGGCCAGCCGTTCGTCCATCGCCCGGTCGAGCAGATTGCCGATCATGCGCTTGCGCGAGGTACCGCTGAGAATCGGCAGGCCGTATTCGGCCAATTCGCCGAGCCGCCGCAGGATTTCGTAATTCTCGGCGATGGATTTGGAAAAGCCGAAGCCGGGATCGACAATGAGCTTGCCGCGGCTGATGCCGGCCCGCGCGGCAATGTCGAAAGACCGGTCGAAGAACCGCTTCATCTCGGCGACAATGTCCTTGCCGCCATCCCGCTCCCGGTCCCAATGCATGACGACGACCGGCACGTCGTAGGCGGCGGCGATGTCGGCAAGTTCCGGCTCGCCCTGCAATCCCTCGACGTCGTTGAGGATATGCGCGCCCGATTGCAGCGCCTGGTCGGCGGTGACGGTGTGGCGGGTGTCGATCGAGATGAAGGCGCCGAGCTCCGCCGCCGCGATGGCGTCGAGTGCCGGCATCACCCGGTCGAGTTCGGTCTGCACGTCGACCATGTCGCCGCCCGGCCGGGTGCTTTCCCCGCCGATATCGAGGATTTCGGCGCCGTCCTCGACCATCTGCCGCGCCGCGGCGAGGGCGTCGGCGGCCCGAAGATGCCTGCCGCCGTCGGAAAAACTGTCCGGCGTGGCGTTGACAATGCCCATGACGACCGGTTGCGGCCCGAGCGCCAGCACCCTTCCGGCCACGGCGATGTCGAAACGCCTGTGCAGGGCTTCGGCCATCTCAGTTGGCCGCCACCGGCCGGGCATAGAGATCGTATTCGTCGGAATCGGTCACAATGGCGGACAGCATCTGCCCCGGCGCGATTCCCCCGGCATCCGAGAGGATGACCGTGCCGTCGACCTCCGGCGCGTCCCATTTCGACCTTCCGATCGCCACATTGTCCGCCGGACGCACATCGTCGACGAGCACCTCGATCGTTTGCCCGACCTTCTGGGCGAGCCGCGCGGCGCTGACATCGCGCGCCACTTCCATCAGCCGTTCCCAGCGCTCGGTCTTGACCTCGTCCGGCACCGCGCCGGGCAGGTCGTTGGCCTTCGCTCCGCCGACCGGCTCGAATTCGAAACAGCCAGTCCGGTCGATCCCGGCCTCCTCGATCCAGTCGAGCAGCATCTCGAAATCCTCCTCCGTCTCGCCGGGAAAGCCGACGATGAAGGTCGAACGGATGGCGAGTTCCGGACAGGTCCTGCGCCAGGACTTGATGCGGTCGAGGGTCTTTTCCTGGTTCGCCGGGCGGCGCATGGCCTTCAAAACCGACGGCGAGGCGTGCTGGAAGGGAATGTCGAGATAGGGCAGTACCTTGCCCTCTGCCATCAGCGCGATGACCGCATCGACATGCGGATAGGGATAGACATAGTGCAGCCTGACCCAGGCACCGAGATCGCCGAGTTCCTTGGACAGCTCGTAGAATTTCGCCGGCACGTCGCGCCCGTGGAACTTGCTGGTGGCGTATTTGAGATCGACGCCATAGGCGCTGGTGTCCTGCGAGATGACGAGCAGTTCCTTTGTGCCGGCTTTTACCAGCCGCTCGGCCTCATAAAGCACCGAAGCGACGGGCCGCGAGACCAGATCGCCGCGGATCGAGGGGATGATGCAGAACGAGCAGCGATTGTTGCAGCCCTCGGAAATCTTGAGATAGGCGTAGTGGCGCGGCGTCAGGCGCAGGCCCTGCGGCGGCACCAGATCGAGCTTGGGGTCATGCACCGGCGGCACCGCTGCGTGCACGGCGTTGACGACCGCCTCGTATTGATGCGGTCCGGTCACCGCCAGCACCTTGGGATGGGTGTCGCGGATCAGCTTTTCCTCGACGCCCAGGCACCCGGTGACGATGACCCTGCCATTCTCGTTGAGCGCCTCGCCGATGGCGTCGAGGCTCTCCGCCTTGGCGCTGTCGAGAAAGCCGCAGGTGTTGACGATCACCACGTCGGCACCGTCATAATCGGGCGAGAAGGTGTAGCCCTGCGCCCTGAGCGTTGTCAGGATGCGTTCGCTGTCGACCAGCGCCTTGGGGCAGCCGAGACTGACCAATCCGATTTTCGGCGCACGCGCCATGCCTTCGCCTCCGTGGCAGGGAAGGCGTGTTCATAGCGCTTCTCGCGCAAAGGTCAACGCGTCGGTGCGGCCCGGGTCAGCCTTCGCCGGCGCCGGCCTTCGATCCCGGGCTGCGCTTGGCGGTGCGTGGCGTCCGCTTGACCGGCGCCACAAGCGTCGTGGCAGGCTTGGCCGAACTCGCCTTGGCGGCGCTAGACTTGGCCGGCGCGCGCGCCTTGGCCGTTGCGGCAGACGTGTCGGCGACAGCGGGTCTGGCCGGCACCGCCGCCCTGGCCGGCGCCCGGGCCTCCTTGTCGTCCTCGCCGAGCTGTTCGATGGCGTCGCGCACCTCGTCGATCAGATTGACCGGGATGGCGGCGCGGCTGGCGGAGCGCATGGCATCCTTGTTGGCCTCGAAATAAACGATCAGCGCCTCGCAGACGACGCGCAGCAGCCCCAGGCCGAACAGGCCGAACACGACGATTTCCAGAATGCCCCAGAGTCCGTCGCCGAAACCGGTGCGGAAAGTGGCGAAGAAATGGTTGAGGCCCCAGATCGCCGCCACGGCCAGGCCGAGCAGATAGACGAGCCGGACAATGCCGGGCCCGTTGATCCGGTCGAGGCTCAGAAGGAACGTGCGATTGAGGAACTTGGCGAAATCATCGAGTGTCATGCCGAACCCTCCCTGTGGGTCTGATCGAACTTAGCAGATTCTGCCGTTTGTAGCTAAGCTTGCGCGCCAACGCCGGGTATCGTGTCGTCAAGGGCGCCGAAGCGCGCGGCGAAGGCTGTTTTAAGGGCCATGTCGACCTCCGCCATCGACACGACCTGCCCGAGGTCCTCGAGACTTGTGACGCCGCGATCGGCGATGCCGCAGGGCACTATGCCGGCATAGTGGGACAGATCGGGCGCCACGTTGATCGACAGGCCGTGAAAGCTCACCCATTTGGATACGCGTACGCCAATGGCCGCGATCTTGTCCTCGGCGCCGTCGCCGCGATCCGGGCGCCTGACCCAGACGCCGACCCGCCCATCGCGCCGCTCGCCCCTGATGTTGAAAGAGGCGAGGGCGTCGATCACCACCTGTTCGAGGTTGGAGACGAAACAGCGGATGTCGCGGCCGCGTTCCCGCAGATCGAGCATGGCATAAGCAACGCGCTGGCCCGGCCCGTGATAGGTATATTGCCCGCCGCGCCCGGCCTCGTAGACCGGAAACCGCTCCGCCTGCAAAAGGTCGGCGGGCTTGGCCGAGGTGCCGGCGGTGTAGAGCGGCGGATGCTCGACCAGGAACACCGCTTCGCCAGCCGTGCCGGCGGCGATCGCCGCCACCCGCTTTTTCATCGCGTCGAGCATGTCGGGATAGGAGCTCAGCCCGTCGAAGACCTGCCAGCCGCATGCGGCTGCGTCCGGTCGCCACATGCGCGGACAGGACTCCCCAGCGACGAGTTTGCCCGCTGTTAACGTTTCATTCACCAAATCGGGCGAAGCGTTGTCCATGCGATTGCGCGCCTTTGTGAGTCTGCCCACAAGATAGGTTTCATGAGTACGCTCGACCAGATCGAAGTCGATATCAGCGTGGAACTCGGCGCCGCCGTGATGCCGATCCACCATTTGCTGCGCATGGGCCGCGGTGCCGTCATCGAACTCGATGCGACCGAACACGATCCCTTGCGCATCTATGCCAACCAGAAGCTCGTCGCGCTCGGCGAGGTCAAGGTCGAGGAGGGCCATCTGAGCATAGAGGTGCGTGAAAAGGTCATGCGCGAGGCTTGACGCCGGACCGGATCGAACCGGACTTGCTCCAACAACACCGCATTCCGTCCGCCAAAGCGATGCGCGCCATGGCGCGTGCCGAAAGGCGCGTTTGTCGTTCCGCTATTTCGGAGAGATGGTGCGGTCGAGAAGACTCGAACTTCCACGGGAGATACCCCACAGCGACCTCAACGCTGCGCGTCTACCAATTCCGCCACGACCGCACTGTCATGTGAACACCCGCCCTGCGGCGAAGCGGCCTAGCCTGTAGCAAATCATCCTGTCGCGCTCAAGCGCTTAGTTCGGCTTTCTTGTCGCGTCGGCCGGCGGCACTCGGCGCCACCATCGCAGGCCCGTTCCAGCCAAAACCCCTTGAAAATCAAAAAACACGTTTCGCCCCGCCGGCGCCTCTGGCTTCGCCTGGCGACAAGCGCTACATACCGTCGGAGCGTCCGGCCCGAGCCTAGCGGGGGTAGCAGGTGACCGATATGCAGGAAATCGGCAGCGCGACGGCGGGCGGAACAGGCGAGTTGTTCCTGCGCAACGACGACGGGCGTCTCGACGCCGCCTGGCTCGACAATCTTGAAGCCCTGATCGAAGCCGGAGACGCGCACGACGTACGCGAGCTCATCGCGCCTCTGCACGCCGCCGATCTCGGCGACGTTCTCGAGGCGATCGACGCCTATGACCGACTGCGGCTGGTTTCGCTGCTCGGCGATACTTTCGACTTCGAATCCCTTACCGAAGTCGACGAGAACATCCGCCTCGAGCTCATGGAATTCCTGCCCAATGCCACGATTGCCCGTGGCGTGGCCGAGCTCGACAGCGACGACGCCGTCTTCCTGCTCGAGGACCTCGACGAACCCGACCGCGAGGAAATCCTCTCGCGCATGCCGGCCTTCGAGCGGCTCAGCCTCAAGCGCTCGCTCGATTTTCCCGAGGAATCGGCTGGCCGGCGCATGCAGACCGAGTTCATCGCCATACCGCCCTTCTGGTCGGTGGGGCAGACGATCGACTATATGCGCGCCGAGGACGACCTGCCCGACGAGTTCTTCCAGGTCTATGTCGTCAATCCCGGCTACAACCTGCTCGGCACCGTGCCGCTCGACAAGCTGTTGAGGACCAAGCGGCTGGCCAAGATCGAAAAGATCATGAACACCAACGTGATCGAGGTCGAGGCCACCGAGGACCAGGAGCACGCCGCCCGCGTCTTCGACCGCTACGATCTCGTCGAGGTCGCGGTCACCGACGAATCGGGCCGCATGGTCGGCGTCCTGACCGTCGACGACATCGTCGACATCATCCAGCAGGAAACCGACGAGGACTTCCGAGCGCTCGCCGGCGTCGGCGACGAAGAGATTTCCGACAACGTCTTCGAGATCATGAAGAGCCGCCTGACCTGGCTGTTCGTCAATCTCGTCACCGCCGTGCTCGCCTCGACGGTCATCGGCTTTTTCGACGTGCCGATCTCCAAGATGGTGGCGCTCGCGGTCCTCATGCCCATCGTCGCCTCGATGGGCGGCAATGCCGGCACCCAGACCATGACGGTGACGGTGCGCGCCATAGCAAGCCGCGAACTCGACCATTTCAACATGTCGCGCCTGATCGGCCGCGAGGCGCTGGTCGGACTGCTCAACGGCTTGGTCTTCGCCCTCGTCATGGGCGCCGTCGCCACTCTGTGGTTCGAGAATCTGCAGCTCGGCCTCGTCATCGGCGTTGCCATGATCGTCAACCTGATCGCTGCGGGCATAGCAGGTATTCTCATTCCGATTGGACTGGAAAGGATGAAGATCGACCCCGCCGTCGCCTCCAGCGCCTTCGTCACGACCGTGACGGATGTCGTTGGTTTCTTTGCGTTTTTGGGTCTCGCTGCCCTCTGGTTCCAGCTGTTTTAAGCACGTTGGAGGAAAAGCGGTGCATGCGGCTTTGCGCCTCGCGCCGCCCCCTTGAGTTTCCCGCTTCTTGTGGTTAATGAAGTCTTGCACGAACAGGGCATCCAAAAAGAGATGCCCTGACAGCGTGAGGCAACAGACTAAGGAGTTTGCATTGCGCAGCCAAGCCAAGGCAGTGTGTTGGCGCGCCGCGAGTTGGACCTTCATTTCGCTCGTTGCGCTCGGGTTTGCAGTTTCGCTGGTCGCCGGCTTCTGAAAGCTGAACGCACCGCAATCATTCCGAAGGGGCGCCTCAAGGCGCCCCTTTTTCCTTCCGGCCCGTCTTTTGCCGACACAAGGAGGCGATGACATGATCCACCTGATCAAGCTGTGTGTCGGCGTCGCAACGGTCGAGGAACTCGAGCAGTGGCGCGCCGAGCGGCGGGCACTGGGCCTCGGACGTTCGGATGGTTTCAACTATCACCGCACCCGCATGACGCCTAGGCGCGCCGACGAGATCGTCGCGCAGGGCTCGCTCTACTGGGTGATTGGCGGCGAGATTCGCGGCCGCCAGAAGATCGTCGCCCTCGAGCAGTCCATGCGCGAGGACGGCGTGCCCGCCTGCGACATCGTCATGGAACCGGGCGTCATCCGCACCGTCCCGCAGCCGCGGCGACCATTCCAGGGCTGGCGCTATCTCAGGCCGGAAGAGGCGCCAGCCGATCTCGGTCCCGGCATGGATCCGGGCGAATCGGCGATCATGGCCGAACTGGCGCGCCTCGGTCTCTTGTGAGCCGCGCAATCCCCCGGTACAGTGTTTTCAGGCTTTGTTAAACAATTGAGCGTGCTCTTTGACACTGTTTCAAAGTGGCGAATCGCTCGCAAACGCAAGGATTTCCCATTCGGCCAGGACCGACAGAAACCATTTGAAACAAAGCGCGTAGCGGCGACGCGTGCCATTTTGTAACATGCTTCGGCTCGGCGACGCTCTCATGGCGGTGTCCGACGGACGAAGCGGAGGGGCACCGGGCGATCGCCGGACTGGCCGCCTGATTGGGGACGACCGAATATGAACGCGCATGTGATAGTTCTGGGGAACGAGAAGGGTGGGTCGGGCAAGTCGACCACCGCCTTCCACCTTGCCATTCATCTGCTCTACGAAGGCTACAAGGTGGCCTCGGTCGACGTCGACAGCCGCCAGCAGACCTATACCCAATACGTCGTCAACCGCCGCAACTGGGCTCAGGCGCGGGGCCTCAGGATCCCGCACACCACTCATTATCACCTGCCCCTGAGCCGCGGCGATTCGCAGCGCGAGAACCAGAAGCTCGAATTCGACCTGTTCCGACAGGCCATAATGGATGTCGAATCCCATGCCGACTACATCATCGTGGACACGCCAGGCTACGACACCAACCTGACCCGGCTGGCCCATTCGCTGGCCGATACGCTGGTCACCCCGCTCAACGACAGCCTGATCGATGTCGACGTGCTCGCCCATATCGACCCGGTCAGCGGCGAGCCGCGCGAGTTGAGCCATTACGCCCGCCTGGTGCAGCGCGCCCGCAAGGAGCGCCTCGCCATCGACGGGCGCACCATCGACTGGGTGCTGGTCAGGAACCGCATTTCCATGCTGTCCTCGCGCAACATGCGGCTGGTGCAGTCCGGCCTCGACCAGATCGCCACGCGCCTCGGCTGCCGCGTCGCCGACGGCATCGCTGAACGCGTCATTTTCCGCTCGCTGTTTCCGCTCGGCCTGACCGTTTTCGACGAACTGGACGAGGAATTGCTCGGCGGCACGCCCACGACCTCGCACGAGGGCGCCCAGCAGGAATACCGCCAGTTGGTGCATGCGCTGAACCTGCCGATTTCCGATCGCGCCAGGGCGCGGCGCGAGTGGCTGGTGGCTTCGGCAACGCCACAGCCGAGCAGTCTTTTCGAACACGTCACAGCCTGAGCCGACGCGTCCCCGCCGGCACCTGGAGCCCGCTGTTTGGGTTGAACCGAACGCGTGCTCTATCCTATTTTGGTCGCGGTGTTTTGCCAAAAGACCGGCAGCCACTTTTTGCGCACCGCTCTCGTGCCGGTACGGCCCGCCCGGATCAGTCGAGGCGACGGTTGTGAACGACGACGGCGCGCCGGCCACTCGGCGTGAACACATCGAGATCGATGGCGACGCGCGGCTGAACCACCCGCCGCGTGCGCGCCGACAGCGCCAGCACCGCACCGAGCAGGTCGCTGGCGCGCCGTTGCAGCGGGCGCATGCCGATGCCGGCGCCGGAACCGTTGATTACCCGCTTGCGTGCCGCCTCGATTTCGCTGGCCACCGCCGACCTTCCGACCAGCGCCGCCAGTTCCCCCAGACTATCCGTTCCGCTCATAACGCTACTCCATACAAACGCGTCAGTTGCGCCTTGCCGCCTTGGGTCCGCCCATGCCTATCCCTGCATGGCCAGACAGCTCATGTTCACCTGCTTGAGTGCCTCGCAGATCGCCCGCGCCTCCTCGCGGCCGGCAAATCCGGCGATGCGGGCGCGGAAAAACACCTGGCCGTTGCGCTCGAACCGCTCGACATAGCGCCGCAATTCGCCGATCCGGTCGTGTCGCGCCGCGTCGGCAAGCAGGGATTCCGCTCCGCTCTGGCTCGGCGCCGCGCCGATCTGGACGATCCAGCCGATCTCGCCTTCATCGGTCTGTTCGACTGCCGAGACCGCGCCACTGGTCAAAAGATCGATGGTGGTATTGGGTGCCTCGCCGACGGCCATGGGCGGCGTCGGTCCGCCGATCGCGGCCGGCGGCAATGGCGCGCCGGTATTGCCGTCGAACCTGAAAGACGTACCGACCCAGGCACCGATCACCTCGAACGGACGCGCACCCGCCGGCGAAGGCACGTCCGACGCGGCGGCGACGGCATTGACGGCGGCGATGCCGGTCGGCGGCGTCAGCGGCTGCGGCAGCGGTGCCGCCGCCACGGCGAGCGTTGGCGCCGGCAGCGGCGCCGTTTCGTAGAGCCGCCTGAATTCGGGAATGGGTGCCGGCTGCGCCGCCGCGACGGCGATGCCGGCAGAGCCGGAGCCGGGAACGGGGATACGTGCCGTCGCCAGATAGGTGCCCGAGCGGGCCTTGGGCAGGTATTTCCTGACCAGCGCCTCGACCTTGGCATTGCGCGAGGTGCCGGTGTCGAAACCGAAACCGACCACGACGATGTGGCGGTCGTCCTTGCGCGCCGCGGTCAGAAGGTTGTAGCCGGAGGCGCGGATATAGCCGGTCTTGATACCGTCGACGCCGGGCACGGCACCCAGGAGCCGGTTGTGATTGCCATAGGTGTGGCCGCCATAGGTGAATGAGCGCGTCTGGAAATATTTGTAATAGTCAGGGAAGTGCTCGTAGATGGCGGCGCCGAGCCGCGCCTGGTCGCGCGCCGTCGTCACCTGGCCGCTGTCGGGCAGGCCGGAGGCGTTCTTGTAGGTGGTGCGGCTCATGCCGAGCGCCCGTGCCGTCTTGGTCATGCGCTCAGCGAAGGCGCTTTCCGTTCCCGAAATCGCCTCGGCGATGACGCGGGCGATGTCGTTGGCCGACAGCGTGACCAGCGCCTTGATCGCATCCTCGACCGTGATCGTCTTGCCGGCGCCGAGCCCGAGCTTTGTCGGCACCGCCGCCGCCGCATGCTTGGACACGGTCATGCGCGAGCCGAGGGAAAGCCGCCCGGCCTTCATTTCCTCGAACAACACGTAAAGGGTCATCACCTTGGTGACGGAAGCCGGATAGCGCGACGCGTCGGCGGCGCTTTCGTACAGCGTCTTGCCGGACTTGGCATCGACGACAATGCCGGCATAAGCCCGCTCCGCCGCGAAGGCGGCCTGGCCGGTGCCAAGACCCAAACCGAGAATGACGAGGAAGGCGACGAGGACGGCGCGCAAGCGCAACATCCTCGAAAACTCGAACTCAACGGGGTTACGCACCCTGAACTCCAACTCAACTCTCGGGCGTTTGCCGCCCGTACTCACATTGGAACCGGTCCCCTCGTTCTCGACCGGTTCTGAACTCGCCGGCCCATCGTGCCTCGACGGGCGTTACGATTGGGTAAAATGCAACACAAATGGTTTTGACGCGGAACCGGGCGCCGGGGACGAATTTCTCATCGGCCTGCCCCTTAACACCGGCCACAATTTGTTTACATAATACCTCCGGTCTGCGGTTGCGCGCGGACTGCAGGCGACAGGAAGGACTGCATGACGACCTGCCCGAACCGGAACATCATCCACACCGGTGGTCTCGACCCGAAAACTGCGCTCGCGGGGCATAAGGGCGCACGACTTCAAAGCGGCGGGAAAGGCCGGTCCGACGACGGGGCGCCGGACGCCGGACTTGCCACCAAGACGCGGACCAAGGCCAAAAGGCCGAGCCTTTACCGTGTCTTGCTGCTCAACGACGACTACACGCCAATGGAATTCGTCGTCGCAATCCTGCGGGACGTGTTCAATCGCAATCAGGACGATGCCATCCGCATCATGATGCTCGTCCACAATCACGGCGTCGGGGAATGCGGGGTCTACCCCTACGAGGTGGCCGAAACCAAGGTGACGCTCGTCATGGACGCGGCGCGCAGGAACCAGCATCCACTGCAATGCGTCATGGAAAAACTATAGGAACCCATTCATGCCCTCATTCTCCCGCGGACTCGAAAAGGCCCTGCACTCGGCGATGAACCTCGCCCGCGAGCGCGGCCATGAATTCGCCACGCTCGAGCACCTGCTCCTGGCGCTGACCGAGGACCGCGACACGGTCGCCGTCCTGACCGGCTGCGATGTCGATATCGACGCCCTGAAGGCCGATCTCGAGGAATTCATCGACGAGGAACTCGACAGCCTCGTTGCGCCGAACGTCCAGGACGCGAGGCCGACCGCCGCCTTCCAGCGGGTCATCCAGCGCGCCGTCATCCATGTCCAGTCCTCAGGCCGCGAGGAGGTGACCGGCGCCAATGTGCTCGTCGCCATCTTCGCCGAGCGCGAGAGCCACGCCGCCTATTTCCTCGAACAGCAGGACATGACGCGGCTCGACGCGGTCAATTTCATCTCGCACGGCATCTCCAAGTCCGGCGCCCGCGAGGAGCGCCCGCTGCGCGGTGCCGAATCGGGTTCGGAAAGCGGCGAAGGCGAGCGCGGCCAGCAGCGTGCCTCGGCCCTGCAGGATTATTGCGTCAACCTCAACGACAAGGCCCGTGCCGGCAAGATCGACCCGCTGATCGGCCGCGACGCCGAATTGCGGCGCACCATCCAGGTGCTGTGCCGGCGCTCCAAGAACAACCCGATCTATGTCGGCGACGCCGGCGTCGGCAAGACCGCCATCGCCGAAGGCCTGGCGCGCAAGATCACCGAAGGCACCGTGCCGGAGGTGCTCAAGGACACGGTGGTCTATGCGCTCGACATGGGCGCGCTTCTGGCCGGCACCCGCTACCGCGGCGATTTCGAGGAGCGGCTCAAGGCGGTGATGAAGGAGCTCGAAAAGCTTCCCAACTCCGTGCTGTTCATCGACGAAATCCATACCGTGATCGGCGCCGGCGCCACCTCGGGCGGAGCGCTCGACGCGTCCAACCTGTTGAAGCCGGCGCTGGCCTCGGGCACCATCCGCTGCATCGGATCGACCACCTACAAGGAATACCGCCAGTTCTTCGAGAAGGACCGGGCCCTGGTGCGGCGCTTCCAGAAGATCGATGTCCACGAGCCGAGCATTCCCGACGCCATCGAGATCCTGCGGGGCCTCAAGCCCTATTACGAGACCTACCACAAGCTCACCTATACCGACGCGGCCCTGACCGCGGCGGTCGAATTGAGCTCGCGCTACATCAACGACCGCAAGCTGCCGGACAAGGCCATCGACGTCATCGACGAGACCGGGGCCTCGCAGATGCTGGTGGTCGAGGCCGAGCGCAAGAAGGTGATCGACGTCGCCGAGATCGAGACCACCATCGCCTCGATGGCGCGCATTCCGCCCAAGACGGTGTCGAAATCCGACGGCGAACTGCTGGCCAATCTCGACACCAATCTCAAGCGTGTCGTCTTCGGCCAGGATTTGGCCATCGAAGCGCTCTCGTCCGCGATCAAGCTGGCCCGTGCTGGCCTCAGGGAACCGGAGAAGCCGATCGGCTCGTACCTGTTCACCGGCCCGACCGGCGTCGGCAAGACCGAGGTCGCCAAACAGCTCGCCGACACGCTCGGTGTCGAGTTGTTGCGCTTCGACATGTCCGAATACATGGAGCGCCACACCGTCTCGCGGCTGATCGGCGCCCCGCCGGGCTATGTCGGCTTCGACCAGGGCGGTCTTCTGACCGACGGCGTCGACCAGAATCCGCATTGCGTCGTTTTGCTCGACGAGATCGAGAAGGCGCATCCGGACCTGTTCAACATCCTGTTGCAGGTCATGGACCACGGCAAGCTGACCGACCACAACGGCAAGCAGGTCGATTTCCGCAACGTCATCCTGATCATGACCTCCAATGTCGGGGCGATGGAATTGCAGAAGGCCCCGATCGGCTTCGGCCGCACCCGTGAGTCCGGCGACGACGAGGAAGCGATCAACCGCACCTTCTCGCCCGAATTCCGCAACCGGCTCGACGCCATCATCTCGTTTGCGCCGCTGCCGACCGATGTCGTGCGTCGCGTCGTCGAGAAATTCGTTCTGCAGCTTGAAATCCAGCTCGCCGAGCGCAACGTCACCATCACGCTGACGCCCGAGGCGGCCGACTGGCTTGCCGGACGCGGCTATGACGCGCGCATGGGCGCCAGGCCCCTGAGCCGCGTCATCCAGGAATTCGTCAAGAAACCCCTGGCCGACGAGGTTCTGTTCGGCCAGCTCCAGCACGGCGGCACAGTCACCGTGGCGGTTATCGGCGAAGGCGACGAGGCCCGGCTGGAACTGGTCGCGGCTCCGCCGGCGCCGGCACGGCCCAAGGCCATTTCCGGACCGAAAAAGACCGCGGTTCTCAAGGGCCCGGCCAAGCCGGCTGCCCGCAGGAAGACCAGCAAGGAAAGCGAACCGAAGTCCTGACGGACACGAGGTGTATAGTCAAAAATTAGGAAAAGCCGTCAACTTGCCGGCTTTTCCTTATGTCATGCCTTTAAAAAGTCTGTGAAGCCTATAGGACTGCTGCGATCTTTTTCGCCTGTTCGGCCAGTTTGGCGTGGTCCGCGCCCTCAGCAGCGTGGCGCTTGAGCGGCACGCCGAGATAGGCGGGGATGATGTGGAAATGCAGATGAAACACCGTCTGCGCCGCCGCCGGCTCGTTGGCCTGGGCAATCTGGAATCCGTCGGCACCCATCGCTTTCATGACGGCGCCGGCGAGCATCTGCACGCGTTTGATCGTTTCGGACAAAACATCCGGATCGGCGTCGAGCAGGTTGCGCGAGCCTTGCTTGGGCAGCACCAGCACATGGCCTTCGGCCTGGGGCATGATGTCCATCATGGCAAAAACCACCTCGTCCTCGTAGACCTTGTGGCTCGGGATTTCGCCACGGATGATCCTGGCGAACACATTGTCTTTGTCGAAGGACGTCATCGAACCGGTCTCCATCAAGTCTTGGGAAAAGTGCTGGCATCGGCGTCGGCGCCTGTCAATCGTTGCCGTCGGTCCGCTCGCCGCGCCGGAACGGGGTGTAGCGGGAAAGCGCCTCCTTGCCGCGTGCCACGGCCTCGCGCTCCGCGATGAGGTAGTCGGCGACGGCGCGCCTCAGGCCGGGATGGGCGATGAAATGGATCGAGCGGGTAACGACCGGCTCGTAGCCGCGCATGAGCTTGTGCTCGCCCTGCGCCCCGGCTTCCACGGTCGCAAGGCCGTGGGCGATGGCGAAATCCATGGCCTGATAATAGCAGATCTCGAAATGAAGGAAGGGTATCTCGCGCGTCGCGCCCCAGTTGCGGCCGTAAAGCGTGTCCTTGCCGACAAGGTTGAGCGCTCCGGCGATGGGCGTATCGCCGTCATAGGCAAAGATCAGCACGATCCGCTCGGCCATGGCCGCCGACAGCAGCGAAAAGAATGTCCGGTTGAGATAGGGTTGGCCCCATTTGCGGCTGCCGGTATCCAAGTAGAAGGCGAAGAACGCGTCCCAGTGCGCCTCGGTGAGGTCGGAACCGGTGATCCATTCGACGCGTATACCATCGGCGAGGGCGTCGCGCCGCTCGCGGCGAATCATCTTGCGCTTGCGCGAAGCCAGCGAGTCAAGAAAGCCGTCGAAGCTGGCAAAGCCGCGGTTGTTCCAGTGGAACTGGGTGTCATGGCGGATGAGCCAGCCCGCCGCCTCGGCCAGGGCTTGCTCCTGTTCGGACACGAAGGTCGCATGCACGGACGAGGCGCCGAGCCGTGAGCAAATTTCAGCCGACACATCGAGCAGCCGCGCCTTGAGGTCGAGCGTTCCGGCATTGAGCTTGGGCGCCGGCACCGGCGTGAATGGCACCGCGCATTGCAGTTTCGGATAATAGCGCCCGCCGGCCCGATCGAAGGCGTCGGCCCAGCCCCAGTCGAAGACGTATTCGCCCTGCGAATGCGATTTCAGGAACATCGGCATCAGCCCGACCGCCACGCCGTCCCGTTCGATCAGCACATGCTGCGGCAGCCAGCCCGTCTCCGCCGTGGCGCATCCGGATTGCTCGAGGGCGAGAAAAAAGGCGTGATCGAGAAACGGGTTGTCGGGCCGGCCATCGCTGTTGGGAACAAGGGCGTTCCACACACCGGCATCGATGCCGGCAGTCTCGGAAACCACGCGCGCTGTCAGCTCCGACTCAGCCAATTTTCGGGCCGAATCCCTCGAAAACGATCTGATCGGCGCGCTTGAGGGCTTGGCCCGCCTCCTCGGCGCTGCGCACCGTCCAGGCGGTTACCGGCAGGCCCAGGGCGCGCAGCAGCCGCACCATCGGCAGGTCGAGATCGGTCCTCATGCACGACATGAAGGAGAAGCGGGTCATGGGAAAGTGGAGCATATGACGCAAATAGGCCTCCGCAAGGAACCCTTTCGGGCCGCCGAACCGTCCGCTGTCGCGCATCAATATGATGCCGAGATGGCCGCGATAGCCGGCGGCGCGAATGAGCGTTAAAAGTCTCGGGTCGAAGCTTTCGACCACGACCGGCCCGGCATAATGGGCGAGGGCGCCGGCAACGGCCCTGGCGATCTCTTGCTGCCCCAAATCGCTGTGCTGGTGCTTGACCTCGACGACGAGCAATTGCCGCCCCGCCACCTGCTCGAGCAGCGCCTCGAAGCGCTGCGGACAGTCGCCGGCGGCGCTGTCGATGAGGGGAATGCGCCCGAACTGGCCGGCACTGAGGGTCGAGACCATGCCCTTGTGCCCGGTCAGCCGTTCGAGACTGTCGTCGTGAAAGACCATCGGCTTGCCATCGCCGGTGAGTTGCACGTCGCATTCCATGGCGAAGCCTGCGGCAAGCGCCGCCGCAAAGGCCGAGGCGCTGTTCTCGATGACGCCCTTGCTCTTGTCGTGCAGTCCGCGATGGGCGATGGGGCGGTCGAAATCGGGCAGGCGTTCCATGGTCATGCTCTGAGTTTGCTGTGTTGGCGCGCCACTAGGCCGCGCCGATGACGGATCGATGAACGCGCTGGCCCTATTCGCGGATTTCCGCCACGGCTTCGATCTCGACCGCCGCGCCGAGCGGCAGGGCCGCCACGCCGAAAGCGGCGCGCGCATGCCGACCGGCCTCGCCGAGAACCTCGACAAAAAGGTTCGAAGCGCCATTGGCGACCAGGTGCTGCTCGGAGAAGTCCGGCACCGAAGCCACGAGCACCGTCAGCTTGAGCAGCCGCACCTTCGAAAGATCGACGCCCGCCGAAAACTTTATCTGCGCCAGGATGTTGACGGCGCAGAGCGCCGCCGCCTTCTGCCCGGCTCCGGTGTCGAGCTCGCGCCCGAGATGACCCTTGACCAAACCGTCCGGGCCGGTCGAAATCTGGCCCGAAACGAAAAGCTGGTTGCCGGCGCGGGTCACCGGCACGTAATTGGCGGCCGGGGCAGGGGGCGCGGAAAGCGCGTGGCCGAGCGCGGCCAGCTTGTCTTCGGGGGTCATGACTCGTCCTTTTCGTCAGGTTCCGGCGATCTATGATCATACAGGCGCCCCCTGACAAGGGCATCGCGGCCGAACCGGCCTCGCACCCGGTCGATGGCCCGCTCGGCGGCGGCCTTGCGCGCCACCTCCGGCGCCACCAGATCGGTCGGATCGGACCCGTCGGCGGCGCTCAGTCCGGTGAGGCCGACCCCGATCAGACGGTAGGCGGTGCCGTCGACCTCGCGGGCGAGAAGGGCGCTGGCATGCTCGAATATGGTGTGCGCCAGTTGCGTCGGCACGCTCAGGTGGCGGGCACGGGTCCTGATGCGGAACCCCGAGGATTTCAGCTTGAGCTGCACGGTGTCGCCGACCAGATCGTGCTTTTTCATCCGCTCCGAGACGTGTTCGGAAAGCGCCAGCAGCGGCTTGGCCAGCGCCTCGTATTCGCTGATGTCGGTCAAAAAGGTCGTTTCGTGCGACACCGACTTGGCGCCGGAGACGCGATGGACGCCGCGCGCATCCTCGCCGCGCGACAGATGGCCGAGGCGCGCGCCCATTTCGCCATAGCGCCGGATCAGTTCCTGCGGTTGCATCTGCTGCAATTGCCCGATGCTGAGAATGCCGTCGCGCGCCAGCGTCTCGGTAAATACCTTGCCGACCCCGAAAATGATGCTGACCGGCTTTTCGGCCAGAAAGCTCAGCGTTTCCGCCTTGCCGATGATCGAAAAGCCGCGCGGCTTGTTGAGGTCCGAGGCGACCTTGGCGAGAAACTTGTTGTGCGAAAGCCCGACCGAGAGGGTGACGCCGATATCGGTCTCGATTTCCTTGGCGAAACGGGCCAGGACCATGGCGGGCTTGGCCCGGTGCACCTTTTCGGTGCCGTTCAGGTCCAAAAAGGCCTCGTCGATCGACAGCGGCTCGACCAGCGGCGTCAGCGCCTCCATGCGTTCGCGAATCTGCCTGGAGACCGCGACATATTTCCTCATGTCGGGCTTGACGAACACCGCGTCCGGGCACAGCCGCCGCGCCGTCGCCGACGGCATGGCCGAACGGACCCCGTATTGCCTTGCGATGTAGCAACAGGTCGAGACGACGCCGCGCTGGCCGCCGCCGACGATCACCGGCTTGTCGCGAAGCTCGGGATTGTCGCGTTTTTCCACCGAGGCGTAGAAGGCGTCGCAATCGACATGGGCGATCGACAGCGAAAACAATTCCGCATGCGCCAGCACGCGCGGCGAGCCGCAGGCCGGGCAACGATCCGGCGCCGCGCCGGCCGCGCCCGAGGCGAAGCAGTCGCGACACAAATAGTCCATCTCAGTCCCGCCGGTTGAGCCGCTGCCAGACTTTGGTCACTCGTTCCGGCCTGAGCCCGGCATTGGCGCACATGGCAAGGAGCAGCGGTTCGGAGCGCACGAAATACTCGATCATGCCCATGCCGAGACCCGGGGTGCCCAAGGCTTTCTCGATCGATTGCGGCGTGTAGCCGGATTCGGCCATGAAACGCTGCAGGTCCTCAGGGTTCTGCACCAAATGCGAAAAACAGGCCTCGGCTATCGCCTCGGTTTCGCTTTCCAACGCCTTTTCTTCAGCGCGCATGGCATAACCGTTTGAAGTTTCGTAACGTTGCGATAGTACGCTAATCCCTGGCCGCAGCGAAGCGCGCAACAGAATCGAAAACCGGCAGAAGCCATGCCCAAGACCGTGATGATCGTCGAAGACAACGAGCTCAATATGAAGCTCTTCAACGATTTGCTGGAGTCACGCGGCTACGGCACCATCCAGACGCGCAATGGTTTCGAGGCACTCGACCTCGCTCGCGTCCACCATCCCGACCTTATCCTGATGGACATCCAGCTGCCCGAAGTGTCTGGGCTCGAAGTCACCAAATGGCTCAAGGAAGACGAGACGCTCGCCGACATTCCGGTGATCGCCGTCACCGCCTTCGCCATGAAAGGCGACGAGGAACGCATCCTGCAGGGCGGCTGCGAGGGCTATATCTCCAAACCCATTTCGGTATCACACTTTTTGGAAACGATTGAAGGCTACATTGGCGCCGCGCGCTAGCGTGCGTTTGTTGCGTTGAGTATTCCAAAGAGGCGGCACCATGACAGCCCGCGTGCTGGTGGTTGACGACATTCCGACCAATGTCAAACTGCTCGAAGCCCGTCTCGCGGCCGAGTATTTCCAGGTCACCCCGGCCTATTCCGGCGCCGAGGCGCTGGAATTTTGCCGGGGCGGCCATATCGACATCGTCCTGCTCGACGTGATGATGCCCGAAATGGACGGGTTCGAGGTCTGCCGTCGCCTGAAAGCCGATCCGCGCACCCATCACATTCCCGTCGTCATGGTCACCGCGCTCGACCAGGTCTCCGACCGCGTTAAGGGCCTTGAGGCCGGTGCCGACGATTTCCTCAACAAGCCGGTCGACGACACCCAGCTCATGGCAAGGGTCAAGAGCCTGGTGCGTCTCAAGGTCCTGACCGACGAATTGCGCGCCCGCGCCGTCACCGGCCAGCAGATCGCCATCGAGGACGCGGCTCGCGTCATGGATTCGGTCAATAGCGACGGCGGCTCCATCCTTTTGATCGACACCGACAGCCGCCAGGCCGAACGGCTCGCCTCCTATCTCGAGCCGCTGCACAAGGTCACAATTCTCACCGAACCGGCCGATCTGGCCTTTGTCGCCGGCGACGGCGGTTTCGAGCTGGCGCTGGTCAGTTCCGCCCTCGGCGACCACGATCCGCTGCGCGTCTGCTCGCAGCTCAGGACGCTCGAACAGACGCGGCTCATGCCGATCATCCTCGTCGCCGAACAGGCCGAACGCGACAAGATCGTGCGCGGCCTCGATCTCGGCGTCAACGATTTCATCTTAAGGCCGGTCGAGCGCCATGAGCTCGCCGCCCGCGTCAAGACCCAGATCAAGCGCCACCGCTACGCCATCGAACTGAGGGAAAGCGTTTCGAGCACCATGCAGCTCGCCGTCGTCGACGAGCTGACGGGCCTATACAACCGCCGCTATTTCGACCGGCATCTCAGCCTCATGTTCACCAAGGCGCAGCAGCAGGGCCGCCACATGGCGGTGATGATGCTCGATCTCGATTTCTTCAAGTCGATCAACGACAATCACGGGCACGGCGCCGGCGACGAGGTCTTGCGGGAATTCGCCTTGAGGCTGCAGCGCAACATCCGCGGCGTCGATCTCGCCTGCCGCTATGGCGGCGAGGAATTCGTCGTCCTGATGCCCGACACCGACGCGGCCCTGGCCCGCAGCGTCGCCGAACGGGTGCGCGCCGCCGTCGCCGATCGCGAATTCGAGGTCGACGACGCGCCCGGCCTCACGATCACCGTCAGCGCCGGCCTCGCGGCCATCGAGAACGACGATGCCCATCCCGATGCCCTGCTCAAGCGCGCCGACACCGCGCTCTACCGGGCCAAGCATGCTGGCCGCAACCGCGTCGTCTCCGACGCCGCCTGAGCACACCCGCCGCCGTCCGTCGCCGAATAAAGCACCCTGTGCGGGGTCGAATGCGGCCGGGCACCGTTTACCCTTAATAGTAATCGTTAATCGAGAGATCGGGCGCCGAAGGCACGGATACGCTTGTTTTTGCCCCGGTTCAGCCTATCTTCCCGCCAGGTGATTTAGCCACCTGCCTCAGTGAATTCCCTACGGCTCTTCTCAGGTCCGCCGCAACTCCTGGGTCCGTAGGGAGGCTGGTCCGGCCGCGTAAGAGTGGCCTCTTCGAGGCGTGCCGGACCAGCCACCTCTCAGGTTCCGTCCGAACCGGAAAAGCCGTCGCCCCGAAAGGCGACGGTTTTTTGTTGTGAAGGAGCCATGAAAAAACCCGCCATCGGCGGGTTCTTCAAAATGTGGCGCTGCGGCCCAGGATCACTTGATCTTGGTTTCCTTGAAATCGACATGCTTGCGCACGACCGGGTCGTACTTCTTCATCGTCATCTTCTCGGTCATCGTCCGCGCGTTCTTCTTGGTCACGTAGAAAAAGCCGGTGTCGGCGGTCGACAGGAGCTTGATCTTGACGGTGTTTGCCTTGGCCATTGTCTTTGTCCCGAACTAAAAACCGCACGCGCGTCGACGTGCGGCTGGAATTTGCGCGCAACCTACGGAATTGCCGCTAAATGTCAAGCGATGGCGGCGCGCCTGCTATTGTTCCTCCGGCGACGCCGCATCGCGGCCGGAACCGAAGCCGTGCATGCGCTTGGCCCATTGCATGCCGACGACCATGCCCTTCAACGGTTGCAGCAGGGCGAGCGGCAGGACAATGCCGAGCGGCACCATGATCATCAGATAGGTCATCGGCGCGATGTGCCATACCATGTCGAGATGGATCATGACGCCGATGAGCAGATGCCCGACGACGAGAATGGCCAGATAGGGCGGCAGGTCGTCGGCGCGATGGTGATGCATTGGCGCGCCGCAGGCGTCGCACCTGTCGACGGTCTTCAGGAAGCCCTTGAACAGACGCGCCTTGCCGCAGGCCGGGCACTTGCCGGCAAGCCCGTGCATTGCCGCGGGCAGCATCGGCCGCTCGTTCGCGTCGGTCAGGGTCACGGACATGCCTATCTCCTCTTGTGGCGGTGATGCTGCGGGTGGCCGCGACCGCCCCGTTTTCCCGTCAGCTGCGTCTTCGGCCCCTCGCTGAGGATTTCGAACCGCAAGGCACCGGCCATCGGCGCCGCTTCCAGCAGCCTGACCTCGACCGGCAGACCAAGACCGAAGGTTTCTCCGGTGCGCTCGCCGACAAGGGCCTGCTTGTCTTCGATGTAGCGAAAGAATTCAAGCCCGAGGCTCGATGCCGGCACGAAGCCGTCGGCGCCGGTCTCGTCGAGCCTGACGAACAGGCCCGACTTGGTGACCCCGGAGATGCGCCCCATGAAGCGGGCGCCGATCCGGTCGGCCATGAAGCGGGCCAGAAGCCGGTCGTTAGTCTCGCGTTCCGCCATCAGGGCGCGCCGTTCGGTCGACGAGATGTGCTGGGAAATGCCGGCGAGCTTGGCCGCCTCGCTTTCGGTCAGCCCGTCGGCGCCAAGCCCGAGCTGGCGGATAAGCGCCCGGTGGACGATCAGGTCGGCATAGCGGCGGATCGGCGAGGTGAAATGGGCGTAGCGGTCGAGATTGAGGCCGAAATGGCCGTAATTCTCGGGGGCATACTCGGCCTGCGCCTGGCTGCGCAGGACCATTTCCGCGACCTGGGCCTCGACGCCAGCCTCCACCGCCTTCTTGAGAACGCGGTTGAAATGGGCCGGCCGCACGCTTTCCGCTCCCGAAAACGGCAGTTTGAGGGCGTTGAGGAAGTCCTTGAGCGCCGCGAGCTTTTCACGCCCGGGCGAATCGTGGACGCGGTAGACGAGGGGGGTGCCGCCGCGTTCGAGCGTTTCGGCCGCCGCGACATTGGCCATGATCATCATTTCCTCGATCAGCCGGTGCGCCGCGAGCCGTTCGGGAATGTGAATGCCGGTGACGTTGCCGTTTTCATCAAGTTCGATCTTGCGCTCGGGCAGGTCGAGGGCCAGCGGTCCGCGCCGGTCCCGCGCTTCGGCCAATACGGCATAGGCGGCCCAGAGCGGCCTGAGGACGGGATCGAGCAGCGGCCCGGTGACATCGTCCGGCCGGCCGTCTATCGCCGCCTGCGCCTGGCCGTAGGCGAGCTTGCCGGCCGAGCGGATCGTCACCCGGTGGAAGGAGTGGGCGCGCTTGTGGCCGGTCCTGTCGAACACCATGCGCAAGCCGAGGGCGGGGCGGTTCTCGCCGCCCTTGAGCGAGCACAGGTCGTTGGAGATGCGCTCGGGCAGCATCGGCACCACCCGGTCGGGGAAATAGACCGAATTACCCCTAATATAGGCCTCGCGGTCGAGCCCGGTGCCGGGCCGCACATAGGCGGCGACATCGGCAATGGCGACATAGACCACATGTCCGCCTTCATTGCCCTTGTCCGCGTCCGGTTCGGCAAAGACGGCGTCGTCGTGGTCCTTGGCGGTTTCGGGATCGATGGTGACAAAGGCAATGGCGCGCCAATCCTCGCGGCCTTCGATCCCGATCTCTTCGGCCTCCGCCGCCTCGGCCAGAACGCTCGGGGAAAACCTGTAGGGGATTTCGAGGTTGTGCAGGGCGACCAGCGACACGGCGCCCTCGCTGTCGGGATTGCCGACAACCGCCGTCACCCTGGCCTTGGGCAGCATCAGCCGGCCGGCCGCGCGCACCTCGACCTCGACGAGATCGCCGTCCCTGGCATTGCCGAGATCGCCCGCTTCGATGCGCATCTCGCGCTGCTTGCGGTCGACCGGCACCAGACGGGCGCCCGTGTCGTCGCAGCGGACGATGCCGATCTGGGCCCGACGCGGCTTGTCGAGGATCTTCATCGCCCGCGCCGAATAGACCGGCACCGGCCCGTCGCCGCGCTCAATGCGGGCAAGGATGCGATCGCCCGGACCGGGCACGACACGGGCGCCGCGCGGCGTCTCGATGCGGATGTCCGGCCGCTCGCCGTCCGCCTCGTCCCAATTGGCCGGATGGGCGATCATGTCCTCCGGATCGGCGTCCGAGGCGATGTCGAGGACGGTGACCGACGGCAGTTCGGCGGCGCGTCGCAGCGTCTTGCGCGATCGGGCGATCAGGCCTTCTTCTTCCATTTCCCTGAGCAGCCCCTTGAACGGCACCCGCATGTCGCCGGCAATACCGAAAACGCGCACCAGATCGCGCTTAGAACTGCTGGTCGGCAGTTCGGCGAGTGCCTCGAGAATGTCCTCGCGGCTCGGCAACGCTCCCGCCGCCGGCCGCTTGACGGGCCGGCGAATCGACGGCGGCGCGCTGTCACGGAACCGTTTGGCCCCCGGAATCTTGCGCGCCATCAGGCTTTGGCTTTGGCTTTGGGCTTGACGGCGGCCTTTGTCGTCTTGGGCTTTGTCGTCTTGGGCTTGGCGGTCATGGCCTTGGTCGTTCTGGATTTGCCGGATGCGCCGCCCTTGGCGGCGATCAGCTCGAGGGCCCGGTCGAGCGTCACGTCCTCGGGCTTCAGGTCCTTGGGCAGGGTAGCGTTGATCCTGCCGTGGTTGACATAGGGACCGTAGCGGCCGTCGCGCACCGTTATGGTCCCGCCGTCCGGATGCTCGCCGAGCGATTTGAGCGCCGCCGGCGCCGACCGCCCGCCGCGCCCGCCATTTGCCGCTTTGGCGGCGATGAGGTCGACGGCACGGTTGAGCCCGACCGAGAACACCTCCTCGATATCGGGCAGATTGGCATATTTGCCGTCATGCTGGACGAAGGGCCCGTAGCGCCCGAGCCCGGCGGTGATCGGCTTGCCGTCCTCCGGATGCGCCCCGACCGCGCGCGGCAGCGACAACAGCCTCAGCGCCTGTTCGAAGCTCAGCACTGCCGGCTCCCAGCCCTTGGGCAGGCTCGAACGCTTGGCGTCCTTGCCGTCGCCGAGCTGCACATAGGGGCCGAAGCGCCCCGATTTCAGCCAGACTGTCTCTCCCGTCTGCGGGTCGATGCCGAGCTCACCGTCGCCATCAGGCGTCTCGGCCGCCTGGCCGGTGGCGCTGTCGGCAAGCTGGGCCGTGTGGCGGCATTCGGGATAGTTGGAACAGCCGATGAAACCGCCATATTTGCCGAGCTTCAGCGACAGCGTGCCGGTGCCGCAGGTCGGGCAGCGGCGCGGGTCCGAGCCGTCATCGCGGGAGGGGAAGATGTGATCGGCGAGGGTATCGTTGAGCGCATCAAGCACTTCGGAGACCCTGAGGTCCTTGATCTCGTCGACATGGGCGGAAAAATCCGTCCAGAAGCGCCGCAACACGTCCTTCCAGGCGATCTCGCCGGCCGAGACGCGGTCGAGATCCTCTTCGAGCCCGGCGGTGAAGCCGTATTCGACATATTTCGTGAAAAAGCTCTCGAGGAAGGCCGTGACGACGCGGCCGCGGTCCTCGGGAATGAGGGCGCGCTTGTCGAGCCGGACGTAACTGCGGTCCTGCAGCACCGAAAGGGTCGAGGCATAGGTCGAAGGCCGGCCGATGCCGAGCTCTTCCATCTTCTTGATCAGGCTCGCCTCGGAATAGCGCGGCGGCGGCTGGGTGAAATGCTGGTCGATCTGGCATTTTTCGAGCGTTGGCCTGTCGCCGGTCTTGAGCGGCGGCAGTTCGCGCTCGTTTTCGTCACCGTCCTCGCGCTCGTCATTGGCGACGACGCCGTAAAGCTTGAGGAAACCCGGAAAGGTGACGACCGATCCGACGGCCCTGAGCGTCACCGCCGGCGCCGACCCGGTCACGGCGATGTCGGCGGTGGTGCGCTCGATCTCGGCCGATTTCATCTGGCTGGCCAGTGTCCGCCGCCAGATCAGCTCGTAGAGCCTGAGCTGATCGTGATCGAGATGCTTGAGCTTGTCCGGCGTACCGAACATGTCGGTCGGTCGGATGGCTTCGTGCGCCTCCTGTGCGTTCTTGGCCTTGGTCTGATAGAGCCGTGGCTTTTCGGGCAGGTAGTCGTCGCCAAACTGCGCGGCGATCGCCCGTCGCGCCTGCTCGATGCCCTCGGGGGCCATCTGCACGGCGTCGGTACGCATATAGGTGATCAGGCCGACTGTCTCGCCATTGACCGTGACGCCTTCGTAGAGCCTATGCGCCACCTGCATGGTCCGCGCCGGCGAAAAGCCGAGCCGCGAACTCGCCTCCTGCTGCAGCGTCGAGGTGGTGAAGGGCGGATAGGGATTGCGCCTGGTCGGCTTCTTGTCGACGCTTTCGACATGGAAGGCGCCGCTCTCGATGGCGCCCTTGAGCCTTTCCGCCTCGCCCTGATTGGCGATGGCCAGCTTGTCGGTCTTTGTGCCGTCGACGGCATAAAGACGGGCGAGGAACGGCTTGTCGGCCTCAATGAGCGTGGCTTCGACGCTCCAGTATTCCTGCGCGCGGAACCTCTCGATCTCGGCCTCGCGGTCGCAGACGAGTCTCAGGGCCACCGACTGCACCCGGCCGGCCGAACGCGAGCCGGGCAGCTTGCGCCAAAGGACTGGCGACAGGGTGAACCCGACGAGATAGTCGAGCGCCCGCCGCGCCAGATAGGCATCGACCAGCGGCACGTCGATGTCGCGCGGATGCGCCATCGCCTCGGTGACCGCCGACTTGGTGATGGCGTTGAAGACGACGCGCCGGACCGGCTGGCCCTTGATCACCTTTTTCTGCCGGAGCACGTCCAGAACGTGCCAGGAAATCGCCTCGCCCTCGCGATCGGGGTCGGTGGCGAGAATCACCTCGTCGGCGTCCTTGACCGCCCTGGCGATGTCGGTCAGGCGCTTCTTGGAGGCGGCGTCGACCTCCCAAAGCATGGCGAAATCGGCCTCGGGATCGACCGAGCCGTCCTTGGCCGGAAGGTCGCGCACATGGCCGAAACTGGCCAGGACCTCGTAGTCCTTGCCGAGGTATTTGTTGATGGTTTTGGCTTTTGCCGGACTTTCGACGATAACCACTTTCATGCCGGCAAGGCTCCAGTTGTGTCGGTGAGAGGTCCGGCCGGGCGGGCGCAACGCAGCGGCGCCGGATCGAGGCGCAAAATGGTCATTCGTGGTGCCGGTGTCAATGCGACCGGTCGCAATCAGCTTTCGGGCCTGAGCGCGACGAGCTGGCCGCTGCCCCATTCGATGCGCCCGGCGATGTCGAGTTCCATGAGCATGACCTGCAGGAGTGCGGCATGCAGCCCGGTGTCCGCGACGAGCTGGTCGACGGTCACCGGCGTCATGCTCAGGGCCGACAGCAGCCGGGCGCGGTCACTGTCCTGTGGCTCGGCGCCCGCTTCTGTGTCGGCGAAGAAGTCCGCCTCCGGCTCGAACAGGGGCAGACGGGCCGGGTCCGCCGTCGACAGCGCCTCGATGATGTCGGCGCCCGACGCGACCAGCATGGCGCCCTGCCGGATCAGGCCGTTGGCGCCCTCCGAACGCGGATCGAGCGGCGAGCCGGGCACGGCGAAGACCTCGCGGTTCTGTTCGAGCGCCAGCCGTGCCGTGATCAGCGAGCCGGAGCGTTTGGCCGCCTCGACCACCACCACGCCGAGCGACAGCCCAGAGACGATACGGTTGCGGCGCGGGAAATCGCGGGCCCGCGGCTCCCAGCCGAGCGGCATTTCGCTGACGAGCGCCCCGCCTTTTTCGACGATTTCGGCGGCGAGCGGCGCATTCTGTTCGGGATAGACCCGGTCCATGCCGCCGGCCAGCACCGCCACGGTGCCGGTTTCGAGCGCCGCCCGATGCGCCGCCGCGTCGATGCCGCGCGCCAGGCCCGAAACCACGGCGTAGCCGGCGGCGCCGAGCGCTCCGGCCAGAAGCCGCGTCATGCGCTGTCCCGCCGTCGAAGCGTTGCGCGCCCCGACCATGCCGACGGTTTTCGTCCAGTCGAGCCGCGCCCCGCCCTTGACGGCGAGCATAGGCGGCCGCCCCGCAATGTGCCGCAGCAAATCCGGGTATTCCGGCTCGGGCAGGGCCACGAAGCGGCCGCCCAGCCGGTCGAGCGCCGCGATCTCGTCCTCGATCTGGGCCGGCGAGGGGATGCGGAGCGCATCGGCGCCGACCTTGCGGCCGAGCGCGGGCAGGGCAGCGAGCGCCGCCTGCGCCGAGCCGAAGCGGTTGATCAGGCGCGTAAAGCTCGCCGGCCCGACATTGTCCGTGCGGATCAGTCGCAGCCAGTCGACGCGCTGGCTGTCCGAGAACACCGGATCGAGGCGCCGGCTTGTCACCCGTCGGCCTTCCTGTCGTCGCCGATCCTGGGTTCGGAGCCATCGATCAGCCGGCGGATATTGGCGCGGTGCTTGTAGATCAACAGGACCGACATCAGCGCCGCGCCGGTCGCCAGATGCACGCCGGACCACAAATAGGCAAAGATCGGCGCCGTCGCCGCCGCCGTCAGCGCCGCCAGCGAGGAATATTTGCGCGTCACGGCGACGATCAGCCACACGAGGCAGAAGATCAGCCCGACGATCCAGTTGATGCCGAGCATGGCGCCGATATAGGTCGCGACACCCTTGCCGCCCCTGAAGCCGAGCCAGACCGGGAAGAGGTGCCCGACAAAGGCCGCCATGCCGGCCAAGGAATAGGCGAGCGGCGGCGTGGGCACGACATAGCGGACGATCAGAACCGCCGCCGCCGCCTTGCCGGCATCGAGCAAAAGCGTTGCCGCCGCCAGCCCCCTGTTGCCGGTCCTCAGCACATTGGTGGCGCCGATATTGCCCGAGCCGATCTGGCGGATGTCGCCAAGTCCGGCCAGACGGGTGAGGATCAGCCCGAAGGGAATCGAGCCCATCAGATAGCCGAAAACCACGGCGATCAGGGTTTCGGGCGCCCAAAGCAGTTCCATGACGATGCTACTCCCCGGTGTGGCGGAACACTTCGACGCCGCCCACGAATGTCGCCATCACCTTGCCAGAAAACCGCGCGCCTTCGAAAGCGGTGTTGCGTGCCCGCGAGCGGATCGCCGCTTCCGAGACGACCCAGGGATAATCCGGATCGACAAGGATCAGGTCGGCCGGCGCGCCCTTGGCGATGCGGCCGGCGCTGAGGCCGAGGATGCGCGCCGGACGACAGGTCATGGCGCCCAGAAGGTCCATCAGGCCGATCTCGTCGGCATGATGCAGCCTCAGGGCCGCCGCCAGCATGGTTTCGAGCCCGATGGCGCCGTTCGCCGCCTCGGCGAAGGGCTGGCGCTTGACTTCGGAATCCTGCGGGTCGTGATCGGAATGGATGACGTCGATCACCCCGGCGCCGAGCGCCGCGACCACCGCCTGCCGGTCGGTTTCCGAGCGCAGCGGCGGGTTGAGCTTGAAGAAGGTCTTGTAGGCGCCGACGTCGTTTTCATTGAGCGTCAGCGAGTTGATCGACACCCCGCACGAGATCATGGCGTTGCTTTTCTTGTGCCGCCGGACGATCTCGACCGATGCGGCGCAGGATATCTGCGCGGCGTGATACCTGACCCCGGTCAGCGCCGCCAGTTGCAGGTCGCGCTCGAGCGGGATGGTCTCGGCCTCGCGCGGAATGCCCTTGAGCCCGAGTCCGGTGGCGAACAGGCCCTCGTTCATCACCCCGTCGGCGACCAGCGCGGCATCGGCGACGTGGTGGACGACAGGCATGCCGAAATTGGCGGCATAGGTGAAGGCGGCCCGCAACACGGCGGTGTCGGCGACGGTGCGGCGACCATCGGTGAGGCAGATCGCCCCGGCCTCCTTCAACAGGCCGAATTCGGTGATGTCGGTGCCGGCAAGCCCCTTGGTCAGTGCCGCCGACGGCAACACGTTGACATTGGCGGTGTCGCGCGCCCGCCGCAGGACGAAATCGACCAGCGCCGCGTCGTCGATCACCGGATTGGCGTCCGGCATCATGACGAAGCTGGTGACGCCGCCCGCCGCCGCCGCCCGCGAGGCGCTCATCAGCGTTTCGCGGTATTCGAAACCCGGTTCGCCGGTGAAGACGCGCATGTCGATAAGGCCCGGCGCGAGGATGAGGCCCCCGGCATCGACGCGCGTCACATTGGCCGGCGCCCCCGGTGCCGCGCCCGCGACGACGTCGAGGATCCGGCCGTCGTCGCAAAGCACCGCGCCGTTCATGTCGCGGCGGCTCGCCGGATCGAGGATGCGGGCGTTCTCGATGATGAGGGCCCGGGTCATGGCGCCGCCTCCGCGCGATCGCCGATCAGCGCTTCGAGCACCGCCATGCGGACGGCGACGCCCATCTCGACCTGTTCGTTGATCACCGACTGCGCCCCGTCGGCGATGGCCGGATCGATCTCGACACCCCTGTTCATCGGTCCGGGATGCATGACCAGCGCATCGGGCCTTGCCAGTGCCAGCTTGTCGGCGTCGAGGCCGTAGAAGCGGAAATACTCCCTGACCGAGGGAATCATCCGCCCCGAAGCGCGCTCGTGCTGCAGCCTGAGCATCATCACCACGTCCGCGTCGATGAGTCCGTCGCGCATGTCGGTGAACACTTCGGCGCAGAGGCTCTCGATCCCCGACGGCAGCAGCGTGCGCGGCGCCACGACGCGGGTCCGCACATTCATGGTGTTCAAGAGCATGAGATTGGAGCGGGCGACGCGCGAATTGGCGATGTCGCCGCAGATCGCCACGGTCAGCCCGTCGAGCCTGCCCTTGTGGCGGCGGATGGTCAGGGCGTCGAGCAGCGCCTGGGTCGGGTGCTCGTGGGCGCCGTCGCCGGCATTGATCACCGAACAACCGACCTTTTGCGACAGGAGTTCCACCGCGCCCGCCGCCGAATGGCGGATGACGATGACATCGGGCTGCATGGCATTGAGCGTCGCGGCGGTGTCGATCAGCGTCTCGCCCTTGGCGACCGACGAGGTCTTGACCGACATGTTGACGACAAGGGCGCCAAGCCGCTTGCCGGCGATCTCGAAGCTCGCCTGCGTGCGCGTCGAATTCTCGAAGAACAGGTTGATCTGGGTCTTGCCCGAGAGCGTCTTCAAGCTCTTTTTGGCCCGCGACACCGGGATCATTGCCTCGGCATGGTCGAGAAGACCGGTAATCTCCAACGGATCGAGATGGGCAATGCCGAGCAGATGCCGGTGGGCAAAGAGCGGGGTCGTCGCCTGGATTGCATCGAGCTCCGCCATCAGCGCCTTTTACCTCCCCGTCAACAGCGGTCTAGCCAAGGCGAGGGGCGGGAGCAAGAGCGGTTATCAGGCGATCACGCCAAACCGGTGAATTGCATCGCCCACGCCAAAAACAGCGGCAGCGTCACGAAGGAGGCGAGCACCTGTGCCGTCAGCGTCGCCGCGTAGAGTTCGGTATCACCGCCCATTTCGCGCGCCAGCACATAGCCGTTGACCGCCGTCGGCACCGCCGACGCCAAGACGACGATGACGAAATCCATGCCCGTCAGCCCGATCGCCACGGCAAGGGCGATGGCGATGAGCGGCGTGACGATGAGCTTGACGAAGGTGCCGAGCACGACCTCCCTGCCGGTGCGCCTGACCGCCCGCCAGCTGAGGCCGGCCCCCAGCGCCAGGAGCGACACGCCGAGCGCGCCATCGCCGGCGAGATCGAGCGTGGTCTTGACGACCTCTGGCAGGCCGAGGCCGGAAAACCGCAAGCCGAGGCCGATGATCAGCCCCCACATGATCGGGTTGCGGACGAGCGACTTGAGGATACGGTCGAGCGGGGCTGGCACGTCGCCGGCATAGGCGGCGAGCACCAGTATGCTCGAGGTGTTGAGCAGCGGCACCAGCACGGCGAAGGCGAGGGCGAGCAGCGCCAGTCCCGGATCGCCGAACAGCCGGCTTGCCACGGCCAGCGCGATGAAGCCATGCCAACGCGTCGTCGTCTGGAACAGGCTGGTAAAAGCCGGCCCCTCAACGCCCATGAAATGCCGGAGCGGGCGTCGCGCCAGCCACATGGCGACCGACACGATCGAGGCGGTGAGCAAAACCGTAGCGGCGAAGGCGGTAGCCTGGCCGATTTCGAGCACGGCGTCGGCCAGAACGGTGATCAGCAGCGCCGGGATGAGGACCCAGTACGAGATCAGCTCGACGCCGCGCCAATGCTCCGCCGGCACCAGTCCCGATTTCCTGAGCCCGAAACCGACGGCAATCACGATGAACACGGGTAAAAGACTGGCGAAGACGAGGATCATGAGGTGACCGGACGGGAGGGGATCAGCAGATCAGCCCGAAATAGGCGTTCCGACACGCTAGACCTTCCGGCGCAACCGGTCGAGCGCACCCTGAAGGATGTAGGCGGCTGCCAGCTTGTCGACCACCGCGCTGCGCTTTTGCCGCGACATGTCTGCCTCGATGAGTGTCCGCGTCACCGCCGCCGTCGACAGCCTTTCGTCCCAGAAGGCGATGGGCAGGTCGGTCTTTTGCGAAAGATTGCGCGCGAAGGCGCGGGTCGACTGCACCCGAGGTCCTTCCGAGCCGTCCATGTTGAGCGGCAGGCCGATGACGATGCCCACGGCGGCGTTCTCGGCGATCAGCACGAGCAGCCGCTCGGCGTCGGCGGTGAACTTCACCCGACGGATCGTCTCGATCGGCGTTGCCGCCAGCCGTAGCCCGTCCGACACGGCGACGCCGATGGTCCTGGTGCCCAGATCGAGCCCCATGAGCTTGCCCACGGGCGGCAGGGCGGCGAGAGGGCTTTGATCGTTTTGTGTTGGCATGAGGCCGTTTGACGCATATCGCAGGAGGGAATCAACAAGAATCGCGCGTGTCGTCTCCCATGAAGATCACCTGGTTCGCCAAAACCTGCTTCCGCCTGCATGTCGGCGGCCAGATCATCGTCGTCGATCCGGAACTGGCTCCACCCGAAATCTCCACTGGCGAGCTCATTTCGGGAGCCGACCGGATCGTCAGGAAGGGCGAGGCGGGGCTGACCCAGTTCGATCCGTCCGGCTGGCACCGGCGCCGGCCCCTTCTCGCCGTGGACGGCGACGACGCACCGCCGCCCGCGCTCAGCCGTTTCGGTTCCGGCGGGCTGTTCGTCGACGCGCCCGGCGAAGCGCCGCTGATCGTTTGCGGCGACAAGGCGTTGTGGAACCGTTTCGCCGACGATGCCGTCATCGTTCTTGCCGGGCCCCTGGACCGGCTCGTCGCCGATATCTCCGCCATAGCCGCTTCGGCCCGTCCGCGGCTCGTGGCGCTGGCGTCGCATCAGATCGACGAGGCGCATTTTCCGGCCCTTGCCAATGCCGCCGCCGGCACGCCGCTGCAACTGCTCGAGCCGGGGCTCGCCCTCGAGGCCTGAGCCGACGCTGAAGCCTTGCCTCGGGCCGTGCCCGCTTGCTAAATGCTGCGCATAGCCTTCGCTCCAGGAGCCTTCCATGTCGGTCGACACCGAAACCGTCAAGCGCATCGCCCGTCTCGCCCGTATCCGCGTCACCGAGGCCGAACTCGCCGCCTATCAGGGCGAGCTCAACGCCATTCTCGGTTTCGTCGAGCAATTGAACGAGGTCGATGTCGATGGCGTCGTGCCGATGACCTCGGTCACGCCCATGGCCCTCCGGCTGCGCGAGGACAAGGTGACCGATGGTGGCTATGCCGAACGGATCGTCGCCAACGCGCCGCTGAGCGAGGACAATTTTTTCATGGTGCCCAAGGTCGTCGAGTAAATGACCATTGCCATCGCCGTCGAGACGCCGCTTCAGGACGATGTCCGCGCGCTCGTTTCGGCGCTCAACGCTCATCTTCATCCACTGTCGCCGCCCGAGTTCCAGTTCCAGATGACGGTCGAGCAGATGGCCGGACCGGAAACGGCCCTGTTCGTCGCCCGCGACGCGACCGGCCGGGCGCTCGGCATGGGGGCGCTCTATGTGCACTCGGCCGAACTCGCCGAGGTCAAGCGCATGTTCACCCTGCCTGAAACCAGGGGCTCCGGCATCGGCAGGCTCATCCTCAACGCCATCGAAGCGCTGGCCCGCGACAAGGGCATCGTGGTGCTCAAGCTCGAAACCGGCGCCGTCAAGGGCTTCGCCCCGGCCTGGCGCCTGTACGAACGCGGCGGCTTCGCACGCTGCGCCGCCTTTGCCGACTATCCCGACAGCGGCTTTTCCGCCTTCTACGAAAAGCTCTTGCAGCCTGCGCCAGCGCGCGCATGATCCCGAAAAATGGGAAACGGTTCTCGGACAGGATCATGCGAAAAAACGGCGCGGGATGATTTTGCCAAGCCATCGACGGACGCGGGACTTGATTTCCGCGTCTTCATGGGTTGAAACGCCGTGACGACCTTCCGGCTTTCCGCCGGCCCCGACCAGAAAGAAACGCTCCCGTGACCGACCTGACGACAAAGAGCCTTGCCGAACTCCGCGACGGCCTGAAGAAACGCGAATTCTCCGCTCTCGAGGCCATGGACGCCTATCTCGATGCCATCGCCGCCGCCAATCCGCGCCTCAATGCCTATATCGTGGTGACCGCCGACAAGGCGCGGGAAATGGCAAGGGCGAGCGATGCAAGGCTCGCCAGGGGAGAGGGTGGGCCGCTCGAAGGCGTCCCGCTCGGCATCAAGGACCTGTTCGCCACAATCGGCGTCCACACCCAGGCGGCGAGCCACGTTCTCGACGGATTCGCGCCCGAATACGAATCGACGGTAACGAGCCATTTGTGGCGCGACGGCGCCGTCATGCTGGGCAAGCTCAACATGGACGAATTCGCCATGGGCTCGTCCAACGAAACCTCCTATTACGGCCCGGTGATCAACCCCTGGCGGGCGGCAGGATCCAATCGCGACCTCGTGCCGGGCGGCTCGTCCGGCGGGTCCGCCGCCGCCGTTTCGGCCTGGCTCTGCGCCGGCGCCACGGCCACCGATACCGGCGGCTCCATCCGCCAGCCCGCCGCCTTTTCCGGCATTGTCGGGATCAAGCCGACCTATGGCCGCTGCTCGCGCTGGGGCATCGTCGCCTTCGCCTCGTCTCTCGACCAGGCCGGGCCGATCGCCCGCACCGTTACGGACACCGCGATCATGCTGACCTCCATGGCCGGCTTCGACAACAAGGACTCGACTTCGGTCGACCTGGCCGTGCCCGATTTCGCCGCCGCCGTCGAACGCGGGGTCAAGGGTCTCGTCATCGGCGTGCCGAGGGAATACCGCATGGACGGCATGCCCGAGGAGATCGAGACGCTCTGGACCAAGGGACTCGAATGGCTCAGGGCCGAAGGCGCGGTGATCAAGGACATCTCGCTGCCGCACACCAGATACGCCTTGCCGGCCTATTACATCGTCGCCCCGGCCGAGGCCTCGTCCAATCTTGCCCGCTATGATGGCGTCAAGTACGGGCTGAGGAAGACCGGCAAGGATATCACCGATCTTTATGAACTGACCCGCGCCGAAGGCTTCGGCCGCGAGGTCAAGCGCCGCGTCATGATCGGCACCTATGTGCTTAGCGCCGGCTATTACGATGCCTATTACGTCAGGGCCCAGAAGGTCAGGACGCTGATCAAGCGCGACTTCGAGGACGCCTTCGACCAGGGCGTCGACGCTATTCTGACGCCGGCCACGCCCTCGGCGGCCTTCGGCGTCGGCGACGAGGAAATGAATTCCGATCCGGTCAAGATGTATCTCAACGACGTTTTCACCGTGACCGTGAACATGGCCGGCCTGCCCGGCCTTTCCGTGCCCGGCGGCAAGGATGCCAGCGGCTTGCCGCTCGGCCTGCAACTGATCGGCCGGCCCTTCGACGAGGAGACCCTGTTCGCCGCTGCCCGCGTCATCGAAAGGAACCGCGGCGAGGGATTCAGCCCGGAGAAGTGGTGGTAGCGGCAAAGACCGCCGCTATACCCCCAAGAGCGAATCGACTTTGGGCAGCCCGGTGGTGAAGCCGAACGAGCCGCGTTCGCGGATCTCGTCGAGCGCGTCCGCAGCCGCTTTCATCGCCGCCGTATGGATGCCCGAGCCGAGGCTGACCCGGGCCACGCCGAGCCGGTGCATGTCGGCCATATCGAGCGCCGTATTGGACAGACCGAGCAGCACGTTGACCGGCTTGTCGACGGAATCGACCACGGCCTCGACCTGCTCACGCGTCCTGATCCCTGGCGCAAAGATCACGTCGGCGCCGGCCTCGGCATAGGCCCGAAGCCGCTCGATCGTCGCATCGAGATCGGCATGGCCATAGAGCATGAACTCGCAACGTGCCGTCAGCGTGAACTTGAAGGGCAGGGCGGCGACGGCGGCAACGGCGGCCCTGACCCGCGCGACCGCCACGTCGAACGCGTAGAATTCGCTCGGATTGCCCCAGATCGAATCCTCGATCGAGCCGCCGACGGCGCCGGCATCGGCCGCGAGCCTGATGGTTTCGGCGATGCCGTCCTCATCGCTTCCGAAGCAGTCTTCGAGGTCCACGGAGACCGGCAGCTCGGTCGCAGCGACGATGTCGCGGGCGTTGGCGATAATCTGGTCGCGTCCCGCCGATCCCGAGCGAAGGCCGTGGACGTGATCGACGCCGGCCGAGGTCGTCGCCAGCGCCTCGAAGCCCTTGACCGCCATCATGCGGGCACTGCCCGCGTCCCACGGATTGGGAATGACAAAGGGCGCACCGCGCTGGTGCAGGGCGAGAAAGGCATCGCCTTTTTCGATCTGGTTCATTTTGTTCCTTCCGCGCATTCGCCTCGGCGCCGCGATCCGCGGCCACCCGGGCAGGTGTTTATCGATGTGTGTGGATATCCGATTTCCACTCAACCCGAAATTGCTCTAGGGTCCCAGCAAAACAAATAACGACTCCAAAGAATGCTCGAAATCATCACTTCATCCCTCGACCAGCCCGAACCGCCGCGCGACATGACCAAGCCTTTGCAGGCCCTGTGGTGGCTGAAAAAGGGTGGCTTCAGGGTCGGCCCCGAATGGGACCAGGCCCACAACATCTGCCAGACGATGGAAGGCGTGAAGGCCTTCGACTGGGTTCACGCGCTGGCGCACTGGATCGAGGCCGATTTCGGCAATGCCGACTACTGGTATCGCCAGGCTGGCGAACGCCGCACCAAGCCGAGCGTCGCCGAGGAATGGGCCCACATGGTCGACGTGCTGGGCAACAAGCCGTGACTCCGAGGGTCATCGCGTTGAAAACCATGTCGGCGGCGCCGACGCAGATCACAACCGGACCGATCGAAGCGTGCACGACGCCCTGACAAGATTCAGCGGCGTGCTGGTCATCGGCTGGGCAGCTGTCGGCTGGTATATCGCCATCCGCTTGGTCATGGTCGTGCATCGACTCGACCCCGACGGCAGGCATTTCGTCTACCGAAACAAATTCCCCTTCCCTCGGGACGCGAAGACCTGCCCGGGGGAGATTCTAGATGTCTACAGGCGCTGGAGGAATTTCTTCTTCGCATGGAGTGTTGCCATTCTGGGCATCATTGTTTGCGCCAACGTTCTTGACTGGGCGCTGTCGCGCTAGCGGTTGCTGACTTCCGAGCGCACAAGTTCGAGCCCGCGCCTTGTGATGCGGTAGGGCCGCGACGCCTCGGAGCGGATGGCCTTTTTGCGCCTGAGCTTGCTGAACAGCCACAGGGGGCAGTCGTTGAGCATCCAGCCGTCGCGATTGTAGCATTCGACCTCGACAATGCGGCCCTTGTCGTCCTTGAGCGCCAGGATGTGTCCGCCCTGCGCCAGCATATGCAGGATGCGTTGTTCCTGTCTGGAAATGTCCATGTGTGGAAAACCCGAATCGGAGCGGCGCGCAAGCGCCCGACGGGCCGCCCGGTTTGAGCGGTGCGGCCGGCTCGACGATGTGCCGGTTCCGAAAGAGCATGCCCGATACGGGCATGCGACCACAAGGGTCGGGGAACCGGCGTCAGCGGGATTCCAGATGCCTAAACATGGATGCGCCTACTAGGCGAACCCGGATTTCGCCGCAAGCGGATCCCGCCCGCGCGCCGCTTGTCTTCGATCGAATGTTGCAATTGCGCAACGACCTCTGCCCTTGATGGCACCAAGTCCGGGCCGAAGGGAGTTGAAAGCAAAGAGGTGGAATGCGAAGCTCGCCCAATGCCCGCCCGCAACGCAATAGAGGCCAGAATCGACGTGAACACGCCTATCCCGCCCGCCGACTGCACGACCAAGGAGGCGGTGCGCAGTGAGCTCGATCGCATCGACACGGCGCTCGTGACCCTATTCGCCGAGCGCCACCAATACGTTACGCGCATGGCCGAGTTGAAGAACGATCCGCACGAGGCTTTCGATCACGACCGGATCGAGGCGATCATCAAAAGGATGCGCCAGCGGGCGCTGGCGCTCGATCTCGACGAGGACCAGGCCGAGCTGATCTGGCGTACCCTGATCGACTGGAACATCAACTACGAAAAGGGCGTGATCGCCGCACGCAAGCACAGGGGATGAGGCACACATGCTCGACCGCGTGATCCTACGGCCGGCCGAACCGAACGACCTGAGCGACCTGGCCGAGCTGGCCTATCTGTCCTGGGAGGCGGGCATTCTGCCGCTGCTCGAGGACCGTCCCGGCCTGCGCGAGCGCGAGCGGCGGCGCTTTGCCGGCTATGTGTCCGAGGCCCTGCCGCGCATCGTCGTTGCCACCCATGACGACGAGATCGTCGGCTGGTGCTCACGCGGCGGACGCGGGCGCGCCTATATTCCGTTCCTGTTCGTCGCACCCTATATGCAGCATGCCGGCATCGGCAGCGCCCTGCTGCGCCGCAACGAATCGGTCTTCGAGATGATGGGTTTCGACCGCGTCGTGCTCGAAACCCCGGCCGATCATGTCGACGCCGTCAGCTTCTACCAGCACCAGGGCTATCGCATTCTCGCCATGCGGCCCGAAGGGCCGGGCGGTCCCGAGCCGCTGCAGTCGGTCCGGCTCGAAAAGAGCCTCAACCCCTATCGCGGCCCGGTCGAGGACGACTGATCGTCATGACCCGGCCGACATCGCGCGAGATTCCGGTTCTGACCACCGGGCGCCTTGTCCTGCGTCCGCCCGTTTTCGCCGATTTCGCGGCCTATGAACGGCTGATGGCTTCGCCGCGCGCCGTCTATATGAACGGCCCTTTGGACACCAAGGGCGCCTGGGCCTACTTCACCCACGACGTCGCCCTGTGGCACCTCATGGGCCATGGCGGATTGATGATCGAGCTGAAGCGGAGCGGGACCTGCGTCGGCCAGGTCGGCATCAACCACGGCCCGCTCTTTCCCGAAAAGGAACTCGGCTGGTTCCTCTACGACGGCTATGAGGGACATGGCTATGCCACCGAAGCCGCCGCGCGTCTCAGGGACTGGGCCTTCGCCGAGCACGGCCTGACCAGCCTTGTCAGCTATATCGATCCCGACAACGCCGCCTCGATCGCCGTCGCCCGGCGTCTCGGCGCCACCCGCGACGACGCGGCACCGCGCGACCATCCCGCCGTTCTGGTGTTCCGCCACACCCCGCCGGGCTGAGCCGTCGCCGCAGTGGCGCCGGTTGCGGCGCTGCGACGAAATCCGGTTGGACTTGTCCGAAACCATCGCTACAACAGGCCCGAATTCCTTCCGTTTATCGCAAAGACCGCCATGAGCATCGTCGACACCCGCACCCCGAACCCGAAATCCTTCATCCCGGGCGCCACTGGCGACTGGGAGGTCATCATCGGCATGGAGGTCCATGCCCAGGTTCTCAGCGAATCCAAGCTCTTTTCCGGGTCCCCGACCGAGTTCGGCTGCCCGCCCAATGCCAATGTCAGCTTCGTCGACGCCGCCATGCCCGGCATGCTGCCGGTGATCAACGCCGAATGCGTGCGCCAGGCGGTCCGCACCGGTCTCGGGCTCAAGGCCAGGATCAACAAGCGCTCGATCTTCGATCGCAAGAACTATTTCTATCCCGACCTGCCGCAGGGCTATCAGATTTCGCAATATCTCGACCCGATCGTCGGGGAGGGCGTCGTCAAGCTCGACATGGCAGACAATGGCGAGATCGAGATCGGCATCGAGCGCCTGCATCTCGAACAGGACGCCGGCAAGTCGATCCACGACCAGCACCCGAACATGAGTTTCGTCGATCTCAACCGTTCCGGCGTGGCGTTGATGGAAATCGTTTCCAAGCCCGATCTGCGCTCTTCCGAGGAGGCCAAGGCCTTCATTTCCAAGCTCAGAACGATCCTCAGATATCTCGGCACCTGCGACGGCAACATGGAAGAAGGCTCCATGCGGGCCGACGTCAACGTCTCCGTGCGCAAGCCCGGGGGCGCATTCGGCACGCGCTGCGAGATCAAGAACATGAACTCGATCCGCTTCATCGGCCAGGCCATAGAATACGAGGCGCGCCGGCAGATCGACATCATCGAGGACGGCGGCACCATCGACCAGGAGACCCGGCTCTACGATCCCAAGACCGGCGAAACGCGCTCCATGCGCTCCAAGGAAGAGGCGCACGACTATCGCTACTTCCCCGATCCGGACCTGTTGCCGCTCGAATTCAGCGACGCCTTCGTCGCCGAACTGGCCGGGAACCTGCCCGAACTGCCCGACGAAAAGCACGATCGCCTGGTCCGGGACTACGGCATCACGCCCTATGACGCCTCGGTGCTGATCCTCGAACAGGCCCGCGCCGACTTCTTCGAGCAGGTTGCCAAGGGCCGCGACGGCAAGCAGAGCGCCAACTGGGTGATCAACGAGCTGCTCGGCCGCCTCGGCAAGGACGACAAGGACATCGAGGACACACCGATGAGCGCTGCCCAGCTCGGCACCATCGTCGACCTGATCGGCAAGGGCGACATTTCCGGCAAGATCGCCAAGGATCTGTTCGAGATCGTCTGGACCGAGGGCGGCGACCCGGCCGAGATCGTCGAGACGCGCGCCATGAAGCAGGTGACCGATACCGGCGCCATCGAGAGGGTGGTCGACGAGATCATCGCAGCCAACCCGGACAAGGTCGAACAGGCGAGGGCCAAGCCGACCCTGCTCGGCTGGTTCGTCGGCCAGGTGATGAAGGCGTCGGGCGGCAAGGTCAATCCGCAGGCGGTCAACGAGATTTTGAAGGCGAAACTCGGCATCGAATAGAAGCAATTCCGGCTGCCGAATGCTGCGACCGCCCGCCCAATTGGGCGGGCGGTCGCTTCGCATCAGCCTTCGATGACCGGCCGGCGCGGCCGCAGCAGCTTCAGCACTCGCCCATCGATGGCGACGAGCCCGAGAAAGATCACGGCGATGCCGAAAAAATGCACGGGCATCAGGCTCTCGGACAGGATGAAATAGCCAAGGATCAGCGCCGAGATCGGCGTGATGAAGGTATTGAGGGCGACATTGGTCGCGCCGACGCGCGGCAGGAGCCAGTAGAGCAGCAGCATCGAGAAGCTGGTCGACAGCGTGCCGATGCCGATCAGCGCCCACCAGGTCTCGGGCAGGGCGATGACCGGCGCCCCCGCCATCGTGAGGGCAAAGGGCGTGCTGGCGATGGCGGCACCAGTCAGGGACAGCGTTGCCACGCTGGCCGAGTCGATCGCGCGGAAGCGACGGGCGTAGTTGAGCGAAAAGGCGTAGCAGAAGGTGGCGGCGAGCGCGGCGAGCAGGGCCGGGATTTCCGCCGCGCCGCTTTCGGCGAAGGAAGGCGAGGCGAGGATGACCGCTCCGGCAAAGCCGATCGCCACGCCGGCCACCTTGTTCCACACCGCCTTTTCGCCGCCCGGCCAGAATTGCGAGACGATGACGGTCGACATCGGCGTCAGCCCGTTGATCACCCCGACAATGCCGCTCGGCACGTGCTCTTCGGCATAGGGAAAGAGCGCGAAGGGGATAGCGTAGTTGACGATGCCGAGCAGCAGGAGCTGCAGGTAGATCATCGGCTCGACCGGCAGTTTGCGCCTTGTCGCCAGAAGATAGACCCAGCAGATCGAAGCGCCGATGATGACGCGCCCCGCCGACACCCAGAGCGGATCGATCTCGCGGATGAGGATCGCATTGAACATGAACGATCCGCCCCAGACGGCTCCGAGAAACAGCAGCAGTCCCCAATAGCGCAGCGGCATGTACGTTCTCCTTTTGTACCGATCCCTAGCACATGTCAGCGCACTGTCGAGCGGAAATTCAGGTTCGTTCGGGCGGGTTGTTCTCGCCGGGGGACGGAGCGAAAGATATCAGGAAGTCTTGCCGGTCATACCTCAATGGCGAAGCCGGGATCGACATCGCAAAGGGCGACGCCACGCGCGCCCCAGTTTTCCCGGCCTTCGTCGTGCAGGACGACAAAAATGTCCGCGTCCGGTACGCCGAGCGAGGCCAGATGCGCGGCGATTGCCGCATAGAGGCGGCGTTTTGCCGCGACGGAACGGCCGGCGAACAGTGAAATCTCGATGATGGTGTAGCGCGGGCCACGGTCGGGCGGACAGGCGAAACTGCCTGCCGGGTATTCCATCAGGCGGATGCAGAGGTCAGTTTCGGGAATGCGGATAGCCTCGACCAGCGCCGCCTGCACGGCATCGATCAGCTCGCCCTGACGGCCGGCGAGCCAGCCCGACCGGGTTTCGATGCGGGTTGAGGGCATGGGAAGTCCTTTCGATGGCAAGGCTATTGCCCCGCGCCGAAGGCGTCGAACCGATTTTAACGATGCGAGGCATCACGCGCCGTTATGGGACAGCGCTACTGACCGGTCCAGGCGATTTCACCGCGCGCCACTTTGGCGAGGCAGTCGGCATAGAGCCGGTGTTCCTCGGCGAGGACCCGCGCCGCCAACGTCTCCGGCGTGTCCCCGGCAAGGACCGGCACGCGCGCCTGACCGACGATCGGGCCTTCGTCCATGCCGGCCGTGACGAAATGCACCGTGCAGCCGTGCTCGGCGACGCCGGCGGCGAGCGCGCGCGCATGCGTATCGAGGCCGGGGAACTCGGGAAGGAGGGCAGGGTGGATGTTGAGCACGCGCCCCTGCCAGGCGGTGCAGAACTCCGGTCCGAGCAGGCGCATGAAGCCGGCAAGGCAGACAAGATCGACCTGCCACTCGCGCAACCGCGCCGAGATCGCCGCGTCGGCCGCCGTCTTGTCGGAATGGTCCTTGAGGCGAATGACGGCGGTCGCGAGCCCCTCGGCCCGGGCCGTTTCGAGCCCCGCCGCGCTCGGCGTGTTGGAAATGACGCCGATGATTTCTGCCGGATAGTCGGACGCCTTTGCGGCGGCGATCAGCGCCGCCATGTTGGAGCCGCGCCCGGAAATCAGGATGGCGACACGCTTCCTGTTCATCAAAGAGCCAGCGTCCCGGAAAACGTCACCGCATCGTCGCCGCGCGGCGTCAGCATGCCGATCCTGTAGGCGAATTCGCCCTCGGCGGCGAGTGCGGCGATCAGGGCATCGGCCTCGGCGGGCGCCAGGGCGGCGATCATGCCGATGCCGCAATTGAACGTTCGCAGCATCTCGGCCTGGCCGAGACCGCCGATCCGGGCCAGCCAGGAAAAGACCGGCGGCACTGCCACCATGTCGAGATCGACATGAGCGGCAAGCGTTGCGGGCAAGACGCGCGGGATGTTGTCGACAAAGCCGCCGCCGGTGATATGGGCGAGCGCCTTGATGCCGATGCCGGCCCTGAGGGCGGCGAGGATCGGCTTGACATAGATGCGCGTCGGCACCAGCAGCGCCTCGCCGAGCGTTGCATCGGCATCGAAGGGCGCCGGAGCGTCGTAGCCGAGCCCGGACAGATCGACGAGCCTGCGCACCAGCGAGAAGCCGTTGGAATGGACCCCGGAGGAGGCGATGCCGATCAGCACGTCGCCCGCGCTTACGTCGCTGCGCGGCAAGAGCGTGCCACGTTCGGCGGCACCGACGGCGAACCCGGCGAGGTCGTAGTCGTTTTCGGCGTACATGCCGGGCATTTCCGCCGTCTCGCCGCCGATCAGGGCGCAGCCGGCCTGAAGGCAGCCCTCGGCGATACCCTCGACGATTTTGACCCCGGCCGCGACATCGAGCCTGCCGGTGGCGAAATAGTCGAGGAACAGCAGCGGTTCGGCACCCTGCACCACGAGGTCGTTGACGCACATGGCCACGAGGTCGATGCCGATCGTGTCGTTGATGCCAGTCTCGATGGCGATCCTCAGCTTGGTGCCGACCCCGTCATTGGCCGCAACCAGCACCGGATCGGAGAACCCGGCGGCGCGCAAATCGAAAACCCCGCCAAAACCGCCGATTTCGCCGTCGGCCCCGGGCCGGCGCGTCGAACGCACCGCCGGCTTGATCGCTTCGACCAATGCGTTTCCGGCATCGATATCGACCCCGGCCTGCTTGTATGACAGTCCGTTTGATGGCAGCTTTTCGGGATCGGGCATGGCGCTTCGTCTCGAATGCAATGAAATGGCGGCGCCCGCGCCCTTTTGTGAATGCATTCGGGTGCGAACGGCGTTATCAGCGCTGATAACGGCTCCCACCAACCGACGCAAGGGTCGCGCGGATCATGTCCCTGCAAAACCAGATCAAGATCTGGCTACTGCTCCTGGCGGTGATGATACTGGGACTCTGGGTATTCCGGGGCATCCTGTTGCCGTTCATCCTCGGCATGGCACTGGCCTATCTGCTCGATCCGGTCGCCGACCAGTTCGTGCGCTGGCGCTTCTCGCGCCTCTGGGCCTCGGTCGTCATCCTCGCCATCGCCATTTCGATTTTCGCCACCGCCTTCCTTCTGATCGTGCCGCTCGCCCTGCAGCAGGCGATCGGGCTCGCCTTCCGCCTGCCGGGCTATGTCAACCAGCTCCAGGATCTCGCCAACGAGCGCGTGCCGGAAATCTTCGCGGCGCTCGGCGAGGAACGGGTGGTCCAGTTCCAGAACACCCTGGCCGAACTGCTCAACCAGGGCATCGGCATCGTTGGTGGCCTGATCGCCCAGGTCATGCAATCGGGCCTGACCCTGATCAACGCCCTTGGCGTCATCATCGTCACGCCGGTCGTCGCCTTCTACCTGCTGCTCGACTGGGATCGGCTGTCATTGACCTTCGATTCGCTGTTGCCGCGCCAGCATCGCGACGAAATCCGCGACGTCCTCGCCGATATCGATCAGGCCATGGCCGGCGTCATTCGCGGACAGGGCGCCGTCATGATCATCCTGTCGGTCTTTTACGGCGTGACGCTGAGCTTCGCCGGCCTCAACTACGGCGTCGCCATCGGCCTGACCACCGGTCTTTTGAGCTTTGTGCCCTATGTCGGATTCCTGACCGGTTTCGTGCTGTCGATGGGCGTCGGCATCGTCCAGTTCTGGCCCGACGGCATCATGCTCGCCGTCATCTTCGGCATCTTCGTCGTCGGCCAGTTCATCGAGGCCAACGTGCTCTATCCCAATTTCGTCGGCAATTCGATCGGCGTACATCCGGTCTGGCTGATGTTCGCGCTGTTCGCCTTCGGCCTGATCTTCGGCCTGATCGGCATCGTCCTGGCCGTGCCGATGATCGCCATCACCGGCGTCCTCGTCCGCTTCGCGGTCAGGAAGTACAAATCGAGCGCGCTTTATCTCGGCGTCGACGCCGAAGGCAAGCCGAATGAGCCGGAAGCCTGATCCGTTGACCGAGGACGCCGAGCCCGGCCTGTGGCCCGAACACCGTCCCGCCGCCTCCCGCCAGCTGGTGCTCGATCTGGGGCATACGCCCTCGCATGCCGAGGCCGATTTCGTCACGGCGCCGGGCAATGAAATGGCCTATCGCCACATCATGAGCTTTCCGGCATGGGCGACCCCCCTGACCCTGTTGCTCGGGCCGCCCAAATCGGGCAAGTCGCATCTCGCCGCCATCTGGCTCATGCGCTCGGGTGCCCGCAAGGCGTCGCCAGGCGACCTCGAGGCACTGGCCGGCATCCCCGACCAGCGCCCCGTTCTGGTCGAGGACGCCGATCGCGGCCGCTATCCCGAATCCGGCCTGTTCCATCTGTTGAACCAGTCGATCCATTCCGGCAGGCCGGTGCTGATGACGGCGCGCGACGCCCCGCAGCTCTGGCCGCTGCGGACCGATGACGCGCGCTCGCGCGTCCGTCTGGCCCTCGGCCTGACCCTTGCGCCGCCCGACGACACATTGCTGTCACTCTTGTTCGTGAAGCTTTTCTCCGACCGCCAGATTGCGGTCGAACCCGGACTCGTTTCTTATCTGGTCAAGCGCATGGAACGTGCGCCGAACGAAGCCGTGGCCCTGGTCGACATCATGGACCGCCTGGCGCTGTCGCGCGGCAGCGCCGTGTCGCGCGCCGTCGCGGCCGAGGCCATTGTCCTGCGCGCCGCCGCCCGCCCGCCGGAGGCGGCCGACACTACGGAGACCAACGATCGCCATGGATGAACCTGTCGTAAAGACCCCGTCCGCCGCGCCCGATGCCGATGCGCTGAGCCGCAGTCCGGCCCGCTTCGTCAACCGCGAGGTCTCCTGGCTGCAATTCAACCTGAGGGTGCTGGAAGAGGCCGGCAATCCTGGGCATCCGCTGCTCGAGCGGGTGCGCTTCGTCTCGATCTCGGCCTCCAATCTCGACGAGTTCTTCATGGTCCGCGTCGCCGGACTGAAATCGATGATCCGCGCCGGCATGTCGCGCCTTTCGATCGACGGGCTTTCGCCATCCGACCAGCTCGAGGACATCACCACGCTGGCGCGCCATCTCAATCTCGAACAGCAGGACCAGTGGCAGACCCTGAGGGAGGAGCTGTTCAACCACAATGTCGTCCTGCATGAGGCCGGCGATCTGAGCGCCGAGAAGATCGGTTATCTCAAGCAGCTCTTCCGCGACGAAATCTTCCCGGTCCTGACTCCGATTGCCGTCGATCCGGCCCATCCTTTCCCCTTCATCCCCAATCGCGGCATGACCCTTGCCTTCCTGCTGCAGCGACCGGGTTCCTACGACCGCATGACGGCGCTGATCCGCCTGCCGGCCAACATGGACCGCTTCGTGGTGCTGCCCGCCGATCTCGCCGCCGACCGGCGCATCGAACTCGTCACCATCGACACCATCATCGGGCTGTTCTTCCACCAGCTTTTCCCGGGCTACGACGTCATCGGATCGGGCCTGTTCCGCGTCATTCGCGACAGCGAGATCGAAATCGACGACGAGGCCGAGGATCTCGTCGTCGAATTCGAGACCGCGCTGCGGCAGCGCCGGCGCGGCCTCGCCATTAGGCTCGAGATCGACCACAACATGCCGCGGAGCCTCAAGCGCTACATTGCCGACGAATTGCGCGTCACCGAGGACGAGACCTACGAGGTCGAGGGCTTTCTCGGCCTTTCGGACATGGCGCAGTTGTGCGACATCGACCGGCCGGACCTGAAATTCACGCCCTATAGCGCCCGTTTTCCCGAGCGCATCCGCGACCACAGCGGCGACGCCTTCGCGGCGATCAAGGAAAAGGACATCCTTGTCCATCACCCCTACGAGACCTTCGACGTGGTGGTGCAGTTTCTCATGCAGGCGGCGGCCGATCCGGATGTCGTCGCCATCAAGCAGACGCTTTATCGCACCTCCAATGACAGCCCGATCGTCAAGGCGCTGATCCAGGCGGCCGAGCGGGGCAAGTCGGTCACCGCGCTCGTCGAACTCAAGGCGCGGTTCGACGAGGAGGCCAATATCCGCTGGGCCCGCGACCTCGAACGCGCCGGCGCCCAGGTGATCTTCGGCTTCGTCGAACTGAAGACCCACGCCAAGCTGTCCCAGGTCGTCAGGCGCGAGAAGGGCAAACTCGTCGCCTATTGCCATGTCGGTACCGGCAATTATCACCCGATCACCGCCAAGGTTTACACCGACTTCTCCTATTTCACCGCCAATCCCGAGATCACCCGCGACGTCGCCCGCATCTTCAATTTCGTCACCGGCTACGCCCGACCGACCGATCTGGAAGCGGTGGCGCTGTCGCCGGTCAATCTCCGCCAGACCTTGATTTCCGGTATCCGCCGCGAGATCGACCTGGCCGGGGACGGCGAGCATGCCGAAATCTGGATGAAGATGAATTCGCTCGTCGATCCCGACATCATCGACGAGCTCTATGCCGCCGGCCAGGCCGGCGTGAAGGTCCGCCTGGTGGTGCGCGGCATCTGTTGCCTGAGGCCGGGCATTCCCGGCTTTTCCGACAACATCGAGGTCAAGTCGGTCGTCGGGCGCTTCCTCGAGCACTCGCGCATCTACTGTTTCTCCAACGGCCACGACATGCCGTCGCGCGAGGCGAGCGTCTTCATCTCCTCGGCCGATCTCATGCCGCGCAATCTCGATGGACGGGTCGAGGCGCTGGTGCCCATTCTCAACAAGACTGTGCACAAGCAGATCCTCGACCGGATCATGATTGCCTACTTCCGCGACAACACGCAAAGCTGGGAGGTGCTTCCGGACGGAAGCGCACAGCGCGTCCAGCTGGCCGAGGGTGATGAGCCGTTCAGCGCGCACGAATACTTCATGACCAACCCCTCCCTGTCGGGCCGGGGCAGCGCGCAGACCGGAGCACAGGATGCCGACGAGGATCAGGACTAGAGTGTAGCGTGTGGGGCACCGACCTTGACCCCTTGGCACAGGGACGACTGAAAGACGCCGACCCCGTCGCGGTGCTCGACATCGGCTCGAACTCGATTCGGCTCGTTGTCTATGAGCGGCACGGACGGGTCCTGACCCCACTCTACAACGAGAAATCGGCGGCCGGGCTTGGTCGCGGCATCGCCACCACCGGCAAACTGTCCGACCAGGCCGTCGAACGCGGCATCAGGGCAATCCGCCGTTTCGCCCTCGTCGTCCGGCTCATGCAGGTCTCGCGTTTTTACGTCCTCGCCACCTCGGCGACGCGCGAGGCGTCAAACGGCGCCGCCTTCACCGCGCAGGTCGAAGCGGTCACCGGCGTTGCCGTCAGGGTGCTGACCGGCATGCAGGAGGCCCATTTCTCGGCACTTGGCGTGCTTGCCGGCATCAACGCCTTTTCCGGCATCGTCGGTGATCTCGGCGGCGGCAGTCTCGAACTGGCCCGGCTCGAACCGAACGGCGAGACCGAGGGCGAGACCCATGCTCTTGGCGCCATCCGCATCCAGGACGACAGCGGCCTGTCGCTCGACCAGGCGGGACCGATCGTCCGGGAACGGATCGGCCGCTCTTCCATCGTCAAACACGCCGCCGGGCGCACATTCGCCGCCATCGGCGGCACCTGGCGGTCCTTTGCCAAGCTGCACCAGATCCGCTCGCACTACCCGCTGCACATGGTACAGCACTACACAATCGCGGCCGCGGACGCGATCGAGCTGTGCGATCTCATCATCAGCGCCGCCAAGAACCGGCGGGCATTGACCGGAATGCGCGAAATCAGCGCCAACCGCCGCGAGCTTCTGCCCTACGGTTCGGTGGTGCTCGGCGAACTCCTGCGCCAGGGCGAATTCAGCGAGGTTGTCTTTTCCGCTCTTGGCGTCCGCGAAGGCTATCTGTTCTCGCTGATGACCGAGGACGAACGCCATGCCGACCCGCTGCTGGTCGGGGCCGCCGAGATGGCGCAATTAAGGGCCCGCTCGCCGTTGCACGGCGCCGAACTCGTCGGCTTCAGCGACACTTTCTTTGCCGCCACCGGCATCGCCGAGACACCAACCGAGAACCGCCTCAGGATCGCGGCCTGCCACCTGTCCGACATCGGCTGGCGCGGCCATCCCGACTATCGCGGCGAACAAAGCGTCGATCTCATCGCCTTCGGCTCGATGACCGGCATCGACCACAAGGAACGCGCCTTTCTCGCCGAGGTGCTGGCGGTGCGCTACATGGGCCTCAAGCACAAGTCCGGCAGCGCGCCGGTGATGAAACTGGCCGGCGAGGTGGCCAGCCGCCGGGCGCGCCTGCTCGGCGCCGTGTTCCGCCTGGCCTATCCCCTGAGCGCCGGCATGCCCGGGGTGCTCGGCCGCCTCGGCTTCGACACCGTCGACGACCGGCTGGTGCTCGACGTGCCGCGCGAATGGGAATTCATCGCCGGCGAACGCGTGCGCGCGCGACTCAAGAACCTCGCCGACGAAGCCGGTTTCACCGGCTGCGGCATCAGCACCGATCCGTAGACCTTGTCCTGTCGCTTCATCGCGGAAGCGATCGCCATAGACGTATCGTCATTCCCGGTCGCGATCGGAAACGACGCAAAGGAGAAGGCGGGGCGTCGGCGCAAACCCGCGAAGTGACCGTTTCCGGCCCGGGCGGGTGCGTTAGAGCATTTCCAGGTGAAGTGGTCACCGGTTCGCCGTCCGGAAATGCGACAAACCAAGGACTTGGAGCTTTTCAGTGTTTCCATGAAACACTGAAAAGCTCTAGGGAGCCAATGGCTTACGGCTCGTCCTGGGCCATGCTTGCATCGATGGCGAACTCGACCACCCCATCCTCGGTCGCGGCCAGGCCGAGCCGGCCTTTCTTGATGGCCAGGGCCTTGTCCCCGAACACCCGGCGCCGCCAGCCCGTCAGGGCGGCGACATCGGCCTCGTCGTCGAGCACGATCTGGTCGATGTCGTCGCTGGTCGCGATAATCCGCGCCGCCACGCCCTCGCGCTCGGCCACCGACTTGAGCAGCACGCGGATCAAATCGCCGATCGGACCCTTGGGGGACGGGCCGTTCGGACGCTGGGCCAGATGCGGCAACTCGCCTTTCGGGATTGCTTCGACCTCGGCGAGAACGGCGAGGATTTCCGTCCCCATCGCCGAACGCCCATAGCCCTTGGGCACCGCCCTCAGCTGGTCGAATTCGGCCGCCGACTTCGGTCGCTGCACCGCCAGCTCGGCGAGGGCGTCGTCCTTGAGCACGCGGCCGCGCGGCTGGTTGTTGTCCTGGGCGCGCTGCTCGCGCCACCTGGCAAGAGCCATGACCGCGGCCAGATCGCGCGGACGGTTGAGCCGGGCCTTGACCCGGCGCCAGGCGTCCTCGGGCTTGACGACATAGGTGTCGATGCTTTGCAGCGTGCGATTTTCGTCGGCTACCCATTCGGCACGACCGTTGCCGGCGATTTCCTCGACAAGCTTTTTGTAGATGTCCCTGAGATAGGTCACGTCGGCAAGGGCATAGTCCATCTGCTTGTCGCTCAGAGGCCGCGCCGACCAGTCGGTGAAGCGCGACGACTTGTCGATCCGCTCCCCGACGATGGCATGGACCAGCGAATCGTAGGAAGCGCTGTCGCCATAACCGCAAACGCTCGCCGCGACCTGGGTGTCGAACAGGTTCTGCGGCACCCTGCCGGTCAGGTTGACGAAAATCTCGACATCCTGGCGCGCCGCATGGAACACCTTGACGATGGTCGGATCGTCAAGAAGCGCAAACAGCGGATCGAGCGAGATGCCGTTGGCGAGCGGATCGACCAGAATGGCATCGTCGTCCGTGGCGAGCTGGACGAGGCACAGTTTCGGCCAATAGGTCGTTTCGCGCAAAAACTCGGTATCGATGGTGACGAAGGGGTGGGAACGGGCCGCGACGCAGAACGCCGCGAGGTCGTTTGTTCGAACGACAGGTTTCATATGGGACTCTTCGTTTTCTTTCATCCTGTCCTATCAGCACACCGGCCGGTCATAAAGGCTTGGCGACCCGGCGCGTGGCGAATTCGTGGGGTCGAGACGCCGCCTTGACTTTCTGAAGCGCCCATGCGCTTTTCCGCCCCGATTGTTTCGTGCCCGCACCTTGTCGAAGGCAATAAAATGCACATCTACCGCACCCATACCTGTGGCGCGCTGTCCGCTGCCAATGCAGGCGAAACGGTTCGCCTCAGCGGTTGGGCCCACCGCATCCGCGATCACGGCGGCCTGCTGTTCGTCGACCTGCGCGATCATTACGGCATCACCCAGTGCGTCGTCGATCCCGACTCGTCGGCTTTCGCCGACGTCGAGAAGCTGCGCGCCGAATGGGTTGTGCGGTTCGAGGGCGAGGTCAAGAAGCGCGATCCCGATGCGATCAATCCCAACCTGCCGACCGGCGAGATCGAAGTGTTCATCCGATCGGTCGAGGTGCTCGGTCCGGCGCTCGACCTGCCGATGCCGGTCTTCGGCGAGCAGGACTATCCCGAGGACACGCGTATGCGCTACCGCTTTCTCGATCTGCGGCGCGAGCGGCTGCACCAGAACATCATGACGCGCTCGGCCATCATCGCGGCGCTGAGGCGCCGCATGAATGCGGCCGGATTCACCGAATACAACACACCGATTCTGACCGCATCGAGTCCGGAAGGGGCACGCGATTTCCTCGTGCCCTCGCGCCTTCATGCCGGCAGGTTCTACGCCCTGCCGCAGGCGCCGCAAATGTTCAAGCAGATGCTTATGATCGCCGGCTTCGACCGCTATTTCCAAATCGCGCCCTGCTTCCGCGACGAAGACCCGCGCCACGACCGCGCCGGCGAATTCTACCAATGCGACGTCGAGATGAGCTTTGTCACCCAGGACGACATCTTCGCGGCCTTCGAGCCGGTCATTCGCGGCATCTTCGAGGAATTCGGTGCGGGCAAACCGGTGACCGAAGTGCTGCCGCGCATTCCCTATGCCGAGGCGATGCGCAAATACGGC
>JAHJQZ010000094.1 GCA_018818925.1 Alphaproteobacteria bacterium
AGAGAATCCAGCCCTCGCTCAATGCCTTGGTGACCTTGTGGCAGAAGCCCGAATCATCGTCGCCGCTCAAAAACCGGTAGATATGCATGTCGGCCCCTTGCGCTTTTTCCGATCTGGACAGGGTGCTTGTAGCAGGCATCGGCATGACGGCGGAAGCGCGTCCGCGGTGCGGTCCGCACCGGGCCGAGCGGTGCCGACAAGGATTGCGCCGGGCGGCGGGTCGGGCTAATCGGTTGTCATGACCGGATTTCCCAAGCACCTCATCGACGGCTATCGCGGGTTCATGGCGGGGCGCTATGTCGCCGAACGCGATCGCTATCATAAGCTCGCAACGGAAGGGCAAAGGCCCTCGACCATGGTCATCGCCTGCTGCGACAGCCGCGCCGCGCCGGAGACGATCTTCGATTGCGGGCCGGGCGAACTCTTCGTTCTGAGAAACGTCGCCAATCTCGTGCCGCCCTTCGAGCCGGATGGCGGCCAGCACGGCACCTCGGCCGGCATCGAGTTCGCCGTGCAGGTCTTGAAGGTCGAGCATATCGTCGTCATGGGCCATGGCTCGTGCGGCGGCATCGCCACGGCGTTGACGCCGGACGTCAAGCCGCTGGCCGAGGGCGATTTCATCGGCAAGTGGCTGGAGCTGCTCGAACCGGTGGCGGCCAGGTTTTCCGACAACGGGCTGATGACCGAGCGCGAGCGCCAGACCAGTTTCGAGCGCATCTCGATCCGCAATTCCATTGCTAATCTCAGGAGCTTTCCTTATGTCGCGGCGCTCGAAGCGGCTGGCGAGCTGCAGGTCCACGGCGCCTGGTTCGACATCAAGACCGGCGAATTGTGGGTGATGGACACCCAAACCGGAGAGTTCGAGCGGCCGGAGGTCTAGGCCTTGCTCACTCAACCGCGCTGCCACACATAGCGGACATCTGGCGTTTTTTCCTCGTTGCCTGCGCCGTCGGTGAATTCGACGCCCGCGAAGCCGAAACGCTCGTAGAGCTGACGGGCGCGTTTGTTGTTCTGGAAGCACCAGAGCTCGAGCTGGTGGTTGCAGCTCTGCGCGTCGCGGATCAGGGCGGTGCCGACACCCTTGCCGAAATGGCCGGGATCGACATGCATCTGGCGGATCCAGCCGTTCTCGACGGCAATGAAGCCGCAGGCGCGCTTGTCGAGAAAGGCGAGGCGGATGCGGCAGGTCTTGAACAGCACCTCGCGCACAAAGACACGGTCTTCTTCCTGGGTATGGAGTTCCGGCAGGAAGGTCAGCGTCGCCCGGGCGCGGGTGAAGACGCCGGCGACGATGCCGATGTCCAGGCGGCTGGCATTGCGCAGAACGATCTTTTCCATCACGCGACGGTCCTGGCGCGGCGAAGGAGCGGAAAGACAAGGCCGGCAACGACCAGGAGAGCGCCGGCGAGTTCGACGCCCGACACGGTCTCGCCGAGCATAAGCCAGCCGGACAGCGGGCCGGTGACCGGCACCAGCAGCGAGAAGGGCGCCACTGTCGAAGCCGGATGCTGGCGCAGCAGCCAGTTCCAGATACCAAGGGACAGAAGCGTCGCCGGATAGGCGAGAAAGGCGATGATGCCCCAGGTGAAAAGGTCGGCGCCGAGCACCGCGTGCCAGCCCGTTTCGATGCCTTCGACGGCGAAGGACAAAAGGAAGAGCGGCACCATGGCGACGACGGCGCCCCAGACGGTCAGGGCCATTGGGTCGGCCCCGCGCGTGCGCTTGGAAACGATGTTGGCGACGCCCCAGCACATGGCGGCGGCGACGACCAGGGCCAGCGAGACCAGTCCGGAACCCTCGAGGCGCTCCAGGGCGATGACGAGAATGCCCGAAAAGGCGATGACGGCGCCGACGATCTGGATCGGCCGGGGCCGCTCGCCGAGCAGAAAGAAGGCCAAGGCCATGGTGAAGAAAGCCTGGACCTGCAGCACCACGGAGGACAGACCGGCGCCCATGCCGGCGAACAGGGCAAAATTCAGGAAGGCGTAGAGGCCGAAACCGAAGAACAGGCCGAACAGGACGATGCGCGACCAGTTGACCTTGGGCATCGGCACGAACAGGACAGCGGGAAAAGCGGCGAACAGGAAGCGCAGGGCCGCAGCGAGGATCGGCGGCAGCGCCGTAACGCTCATTTTCATGACGGTGAAGTTGACGCCCCAGATGGCGACCACCAGCAGAGCCAGGAGGATGTGGCGCAGGGGCATCGAACGCGCCGCCGTCACGAGGTCTGGAACAAGTAGTCGAACATGGGCGGCGGCACAAACTCGTAGATGTGGATGGCGGCGCGGTGGCCGGCCGCGCAGAACGGCTCGGCCTCCATCAAGACGTGGACCGCCTCGCGGTCCTTTGCCTCGACCACCCACAGCCCCTCGAATTTGGGGTCGCGATCGCCGCCATGCACGCTGCCGGCGATTAGAACCTCGGGATGGGCGGCGATGTAGTCGAGATGAGCGGAATGCAGCGCCTTGCGGGCGTCGTCGGTGCCCGGGCGGTTCTCGACCACGACCACAAAACGCATGGCGCCATCCTTCCTGTCGCGGGTTCGAAACCGATCGATCGATGCGCCTGGAGCGGCGGGCATTCATGCTGAACCGCTACGCCGCTCTGTCTTCTTGTGGTCGCATCATGTCATGCGCGAAACCGGTTCCCGTTCTTGCGCATGATGCTCCTAGGCCGCTTTCTTCATAAGCCCGCGTTCGATCAGCGCCTCGGCGATCTGGATGGCGTTGAGGGCAGCGCCTTTCCTCAGATTGTCCGAGACCACCCACAGGTCGAGCCCGTTCTCGACCGTCGCGTCCTCGCGAATGCGGGAGACATAGGAGGCGTCCTCGCCCGCTGCCTCGATGGGGGTGATGTAGCCGCCCGGCTCGCGCTTGTCGATGACCTGGACGCCCGGCGCTTCCCTGAGGATTTCGCGGGCCTCGTCGGCGCTAATCGGGTTTTCGAACTCGATATTGACCGCCTCGGAATGGGCGATGAACACCGGCACGCGCACACAGGTCGCGGTGAGCTTGATCTTGGGGTCGAGGATCTTCTTGGTCTCGGCCACCATCTTCCATTCCTCCTTGGTCGAGCCGTCTTCCATGAAGACGTCGATATGGGGAATGACGTTGAAGGCGATCTGCTTCGAAAACTTCTGCGCCTCGGGCTTGTCGTTGACGAAAATGCCCTTGGTCTGGGTCCACAATTCGTCCATCGCCGCCTTGCCGGCGCCGGAAACCGACTGATAGGTCGAAACGACGACGCGCTTGATCCTGGCCTTGTCGTGCAGAGGCTTCAGCACGACGATGAGCTGGGCCGTCGAGCAGTTCGGATTGGCAATGATGTTGAGCCGGTTGGAGCGCGCCATATAGGCGTCGAGCACGTGGCCGTTCACCTCCGGCACGATCAGCGGCACGTTTTCGTGGTAGCGCCACTGGCTGGAATTGTCGATGACGATGGCTCCGGCGGCGCCGATCTTCGGCGACCACTCCTTGGACACCTTGGCGCCGGCGCTCATGATGCAGAAATCGGTGCCGGCAAAGTCGAAATGCTCGAGCGAACGGCACTTCAAGGTCTTGTCGCCGAAGCTGACCTCCCTGCCGTTCGATCGCGACGAGGCGAGCGGAATGACTTCGGAGACGGGAAACTTGCGTTCGGCGAGAATGGAGAGCATCTCCCGGCCCACATTGCCCGTGGCACCGACGACTGCAACCCGATAGGACATATTCACTATCCTTTTTTGCCCTGACCCCGAACAGGCTTTGCGCCTGTCGCCAAAAGGTTCCGGCCTTTCCCCCGCCGGGGAGCATGGCCCGGGGGAACGGCTAGATGGTTTTGGTAGTTTTGGTCGAGAGCGACGGCGACCCGGCGCCGAAGGCGCGGGTTTCGAACTCGGCGATGATGGCTCTGGCCAAACGCATGGTCACTCCTGCCGTCTCGGGAGCGTTCATACGCGCAAATTGAAAAGAGTCAATGAAAACGGGTGTCGCATGGCGCCTGCCGCGACGATCGGCGGACAGGTGTGGCGGATTGGCCTTAAGCATCGCGCGCAAAAGTGAGAACCGATTTTGCGGTCGCATTGATGCGATCGCAAGGAAATCGAGCGGCGAAGCGGTTCAACCTGAACGCGCGCCTCGCTAGAGCATGTTCAGCAAAAGTGGATACCACTTTTACGGTTCGAACATGCGACCACTCAAAGACTTAGGTCATGCGTTTTGATTCCATCAAAACGTGACATGACCTAGTCGAGTTTCCAGCCGAGGCGGAAACCCATGCGGTTAAGGCCGTCATTGGTCGAGGCGCCAGCAAGCCAGAGATGGGAGGAATGCTCGAGCGAGAACATCGCAGTCATGGTGTCGGAAACGTCGATGCCGATATTGAATCCGAGATGGAACAGATAGCGCGAGCCGAGATTGCGTCGGCCGGCGGGCGCGTCCCTGAGATGGCCGTTGTGAATGGTTCCGCCCAGAACCGGCTCGAAGAATACCGGCGAGTCGAAAATCGGAATATGCCAGACTGCCGAGAGCGAGGCGGTGCTCTCCTTGCCGACATAGTTGAGATTGGTGGTGAAGGCGATGCGGGGCTTGCCCAGCCAGTCCGTGACCACGCTGTCCGGCGGGTTGAACAGGACTTCGAAGTTGAGATTCTGCCACTTGCCGTAATCGATGGTCGGCGGCTCCGGCACCAACATGGTCCAGGTCTCGAAATCGTGCAGCATCGCGCCGGCCCGGAGCTCCGAGACCCCGTACTGGCGCGCCATGACGGCGAAATCCTCGGCAAGCGTTGCCGCGGATGCCGCGGCGGCCGAAACGCAAAACGCCGCCAGTGCCGCAAGCGCACGCCAGAACCGGCGTCGAGCCGGATGCATGATCATCTGCAGCAGTGCTGAAAACCGCGGGTGAATCAGTGAAGGCATCCAATACTCGAACGTTACAAAAACCAGCGCTGTGGCCTTGGGTCACTGTGCCAAAGCGGCGAGGCACAGGCAAGCCGGGACCTTGCGGTCTCGGAAAATTGTCGCATCGGCCCGATACGTCGCAACCATGCGCCGGGCCTCAAACCTGTCCACGCGGTTTCGCGCCGCGTCAGTCGAGCTTCCAGCCGACACGCAGGCCCATGCGATTGACGCCGTCATTGGTCGTCGTGCCGCACTGGCCGTAGTGCGAGCCGTGCTCGAAGGTGGCCATGATGTTGAGCTTGTCGTTTATGTCGTAGCCGATATTGCCGCCGTAGAAGTAGATCGCGGTGCAACCCATATTGCGTTTGCCCGGCGGCGCATTCGTCAGATAGCCGTTATGCACCATGCCGCCGACCATTGGCTCGATGAAGATGCCGGTTTCAAAGATCGGGATGTGCCAGACCGCCGCGAGGCGGGCATAGCTGATCTTGCCGGTGAAATTGAGCGAGCCGCCGAGGCCGATGCGCGGCGAACCGAGCCAGCGCACCATGTCGACATCGGGCAGGGAGAACAGCACTTCGCCGGTGAGATTCTGCCATTTACCGAGATCGATGGTTTCGGGCAGCACCAGGAACGGGAAGGGATAGGCCTGCTCGAGATCGTCGAGGAACAAGCCGGCGCGCAGTTCGGAGACGCCATATTGACGCGCCCAGTCTTCCCATTCGGCGTTCTGTGCGGCGGCGGGCGCGGTCGCAAGCCCGGTGATCAGGCAGGCAAGGGCGGCAAGCCTGCCGAGTAAGCGGGGAGATGTTTGTGCCATTGCCGAAACCGGACGCCCAAAGGAAAACGCAACACTGTCGCTCACGTCTAACACGATGATATTGCACATGCCTAGTCCGTGTCGGTTCGATTCAAGCAACTTGCTGCCGTCCGTCCGTCCGCGTGGCGCGGCGCGCGGTCCGGCTCGTGCCGGCGACAGTCAGTCGAGCCTGATGCCGAGCTTGATGCCGAGATTGCTCACACCGAAATTGGGCGATGCCAGCTCGGCATTGGAAATGTGCTCGTAGGACAATAGCCCATAGGCGTTTTCGTTGAAGTTCACGCCGATGCCGAGGCTCGTGTAGAAAAGAAAACGCGAGCCGAGCGGCCGCGCCATGCCGGGCGCCGTCGGCGGAGGTCCGGTCAGAATGCCGTTATGGACGGCGCCGCCGATCGAAGCCTCGACAAAACCCGGCGTGTCGAAGACAGGCACCTGCCAGGTCAGGGCCAGATGGGCGTGGCTTTCCTGTCCGTCGAGATTGACGGTGCCACCGAGATTGAGCTTCGGGGAGCCCATCCAGCGTACGGCATCCAGTTCGGGTAAAAGCAGCAGCACCTCGGCATGGATGTCTTCGATCTGGCTGAAATCGAGCTCGAGGGGATTGGGAATCCAGTTGCCATAGACATCGTGCGCGAACACTCCGGCCCGAAGGTCCGAAACGGCAAAGCCCGTCCAGGGCGAATCGCTTTCCTCTGCATGCGCCGCCATGCCCAAAACGAGCACGCCGGATGCGACTGCCAGTCGTCTTGCGGTGCCGATCATGTCGCCACGTCTTTTGCCGACACCCGGCCGCTCCGCCTTTGCCCGAACTCCGGGGTATTATCGGCGCAGGCGTCCGAGCCATCAAGGCAGTCTCAAGACTATTGCGCACCTCGGGTCCGGCAAAGACCCGGCAGCGGCATGCGACAAAGTGGTCCAGGTTCCTTGCGGCATGGGTCCGGCCCGATGGTGCTGTCCGCGCGCCCAGCTTGCCATGGGGGTCTGGCGACTGCTAAATGCCTGTGGTTCGGGTCGACGGGGCGTTTGTGATGAAGTTGAGGCTTGCGATGGCGCTGGGACTGGCCGCCACCCTTGCGATTCCGCCGGTTGCCGCCGAGGAAGCCGGCCTGTTCGGTCCGCGCTTCGATACGAGCCTGATGCAGTCGGCGCGCTTTGACGGCCCCTATGCCGGCATCGCCGTCGGGCTGATGAATGCCAACCAGATGGTGTTTTATCCCAACGCCAACGGCTATCGCGTGCCGGCAGGCGTCTTTGCCGGCTACAACTCGCAACTTACCCCCTGGATGTTCGCCGGCGTCGAAGCTCAGTTCGAAGGCGCCTATGAGTGGCAGGACAACACCTTCGGGACCAATGCCTTCGCGCTTGCCCGGCTCGGCCTTTTGACGGCCGATGATTTCGCTGTCTACCAGATGGCTGGGCTCGGGCTGATCGACGGCAATTCGGCCTATGCGCTCGGCATCGGCGCCGAACAGAGCCTTGGCGAAAGCTTTGCCCTGAGGACCGAGGCCCTGAGCTTCGGGCAGCTCGCGGCGCGGTCCGGCGTCGCCCATTACGGCGGCGTCATGGGCATGAAGATCACCGCTGGAGCGCTGTGGTATCTCGGCGACGGCAGGCAATCGATCGCCGAGGCTTCGGCCTTCGAGGCCTCGCCCTTCGATGCGTCGCCGACGCGGTTTTCCGGGCGCTATTTCGGCGTATATGCCGGCGGCGGTTACAATCCCTCGCACACCTTTTTCGGTGGCGACACCTTCTACGGCTGGCACATCACCCGCTTCTTCCAGGGCGGCATCGCCGGCTGGAACTACGACACCGGCACGATGTTCCGCATCGGCAGCGAAGTCCAGGGCGGCATCAACTACAACACCTCGGGCCAGATCGGCACGGACATCCAGGCGCTGGCCCGCGTCGGGGCGGTGCCGATGGACGGGGTGATGGTCTATGCCGCCGGCGGCGTCGGCATGATCGAGAACATAGCGGCCTATGCGCTGGGCGGCGGCGTCGAATATGCGCTTTGGGGCCACAACACGGCGCGGCTCGACGTGCAGGCGCTCGGCCAGATCAATCCCGGCCCGCCCTACAACACGCCGGGCTTTTCGGCGGTCAAGGCGACCGTCGGCACGCTGTGGCATTTCGACTGATCTTTCAACAACGCGGCCGGTGCGACACGCGGGCGCTTGCGCATGCTGGGCATTCTGGCTAGAAATGCACAGAACATATAGAGAACATACTTATGTCGACCACCGCAGAAAGAGCCGCTGGCCCGAATGCCGACCTCCTGGTGCTGCGCAATATCGGCAAGGCCATGCGTGACGATCTTCACATGCTGGGCATCAGGACTGTCGGCGACCTGGCGACCCGCGACGCCGACACCCTGTTCCTCGACCTGTGCCGGGTGACGGGCAATAGGCAGGATCCGTGCGTGCATGATACCTTTGCCGCCGCCATCCACCAGGCCAGGACCGGCGAGGCCCTGGCTTGGTGGGATTTCACTCCGGCCCGCAAGGCGCGGCAGAAGGCGGGTAGCTTCGTCTAGAGCGGCGACGCGATTCGATTTGAACGCGCGCCGCTTAGCCTTTTGGCGGCGCTGTCGAGGCGCGCACCACCAAGGTGGTGTCCAGCAGGCGGCGGGTGGCCCGTTCGGTCGGATCGAGGATGGACGCGACGGCCTGCCGGCCGATCTCGGCGATGGGCTGGGCGATCGTGGTCAGTGGCGGCGTGGTTTCGGCCGCTTCCGGCACGCCGTCGAACCCGATGATCGAAACGTCCTCCGGAACGCTTATGCCTCTGTTGGCAAACCACTCGAGCGCGATCATGGCGATGAGATCCGATTGCGCGATGATGGCGGTTGGCGGGTCGGCTTCGGCAAACAGCGTTTCGAGCGCGGACGCGACGCTGCCGACCTTCTCCGAGGTTTCGAAGACGGGAATTGTGGACACATCGATGCCGCGCGCCGAAAGGACGTCGAAGCTGCCGAAGACGCGGTCGCGCGCGGTAAAGCGGGTTGCCGCCGCGATCTCCGCGCGGGTCCGCCGACCCACGCCGCCATCGACAAATTCGAGGGCGAGGATGGCAAAGCGCCTGTGTCCGAGATCGGCCAGATGGGTTGCGGCCTTGCGCCCGCCTTCGACATTGTCGACATCGATCGCCGGCACGTCCTGACCGGTATTGCCGAAAGCCAGGGCGATGGAGGGCAGGCCGCGCTCGTTGGCGCGGGCGATCAGCGTTTCGGTGCCCGTGAGGCAAAAAAGGATCAGGCCGTCGACAAGGGCGCTGCCGATGTTCCAGCTTAAAACTTCCTCGTTCCGGCTCGAAATCAACGAGATGCCGCAGCCATTGTCGTCACAGGCCCTGGAGATTTCGCTCATGATCGCCCGGGCAAAGGGATCGTCGAAGAAATAGCTGAGGGGTTGCGTCGTGGCGACGCCGATGGCGTTGACCTTGCCGGCGCGCAGCAGGCGCCCCTTGGGATCCGGGCCGGTGTAGCCGAGCCTTTGCGCCGCTGCGTGGACGCGTTCGCGCAGGTCGGGCCGAACGATGTCGGGGCGGTTGAAGACGTTGGACACGGTTCCCTGCGATACGCCGGCTTCCGTGGCGACATCGGCCAGGCGAGCAATCCTGTCTTGCGCGGCATGCGTCATCGCCTCCCGTACCCCGATCTGGTTGCCATTGGCCGCATGTCTAGCACGAGGTTTGAACCGATTCAATTTTTGCTTGACTTCCGCGTCGGAACGGCTCACGTTTGAATCGGTTCAAGCCGTTTCGCCGATCGAACTTGAATCGATTCAACTCCCGTGAACAACAAACGTCGCGGGTGCCGACCACGGAGACAGCAAATGATTGCCATCGCAACGCTCGTGAACGTCTTTCAAGGCCTGACCAGGCTGCGCGGCCGCGGCTTCGGGCCGGGCTTCAGCCTCGTCAGCGGCCTTTACTGCCATCTCGCCGATCGCCGTGTCCTGAAACAGATCGCAAGGCTGTCGCCGCATCTGATGCGCGACATGGGCTTCGATGCCGAGGAGGTGCGGGCGGCGGCCGGCGGCGAGATGCGTGTTTCCGAGCCATTCCGCCGGCGCCTGGCCCGCAAGCAGCTGGAAAGCAGTGAGGCCGCGCCGCCTGAGAGACAAAAGGCGGAAACAGGCACCGACGGCGCGGCCGCGATCGTGCGGGAGCCGCGCCTCGAAACCACCGGCGGCGCGTGCTGTTGAGCCGCGCCGCCGCGGATACGGCTAGAGCCTTGCGATAACGGCGTCGCCGATCTCGGCGGTGCCGACCTTTTTGCAGCCGGGCTGCATGATGTCGGCAGACCGGAGGCCGTCGGCGAGCACGGCGGCGATCGCCGCCTCGACCTTGTCGGCCAGTTCCACCATGGCGAACGAGTAGCGCAAGGCCATGGCGAAGCTGGCGATCATGGCGATCGGATTGGCCACGCCCTTGCCGGCGATGTCGGGGGCCGAGCCGTGTACCGGCTCGTAAAGCGCCTTGCGCTTGCCGGTTTGCGGATCGGGAGCGCCGAGCGAGGCCGAGGGCAGCATGCCGAGCGATCCG
>JAHJQZ010000095.1 GCA_018818925.1 Alphaproteobacteria bacterium
GGCCAGAACCTTGGTGATCGCCGCCGTCAGTGTCGTCTTGCCATGATCAACATGGCCAATCGTCCCAATGTTGCAGTGCGGCTTGGTCCGCGCAAACTTTTCCTTCGCCATCTTCGCTCTCTCCGTATTCTCAGCTCAAGGGCTGGCGTTGTTCCTTGTCGGTCCCGACCAGGTCGGTCCTAGGTGTATTTGGCCACGACTTCGTCAGCGACGGCCTGTGGCACCTGCTCATAGTGGTCGAAGGTCATGGTGTACTGGGCACGTCCCTGGCTCATCGATCTCAGCGAGTTGACATAGCCGAACATGTTGGCCAGCGGCACATAGGCCGAAACCGCCTGGGCGACGCCGCGGGCTTCGGTGCCGTGAATCTGGCCGCGCCGCGAATTGAGGTCGCCGATGACGTCGCCCATGTAGTCTTCGGGCGTGACCACCTCGACCTTCATGATCGGCTCGAGGATTTTCGGGCCGGCCATGCGGATGGCTTCCTTGAGACCCGCCTTGGCGGCGATTTCGAAGGCCATGACCGAGGAGTCGACGTCGTGATAGGCGCCGTCGGTCAGCGTGAACTTCAGATCGACGATCGGAAACCCGATCAGCGGTCCGGCGGTCATCACCGACTCGGCGCCCTTGTTGACACCGGGTATGTATTCCTTGGGCACATTGCCGCCGACGACCTTGGATTCGAAGGCAAAGCCCGCGCCTGCCTCGTTCGGCTCGATCGAGAACTTGATGCGGGCGAACTGTCCCGAACCGCCGGACTGCTTCTTGTGGGTGTAGTCGTGATCGATTTTCTTGGTGATCGCCTCGCGATAGGCCACCTGCGGCTGGCCGATATTGGCCTCGACCTTGAACTCGCGCCGCATGCGGTCGATGATGATGTCGAGATGCAGTTCGCCCATGCCGGCGATGATGGTCTGGCCGGATTCCTCGTCGGACTTGACACGGAAGCTCGGATCCTCGGCGGCGAGGCGATTGAGCGCAACGCCCATTTTTTCCTGGTCGGCCTTGGACTTGGGTTCGACGGCGATCTCGATCACCGGATCGGGAAATTCCATGCGTTCGAGGACCACCGGCGACTTCGGATCGCACAGCGTGTCGCCGGTCGTGGTGTCCTTGAGGCCGACAATGGCGACGATATCGCCGGCAAAGGCCTCGTCGATCTGTTCGCGCGAATTGGAGTGCATCTGGAACATGCGGCCGATGCGCTCGCGCTTGCCCTTGACGGTGTTCTCGAGCGTCATGCCGGCTGCGAGCTGGCCCGAATAGAGCCGGCAGAAGGTCAGCGAACCCATATGAGGGTCGTTGGCGACCTTGAAGGCCAGCATGGCGAGCGGCTCGGCATCATCCGAGTGGCGGATGATCTCGATGTCGGTGTCCGGCTTGACGCCGCGGATGGCCTTGACGTCGACAGGCGACGGCAGGAAGTCGACGACACCGTCGAGCAGCGGCTGCACACCCTTGTTCTTGAAGGCTGAACCGCAGAAGACCGGAAAGAAGGTCACTTCGCACGTGCCCTTGCGGATCAGGCGGCGCAGCGTTTCGATGTCCGGCATCTCGCCTTCGAGATAGGCCATCATGACCTCTTCGTCGAGTTCGACGGCAGCCTCGATCAGCTTCTCGCGATAGTCCTCGGCCTTTTGCTTGAGGTCGGCCGGAATCTCGACGATGTCCCAGGCGGCGCCGAGATCCTCGGCGTGCCAGATGCGGGCGTTCATCTCGACGAGGTCGACGATGCCGACGAAATCGGACTCGGAGCCGATCGGCAGCTGCATAACCACCGGATCGGCACCCAGACGGGTCTTGACCATCTCGACGCTGCGATAGAAGTCGGCACCGATCTTGTCCATCTTGTTGACGAAGATCATGCGCGGGACCTGGTAGTGATCGGCCTGGCGCCAGACCGTCTCGGTCTGCGGTTCGACGCCGGCATTGGCATCGAGCAGCGCAACGGCGCCGTCGAGCACGCGCAGCGAACGCTCGACCTCGATGGTGAAGTCGACATGGCCGGGCGTGTCGATGATGTTGAAGCGGCGCATGCGGCCGTCACGGCCCTTCCAGAAGGTCGTGGTGGCGGCCGAAGTGATGGTGATGCCGCGTTCCTGTTCCTGCTCCATCCAGTCCATGGTGGCGGCGCCGTCATGGACTTCGCCGATCTTGTGGGACTTGCCGGTGTAATACAGAATCCGCTCGGTGCAGGTCGTTTTGCCCGCATCGATATGCGCCATGATGCCGAAGTTTCGGTAGTCCTCGATAGCGTATTCGCGTGCCATGGTCGTGACTTCGTCCTCTAGTGCTACCAGCGGTAATGAGAGAAGGCGCGGTTGGCTTCTGCCATGCGGTGCGTGTCCTCACGCTTCTTTACGGCCTGACCGCGACCGTTGAGGGCATCGAGAAGTTCGCCCGACAGGCGTTCGCGCATGGTATTTTCACCACGCTTGCGGGCGCAATCGATCAGCCAGCGGATGGCGAGTGCCTGCTGGCGCTCGGTACGGACATCGACCGGCACCTGGTAGGTGGCACCGCCGACGCGGCGGGAGCGGACTTCGACCGAGGGCCGGATATTGTCGAGTGCGGTGTGGAAGACACCGATCGGATCCTGCTTGATGCGGCTTTCGATGATGTCGAACGATCCATAAACGATGCTTTCGGCGGCGGACTTCTTGCCGTCGAGCATCAGCGAATTCATCAATTTGGTCACGACAATGTCGCCGAACTTGGGATCGGGAATGATGTCGCGTTTTTCAGCGCGGTGGCGGCGGGACATGGATCAAGGGCTCCTTACTTCGGACGCTTCGCGCCGTACTTCGAACGACGCTGCTTGCGGTCCTTGACGCTTTGGGTGTCGAGGACGCCGCGCAGGATGTGATAGCGGACGCCGGGAAGGTCACGCACGCGGCCGCCGCGGATGAGCACCACGGAGTGCTCCTGCAGATTGTGGCCCTCGCCCGGGATATAGGAGATGACCTCGCGCTGGTTGGTCAAACGCACCTTGGCAACCTTGCGAAGCGCCGAGTTCGGCTTTTTCGGCGTCGTCGTGTAGACGCGCGTGCAAACGCCGCGCTTCTGCGGATTCGCCTCCATCGCCGGAACCTTGTTCCGCTTCGGCTTGGACTGCCGGGGTTTCCGGATCAGCTGGTTAATGGTCGGCATTGCGCTCGAACCTTCTTTGTTTATCCATTCTCAGGTCATGAAAGACGCGGCAAACGCATCAAGCGCACGCAAAAGCCAAGTCACTGGCTTCAGCTGCGCTTTTCCAAAAACAGAGGATCACTTCCCGGGGGAAGCAATCTTGTATCCGGCGATAGCATCGTCTTTCACCCGGCGATGTGTTTGAAACGCTTCGATATCCGCCAATGGCGGCAGACATCCGCATGCGCTCCACGACCGACCGCGAAGGTGGCGTGGCTATACCGCCCCCCATGCCGTGCGTCAAGGGCCGGCATCGACAAAAGCCGTTCCGGCGAATGCGCGCGGCGCCCAGCATGGGATGGCGCAAACCGTCGGGAAACCGCTTTGGCGCTCTCCGGTTGCATTCGCGGCCGGTTCGGCCAAGCATTGGTACCGGTGAATCGCACCCGACAGGCAAAAAATGCGCGCAGTTCTTGCTCTGGCACTGATCCTGTCCTCCGGCCTTGCGGTCCGGGCGGCGGAAACCGGAACGCTGATCGACGGCAGCGACATCGATGCCGTGGTTGAGATCGCCCGCAATTACGGCAGCGCCACCATCGCGGCGACCGCCGGCGGCGCGCCAAAGATTTCGGCGCGAATCGGCGGGGTCACCTATGCGGTCTACTTCCAGAACTGCAACGAGCCGCGCCAGTGCGACGACATCAATCTTTATGCCGGCTTCCTCGGTGCGGCTGTGACGCCA
>JAHJQZ010000096.1 GCA_018818925.1 Alphaproteobacteria bacterium
ATCAAGCTCGCCGCAATCATGCTCTGGCTGAAATGACTAAATTGTCACTACAGCCTAGGCCGACTTGAGCGCCGCGACGATCGAGGACTTGCCCACGCCGCGCCGCAGCCGCTGCGATGCACGTTCCATGGCCTCGTTCCGCACCCGGCTCGCCAGGAGCGTCGCCATCTGATCGGCATCGAGCGGCCGGCCGTAGAGGAAGCCCTGCACCAGGTCGCAATCGAGCGAGCGCAGCACCTCGGCCTGTTCCTTGGTCTCGACGCCCTCGGCGGTGATCTTGAGGTCGAGCACCTTGCCGAGCGCCACGATGGTGGCGAGGATTTCGCGCGATTTCGAGCCTTCGACCGCCAGGTCCTTCATGAATGACTTGTCGACCTTGAGCTTGTCGAACGGGAAGCTCCACAGATAGCCGAGCGAGGAATAGCCCGTGCCGAAATCGTCGAGCGCGATCGATACGCCGAGGCTCTTGATCTCGCGCAGCGCCAGCAGCACCTTGTCGGTGTCGGTGATCAGAACGCTTTCGGTGACTTCCAGCTCCAGCCGATGCGGCGGCAGGCCGGTCTGCTGCAGCACCTCGCGCACCACCTTGGGCATGTCGTGGCTCTGGAACTGCATCGGCGACAGATTGACCGAAACGACCAGGTCGTCGGGCCATTCGCGGGCGGTACGCGCCGATTGCAGCAGCACCCAGTGCCCGATCGGACCGATCAGGCCGATTTCCTCGGCGATGGGTATGAAAACTTCCGGAGAAATGGGCGTACCGTCTTCGTCCTTAAGACGCAGCAACGCCTCAAAACCCCGGAGTTCATGGCCGTCGACGCCGTAAAGCGGCTGGAAATGAACCTCGAACTGCTGGCGGGCCAGCGCCTGGCGCAGGCGCACTTCGATGCGCTGGCGGTACTGGCGCTGCGCTTCCATGCCCGGATCGAAGGGAACGGCCTCGCCGCGCGCGGTTTCCTTGGCATGCGCCAGGGCGATATCGGCCGCGCGCACCAGGTCCTCGACTGTCCGGCCGTCGCGGGGCGAGGACGCATAGCCGACCGTGGCGCCGATCTGGATTTCGCTGTTCTCGATAAAGAACGGTCGCGCCATTTCGCGCACGATGTCGCGACCGAGTTGAGCCACCACCTCCGGCGCCTGCGTGTAAAAGGGCTGCATGATGGCGAATTCGTCGGCCCCGAGCCGCGCCAGGCGCTCGCGGGTACCGATCGCGCGGCGCAGGCGCTGCGCCGTGGCGGAAAGGACCTGGTCGCCGACCGCATGCCCGAGTGCGTCGTTGATGTTCTTGAACCGGTCGAGATCGATGAAATGCACCGCGACCTTCATCTCGCGCGTGCTCGCCGAGCTGAGCTGTTCGCGCAAAAGCGCCGTGAAGGCGGAACGGTTGAGCGTGCCGGTCAGGGCGTCGTATTCGACGGTATGCTTGAGCCGGCTGGCGGCGAATTCGAGCTGGCCGGTACGCCTCAAATAGAGAATGCCGGGCAAAAGGAACGCCAGGAACACCAGGGCGCCGATCTGCATGGCCACCTTGCGGAACTGCGCCTGGAGCGAGGTCCAGCTGGCCGTTTCGTCGGAAAACACCTCGAGGACGCCGATCGTCTCGCCGTCCTTGATGAGCGGAACCATGGTTCGCGCCGTGTAGAGCCTCGCATCGCCATTTCCGTGTTCGACGAACTCGAAGGCGGCAACGCTCGAGGCGAACACGCCTGCCGCGGTCTTGTTGAGCGAGGGCGCTTCGCCCCCGAGCGGCCGAAAACCGACCTGATCGGAATCGACGCGCTCGATGCCGCGCCTGTCATAAACCCGGAAACGCCGCATCGTGCCGATTTCGCCGCGCCCGCGCAGGAAGGCCTCGGCGATTTGGCGGGAATCCTTGCCGCCGACGACCTGTTCGAGCTGCGGCACCCGCTTGACCAGGAAGGCGCCCCAGGCTGTCGCATTGGCCTCGGTATCCGCCCGCAGCATGCCCCAAAGGGCATTGTTGCCGACAAAGATGACCCCGATCGTCACGGCAATGATTGCGATGAGCAGCGGAAGCACTCCGCGTTTCCGCGTTTCGGATTTGGCCTGCATCTTTCCCCCAAACGTGCGGTTCGCACCCGGGCACATCGCGCGTTGTTCCAATCAACGCTGGGCAAATCATGTGCATTTCCGGTTAAAAACGCGGGCTTTCTCCGGGAAAGCCATTACTTTTTCCGCGATGGGCCAGCGGTTTTTTGGTTTCTGGATAACAAAAGGTTAAGCACGCCCGACCAGCGAAAACAGCGCTCCCGAAAGGAACACCGACATGTAGCGCACGCTCTGGAAATTGCCGTTGAGCGAAATGCGCGGCAGGGCCCAGGGCAGGTCGGCGTGGCGCCGGTAGAGCCCGCCCGGCAGGGTCGTCACGGCCGAAGCCAGACCCAATTCCTGCGAAATCCCGTATTCGCGCTGGCCGGCGGCGGCGCGGCTGCCGATGGGATAGGAGAAATGCCGCGGGCGCTTGCCGAACTGGATTTCGAGGGTCCTGAGCGATTCGAGGATTTCCGAGCGTGCCCTTTGGGCGCCGAGCTTTGACAGCTCGTAGTGATGCACTGAATGCGCGCCGATGGTGCACAAGGGCTCGTCGGCGAAAGTCTGCAATTCCGACCAGTCCATGATCAGCGACCGGCAATGGGCGCCGAGGTCCAGTCCGGCACGCGCCGCGATGTCGCGGATCAGCGCCACGCGCTCGTCTTCATCCATGCGCCGCATGCGCTTGTAGACCGTTCCGAACAGCGCCGATTTCTCGGCGGTCGTCCGGCAGCGGTGATATTCGGTCTCGCCGTCCTGTTCGATCGCCAGCCCGCCGCGCTGGGCGATGATGTCCTCGAGCGCCTGCCACCAGACCTCGCCGACGCCGTCGACGAAGGCGGTGGGCACATAGAGCACGAACGGGCACTTGCGCGCCCTGAGGAGCGGCAGGGCGTGCACGAGATTGTCGCGATAGGCATCGTCGAAGCTGAACACGACGAACCGCCGCTCCGGCTTGTCGGACTTGAGCCGCCTCAGCCCCTCGTCGATCGAAACGGTGTCGAAACCGAGGTCGCGCACCCTGGTGATGGCGGCGTCGAGGAAACCGGGCGTCACCTGCAGGATGGAATTGGGCGCAAAATCCGCCACCGGATCGGGCAACACCCGGTGCAGCGTGAAGATGACGCCGCGCGACTTCGACAGGCGCCGGATCAGGCGCGGCATTCGCGACAGCGTCAGGAGCTCGAACGCCGCCGTGATCGCTGCATATCGCAGGCCGTTCATCTTGTCCGTTCCCTGTGCGGGCCGCCTCAGGCCACCTGGGCGTCGTCGTCGACGCCGACGACCTGCAGTCGCGTAAAGCCGAGCGCCGCCACGTCCGCTTCGAGATCGGCGGCGGATTCCTCGTCGACCGACAGCGTGCTGGCGATGACCAGATAGCCGTCGGTGCCGGCGAAAGCCCGAAGATCGGCGGCGGCGCCCGGCGCACCGGCGGCAATCAGCACCACATGATAGATGTCCGACAGCGCCTCGGCCAGGGTGACGGCATGAGAAGAGTGCGTATCGAGCCGGTCCTGCCGGCCCCAGGGCACGCGGGCCATCTGTCCGGCCTGGTCGGTATGCACCACGTCGCCATAGCTCGCCGCGCCGACCAGCAGGTCGCCCAGACCGGGATTGGCGCTCGGCCGGCCCGAGGCGGCATCGATGGTGGCGACACCAAGCCCGGCGCGGACGCAGGAAGCGGCGAGTTGGTCGACGATATCGGCGGCAAAGCCGGGATCGCCGATCCCGGACACAAGGACAATGCGCTCGCGGCCCTTGACGATGGCTTCAGCCAGGGGGCG
>JAHJQZ010000097.1 GCA_018818925.1 Alphaproteobacteria bacterium
AGTCAAGGTTCTGATCGAGCAGTCGGGCAACGAAGTGTCGGGCGGTACCAAGCTGGTGGCCGAGGCGGCGCAGAAGCTCTCGTCCATGCTCGATGCGGTCAAGACCAATGCGGCCCAGATGGAACAGATCGCCAGGGACAGCCGCGAGCAGACCGGTGCCATCGAGGAGGTCAATGTCGCTGTCCGCCAGATGGACGAGATGACCCAGCACAATGCGGCGCTTGTCGAACAGACCAATGCGGCGATCGAGCAGACCGAGAGCCAGGCTTCCGAGCTCGACCGCATCGTCGAGGTGTTCACGCTTGCCGACCGCGCGCGCGGCAAACCCGCGGCGGCGTAGCCGGATGCCGCGCCGGCGGCCAGGCGCAAGGTTCTCGGCATAAACCCCTACGGGCGCGCGGATTGCGCGCCCGTTCGGCTTATTCGGCACCGTATTAGGCGCCTGTCTTCAATCGGAATTAACACATGCAGGTTCACAAGAATCGGGACGCTCCGTGCCATTCACCGCCAATGTGAAAGACGGCGCGGAGGCAAATCGCGATCTCAGAAGACTGCCGGCGGCAAAGGCCGGAGGCAAAGGCACCTACGATGACACTCAACATCTCCAAGCGAATCTATCTTTTGGTCGCCGTCTTTCTCGCGGCGCTCGGCGTGATGGCCTATTTCAATACGACCTCGGTCAATTCCACGCGCGAGAACGCCCGCATCGAGGAGCTCGGCTCCATCGTCAGTTCGGCGACCGCCATCGCCACGGCGCAGCATGCGCGCTTCGTGGCGGGCGAAGTCGACGAGCCGGCGGCCAAGGCGGCAGCGCTGAGCGCGATCAGCCAGATTCGCTATCGCGAGAAGGAGTATGTGTTCGTCATCGGTTCGGATGGCCTGATGGTCATGCATCCGCTGCGGGCCGATCTCAACGGCACCGACCAGATGACGATGCAGGACCCGAACGGACGCTACTTCGGCAGGAACATGATCGAAGGCGCCAAGGCCAATGGCAGCGGTGTCGAATTCTATATGTGGCCGCGTACCGCCGACACGCCGGCGGTCGACAAGGTCGCCTATTACCAGATGTTCCCCGAATGGGGCTGGGTGATCGGCACGGGCATCTATATCGATGATCTCAGGCAGCTCGAATTCGCAACCGTGATGTTCCAGCTCGGCGTCACCGGCGCGATCATCCTGATCGCCGCGGTGCTGGCCTATGTCATTTCGCGCACCATCACCAAACCGATCAACCACTTGACGGGAACGATGCGCAAACTCGCCGATGGCGCACTCGACATCGAGATTTCCGGCGCCGAACGCAAGGACGAAATCGGCGAGATGGCGCGGGCCGTCGAAGTGTTCCGCGAGAACGGGCTCAAGGTGCGGTCGCTGACCGAGGAAGGCAAGGCGACGGATGAACGGCGCCGCGTCGAGCGCGCCCAGATGATGACGCAATTGCAGAAGGACTTCGGCGATGTGGTCGATGCCGCGATCGCCGGCGATTTCTCGCGGCGCGTCGACTCCGAGTTTCCCGACGAGGAACTCAACGCCCTGGCGCATGCGGTCAACGAACTGGTCGAGACGGTCGATCGCGGCATCGGCGAAACCGGAAACGTGCTCGCCGCATTGGCCGACACGAATCTGACACAGCGCGTGACCGGCACCTACCAGGGTGACTTCGAGCGGCTGAAGGCCAACACCAACGCCGTGGCCGACAAGCTTGCCGAAGTGGTTGGCCAGATCCGGCAGACCTCGCGCGGCCTCAAGACGGCGACGGGCGAAATCCTGTCCGGTGCCAACGATTTGTCCGAGCGCACCACCAAGCAGGCCGCGACCATCGAGGAAACCTCGGCGGCGATGGAACAGCTTGCCCATACCGTCATGGACAATGCCAAGCGGGCCGTCACCGCCAGCGAACAGGCCAAGACGGCATCGCACACCGCCGAGGAGGGCGGCGCGGTGATGTCGAGGGCCAATGAGGCGATGGAACGGATCGCCAATTCCTCATCGAAGATTTCCAACATCATCGGCATGATCGACGACATCGCCTTCCAGACCAATCTGCTGGCGCTCAATGCGTCGGTCGAGGCGGCAAGGGCGGGCGAGGCCGGCAAGGGCTTTG